>JAZRZT010000039.1:0-5077 GCA_045601475.1 Faecousia sp.
GATATGATCCTCCAGGTTCTTCTTTGCCTTCTCAAACATACCCTTGTGGACCAGCTCCAGCTGCTCAGCAACCGCTGCCTCCAGATTCTCCAGCGCAACCACGGTCTTCTCACCGTCGTTGCGGCGGACCAGGACGCACTGGCCGTTCTCCAGGTCACGGGGACCGCACTCCACACGCAGAGGCACGCCCTTCATTTCGTATTCGGCGCACTTCCAGCCCATGGAGTTGTCGCTGTCATCCAGCTTCACACGGAAACCGGCATTCACAAGGCGATCGGCCAAACCGTTGGCAGCTTCCAGGACGCCCTCCTTATGCTGGGCGATGGGCAGGACGACCACCTGGATGGGTGCCACCTTGGGAGGCAGGACCAGGCCGTTGTTGTCGCCGTGGGTCATGATAATACCGCCGATCAGACGGGTGGAAACACCCCAGGAGGTCTGGTGGGGGTTGACCTTCTGGTTATTCTTGTCGGTGAATGTAATGTCAAAAGCCTGGGCAAAGCCGTCGCCGAAGTAGTGGGAAGTACCGGCCTGCAGAGCCTTACGGTCATGCATCATGCACTCGATGGTGTAGGTAGCTTCCGCGCCGTTAAACTTTTCCTTATCGGTCTTCTGACCGCGGGTAACGGGCATTGCCAGCACATTTTCACAGAAGTCAGCGTAGACATTCAGCATGCGCTCCGTCTCTTCCTTGGCTTCTTCTGCGGTGGCATGCATGGTGTGGCCTTCCTGCCACAGGAATTCACGATGACGCAGGAAAGGACGGCTGGTCTTTTCCCAGCGCAGAACGCTGCACCACTGATTGAGCATCATGGGCAGGTCACGGTGGGACTGAATTGCATTCTTAAAGTACTCACAGAACAGCGTCTCGGAAGTGGGACGGATGCAGTAGCGCTCCTCCAGTTTCTCGCTGCCGCCGTAGGTGACCCATGCGCACTCGGGGGCAAAGCCCTCCACATGATCCTTCTCCTTCTGCAGAAGGCTTTCGGGGATCAGCATAGGCATATACACATTCTGTGCACCGGTCTTCTTGAACTCAACGTCCATAATGCGCTGAATGTTTTCCCAGATCGCATAGCCGTAGGGACGGTAAATGAAAATACCCTTAATGGAGGAGTAATCGATGAGCTGTGCCTTCTTGCACACATCGGTAAACCACTGGGCAAAGTCTACCTCCATATCGGTGATCTGTTCTACCTTTTTATCTTTTGCCATAATATTTCATCCTCTCAAGAGTCCTATTTTCGCTATGTAATATTGTATCACACCTGTCAAGGGTTTGCATAGGATGAGTTACACTATTTCTGCGGAGGATTTCGTATGACAGAAGTGACGATTCTTTTAGAGCCGAGCGTGGTTCTTTTTTATACAAATATCGCCAAGGTTATGGGACTGACCTTAGAGCAGGTACTGTGCGACGCGCTCTTTAAGCTGGCAGGAGAGCTTTCCCTGGAAGCATTGCGGGAAAAGGCCTAAGTCTTTTGCAAAAGTTGTTGATTGTTTTCCTTATATATGGTAGAATTAGTCAGAAAATTAAACAAAGGAGTTTTGTTTTATGAAATTAGGTATCGTTGGTCTGCCCAATGTGGGCAAGTCCACGCTTTTTAATGCCATCACCAATGCCGGCGTCCCCGCCGACAACTATGCCTTCTGCACCATTGACCCCAATGTGGGTGTGGTCTCCGTGCCCGATGAGCGCCTTGACTGGCTGGCAGAACTCCATAACCCCAAGAAACTGACCCCCGCGGTCATTGAGTTCGTGGACATTGCCGGCCTTGTGAAAGGCGCTTCCAAGGGTGAGGGTCTGGGTAACAAGTTCCTGTCCAACATCCGTACCACCGATGCCATCGTCCATGTGGTCCGTTGCTTTGAAGACTCCAACGTGACTCATGTGGAGGGCAGCACTGATCCTCTGCGTGACATTGAGATCATCAACATGGAGCTGGTGATGGCAGATATCGAGATGGTGGAGCGCCGTATCGATAAGGCCCAGAAGGCCATGAAGGGCGGCGACAAGAAGTTTGCCCGGGAGGCAGAGCTGTTCAGCGCGCTTTTGGAGCATCTGAACGAGGGAAAGCTGGCCCGCACCTATGACGGTACAGATGATGACATGGCACTGATTGCCACCTCCGATCTGCTGACTCTGAAGAAGACCATTTATGTGGGCAATCTGGCGGAGAACGAGGTCAATGAACCGGAAAACAACCGCCACTTTATGGCTGTGAAGGCCTTGGCTGAAGAAGAAGGCAGCCAGCTGATCCCCATCTGCGCCAAGCTGGAAGCTGACATTGCTGAGCTGGACGACCCCGATGAAAAGGCTATGTTTATGGAAGAACTGGGTGTCAACGAGTCCGGCCTGGACAAGCTGATCAAGAGCTCTTACGCATTGCTTGGTCTTATCTCTTTCCTCACTGCAGGCTCCGACGAGTGCCGTGCATGGACTATCAAGAAGGGCACTAAGGCGCCTCAGGCTGCCGGCAAGATCCACACCGACTTTGAGCGTGGTTTCATCCGTGCCGAAGTCATTGCCTTTGAGGATATGAAGGAATGCGGCACTATGGCAAATGCCAAGAGCAAGGGCCTTGTGCGCAGCGAGGGCAAGGAATATGTCATGAAGGATGGCGACATCGTCAACTTCCTGTTTAACGTTTAATGAGGTCGACACTATGAAAACGATCACCATTATCGGTGCGGGCATGATGGGCTCCGCCCTGTCCTTCCCCGCCAGAGAAAACGGCAACACCGTCCGCCTTGTGGGCACGCCTCTTGACAGAGAGATCATCGATACCTGTAAGGCCACCGGCCGTCATCCCAAATTCGTAAAGGACTTCCCCGCAGGTCTTCAGTATTACCAGATTGAGCAGGTAGAAGAAGCCATCCAGGGCGCTGACTTTATCATCTGCGGTGTCAGCAGTTTCGGCGTGGAATGGTATGCCGAGAACATCCTGCCCATTCTCCACGAAAACATCCCCATGATCTCTGTGACCAAGGGTCTGATGAATCTGGAAAACGGCACACTGATTACCTATCTGGATTTCTGGCAGGCAAAGCTGGATGCTCTGGGCAAGAATATCCCTCTGAACGCCATTGGCGGTCCTTGCACAAGCTACGAGCTGGTGGCACATGACCAGACCGAGGTTGCCTTCTGCGGTAAAGATATGGACATTCTGCGGATGATCAAATCCGCCATGACCACCTCTTACTACCATATCAGCCTTTCCACTGACATTGTGGGCGTGGAAAGCGCTGTGGCTTTGAAGAACGGCTATGCTTTGGGCATTGCCCTTACCATTGGTCTGAATCAGAAAGCATTCGGTCTGGACAGCGAGCTGCACTTCAACTCCCAAGCCGCTGTGTTCGGACAGGCTGTGCGGGAAATGAACAAACTGTTGGCCATCCAGGGTGCCGCTACCCTGGACAACATGGTGATCGGCTATGGCGATCTGTATGTGACCGTCTACGGCGGGCGTACCAGACTGGTGGGTATTTTGTTAGGCCGCGGTCTTACCATCCAGCAGGCCAAGGAAGAACTCAACGGTGTTACCCTGGAATCTTTGGTCGTGGCTGAGCGTGTGGCAAAAGCCATTCGCCGCAAGGCGGAACTGGGTAAGGCTGACCTTAGTGATTTCCCGCTGCTCATGCACATTGACGACATCATCGTCGGTGGCAAGGAAGTCGACATTCCCTGGGAAGCATTTACCTTTGAATCCTGATATTTTAAGGGCTGACAAAAGTCAGCCCTTTTCTTTTGCGAAAAAAGATGTTATACTGGTAAAAACACTTTTGGGAGGATGTCATGGACTTTTTGCCAATTAACAAAAAAGATATGGCAGCACGGGGTTGGGAGCAATGCGACTTTGTGTATGTGATCGGCGATGCCTATGTGGATCATCCCTCTTTCGGTCATGCCATTATCAGCCGGGTCTTGGAAAGCGCCGGCTATACCGTAGGCATCATCTCCCAGCCGAACTGGAAGGATCCCAAATCCATTGATGCGCTGGGTAAGCCCCGCTTGGGCTTCCTGGTTTCCGGTGGCAATATGGACTCTATGGTCAACCACTATTCTGTCACCAAGCACAAGCGCAAGACCGACGCCTTTACTCCCGGCGGTGTCATGGGCAAGCGTCCGGACTACGCCACCGTCGTCTACTGCAATCTCATTCGCCAGACCTATAAGGATGTGCCCATTCTCATCGGTGGCATAGAGGCAAGCCTGCGGCGGCTGGCCCACTATGATTACTGGTCTGAAAGTCTGAAGCGGTCTATTCTTTTAGACAGTCAGGCGGATCTTCTTATGTATGGCATGGGCGAAAAGAGCATTGTCGAAATCGCAGACGCACTCAATTCCGGGCTGGATGTAAAGGATATCACCTACATCGACGGAACAGTTTTCCGTACTGAGGACTTGGACGACTCTCTTCCTACTATTATTCTGCCTTCCTACGAAGATCTGAAGAAGAACAAGCGCGCTTATGCCGAGAGTTTTAAGGTGCAGTATGGCAACTGCGACCCTTTTACCGCAAAGCGGCTGGCAGAGCCTTACGGCAAAGAATTCATTGTACAAAATCCGCCCCAAAAACCCTTGACTACGGAGGAAATGGATGCGGTCTATGACCTGCCCTACATGCGCACCTGGCATCCTTCTTACGCCAAATCCGGCGGTGTGCCTGCTATTGAGGAAGTGAAGTTTAGCCTGGTGAGTAATCGAGGCTGTTTTGGCGCATGCTCGTTCTGCGCCCTTACATTCCACCAGGGTAGGATCATTCAGACAAGAAGCCACGAATCCATTTTGAGAGAAGCCGAGGTCATGGTGAAAGACCCGGATTTCAAGGGTTATATTCATGACGTAGGCGGCCCTACCGCCAATTTCCGCCACCCTGCCTGTGAAAAGCAGCTGACCAAGGGCGCTTGCGGCGGCCGGCAGTGCCTGCATCCCACCCCCTGCAAGAATATGAAAGCAGACCATAGCGACTATGTTGCTCTCTTAAGAAAACTCCGCAAAATCCCCGGAGTAAAGAAAGTATTCGTGCGCAGCGGTATTCGGTTTGACTACCTGTTGGCAGATAAAAAAGATACA
>JAZRZT010000040.1:0-8645 GCA_045601475.1 Faecousia sp.
AGATGCCTGTGAGGATGATCTTTACATCCGGGCCGAAGCGCCGGAGCATAAAATCCACCCAGGCAAGGCAGTCTTTGTGTTCTTTAATGCCAAAGGTAATGGTATGGCCGCCGCTTTTGCCGCTGCACCGCTGGTCCACAATAAGCGCGCTGTGACCTACTTGGAAGCACCGCTGGACACCGCCGGGCAAGTCCCGCTCCGCGCTGCCCCGGTAGCCGTGGAACATCAGCTCAATAGGAGCGCCGGGGGCGTATTCATAGTAGTTGCCGTAAAGGGTCAAGCCATCGAAAGAGGTGATGGACATTTCCTCCCGGGGCATGGCCCGCACCTCTTTTGCCCAAGCTTCCATAGGCGCCCGGAACACCTCATAGATCTCACCCTCGGGAATTTCGATGGTGTCCCCCATGGGCTTTCTCTTGGGGGCGTAAAAGGCCATGCGGTAGCAGATGTAGGATATTGTAAGGACGAGGGCAAGGAGCGCCCCCAGAACCCATAAAATCACCATGGTTTCATCTCCTTATTGAGAATAACCAAATTGTAGCACTAAAAGGGCAATTTTCGCAAGTAAAATGTTGTATCTTGCTATTTCTTCACAAATCGTTTACAATTTCTCCGAGGAGCGTGAAAAGTTTGGATATCGAAGTGAATTATAAGAACAAAAAGCGGTACAAAACCGCAAAATACCCTATGCATCAGGGCAAGTTCTGGACCTGGCTGATCTGGTTTTTGTCCAAGATTGCCTTGATCGGCAAGGAATATAAGGTAGAGACCATCGGCATGGAGGACCTCAAGCCTCCCTACATGTTACTTAGTAACCACATGCACTTTATTGACTTTGAGCTGACCGCCATGGCAACCTGGCCTCACCCTGTGAGCAATGTGGTGAGCATTGACGGCTATGTGGTCAAGTGGTTTTTGCTGGAGTGGATCGGCGCCATTGCCACCCGAAAGTTTACCACGGACATCCATCTGGTAAAGTCCATCCGGAAAGTGTTACAGCGGGGCGACATTTTGGCCATGTACCCCGAGGCCCGGTACACCCCCTGCGGCACACTGGCGTTTCTGCCCGACTCTTTGGGCAAGCTGATCCGCATGAACAAGGTGCCGGTGGTGGCGGTTGTCCACCGGGGCAACCACCTGTACGCCCCCTTCTGGGATTATAAGCACAAGCGGAAAGTGCCCATGCACACTACGCTTAAGCTGATTCTGACCCCCCAGCAGATCGAAACCATGTCCGTGGAGGAGATCAACGCCACCCTGCGCAAAGAGCTGCAGTACGACGAGTACCGCTATCAAAAGGACAACGGCATTCTCATTAAAGAGCCTTTCCGGGCGGAGGGCCTGCACAAGGTGCTCTACCAGTGCCCCCACTGCAAAGAGGAGTTTCAAATGGACTCCAAGGGCGCGGAGCTGTTCTGCAAGGCCTGCGGCAAGCGCTGGACTTGGCGGGAGGACGGCTACCTGGAAGCAAACGACGGCAACACGGAGTTTGACCATATCCCCGACTGGTTTGCCTGGGAGCGCCGGCAGGTAAAAGAACAGATCGAGAGAGGGGAGTACTCTTTCTGCGATGAGGTGGAGGTGTTCTCCCTGCCTCGTGTTTGGCGGTATATCCCCCTGGGCAAGGCCAAGCTGACCCACAGTATTGAGGACGGCTTCGTGTTGGAGGGCGAGTACCGGGGCGAGAAATACCGCATCCACCGCCAGACGGCCCAGACCAACAGCTTGCATGTGGAGTATGATTTCAGTCCCTTAAAAGGCGGCGATTTCGTGGATATCTCCACGGAAAACGACTCCTTCTACTGCAAGCCTACTAAGGAAAATGTGATCACCAAACTGGGCTTTGCCACGGAAGAGCTGTACCTGCTCAGCCAAAAGAAGTAAACAAAAAGGAGAGGCGGTTGCCTCTCCTTTTTTTGTTTAGATGTTCAAGTCTTTCAGATCTTCGTCGCTGACAGCGCGGAGGTCTTTTTTGTTCATGATATCGTAGATGCAGGGCACCACGAACAAAGTCATGAGGGTGGCGTACACCAGGCCGCCGATACACACCACAGCCACAGGCCGCATCATAGCGTTGCCCACATCCTGGCTCAGGGCCATGACAATGAGGCCCAAAATGGTGGTGGCGGAGGTCATGAGGATGGGACGCATACGGGTGACGCCTGCTTCCACGATGGCTTGCCGGCGATCTTTGCCCTCCAGGCGGAGCTGGTTGATATACTCCACCAGCACGATGCCGTTGTTAACGATGACGCCGGTGAGCATGATAAAGCCGATGAGGGAGATGACGCTCAGCTCCATGCCGCAGAGCAGCAGCGCCACAAAACCGCCGGTAAAGGCCAGGGGGATGGTGAACATGACGATGAAGGGGGACTTGAGAGACTGGAACTGGGCCACCATAATGAGGTACACCAGCAAAATACCGATGAGGAGCATCAGCGCCAGCTGCTCGATGGCCTCCATAATGGCCTCGTTCTCGCCGTCAAAGGCATAGGTAACGCCCTCGCCCAGGTCTGCCTTCTTCATGGCGTTTTGCGCCTGTGCGGTGAGGAGGGTCACATTCTTTCCTTCCGCCAAGGTGGCGGTAACCGTCAGCTGCCGCCGCTGATCCACGCGGGAAATGGACATCAGGGAGGTGGTCTCCTCCACGGTGGCCACATCCTTTAACCGGAAGGTCTTTTCCTCCCCGGACTGAGAGGTAACGGTAAATTCGTAATCCTTCAGTCCGTCCATGGTCAGCTTGCTCTCTGCCGGTTTTTCCAGCACCACTTCCGTGTCCACGCCGTTTAATTGCAGGGTGGCGGCGGTGGTGGTGTTTTGCAGGGCGGAGGCCAGCTCCATATAGATCTGGGCCACAGTCAGACCCTTGGACATGGCTTTGTTGCGGTCAATGGAAATGTGCAGTGCCGGGGCAGTGTCTTCCAATCCGTCGGAAACTTCCGCCACACCCTCTAAGCCCCGGAGCACTTCGGCGGCTTTCTTGGCGCCCTCCTGGATGGCTTGCATATCCTCGGCATAGACCTTCACGGAAACGCCGCTGCCGGTGAGCATGCTCATATCCATCATGGCGGAGGTGGCGGTCACCTCGCAGGCCATATGGGCGCAAAGTGTTTCAATTTCCTTGCCCACTTTCGCGCCGGAGGCGGTGTCGTCGGAGAGGATCACATAGATGGTCACATTATGACTCTGCTGCGCGCCCATGCTGCCCATAATACCGGAGCTGCCCATGGTGGCGCCGACGGTCTCAATGCCGTCGATGGTGGCGATTTTAGAAAGCACCTCGTCTGCCATAGCCACGGACTCTTCCATGGTGGCGTCTTCCGGCATGGTCACGGTGACGCTGACGTTGGGCATATCCATTTTGGGCATGAAGATGAAGCCCCTGGACAGGCTCAAAAGCGTACTGGCAACCAGCAGTACCGCGCTGGCGGAAAGGACGATGGCCTTGTGGTCAAGAGACCAGCGGGCTGCCTTTTCGTAAAGGGCCAGGAAACGGTCCATAAGGGGTGTTTTGGTTTCCTTCTGCTTTTTCAGCATGCCGGAAGCCATGGCAGGCACCAAAGTCAGGGCCACAATGAGGCTTGCCACGAGGGAGTAGGTCATGGTCAGGGCCAGGTCGGTGAACAGCTGACGGGTCAGACCTTCCACGAACACGATGGGCAAAAATACGCACACGGTGGTTAAGGTGGAGGCGGTAACCGCGCCGGCCACCTGCTTGGCGCCGCTGACAGCCGCCTGGATGGCAGTAGCGCCCTTGGCCCGCAGGCGGTAGATATTTTCGATGACCACCACGGAGTTATCCACCAGCATGCCCACGGATACCGCAAGGCCGGAAAGGGAGATCATATTGATGGTCACATTGGAGAAGTACATCAAAACGATGGCAAAGATCACGCTGATGGGAATAGAGCACAGGGTGATAAAGGTGGGCCGCAGATCCTTCAGGAACAGGAAGAGGATCAAAATGGCGAAGATCGCGCCCCACAGAAGACTTTCCGTAATGGTGTCCACAATGAGATAGATATAATCGCCCTGGTTCATCAGGGGCACAAAGTTCAGACCGTCTACTTCCTTTTCCAAAGTTTCAAAGCGGTCTAAGATATTGTTGGTGGTAGCCGCGGTGGCGTAGGTGCTCTGCTTTTCAAAGGTGAGCATGACGCTGTCCAGGCCGTCCAGCTTGGCGTAGGTCTCATTGCGGTTGTCTGTGAGCATGACCGCGGCCACGTCCTTGAGATAGACAGGCTCCACGCCCTCGATGCCCATGTCAAACAGCAGCAGGTCTTCCACTGCTTCTTGGTCGGTGATCAGCTCGCCCACGGAGACCATGTAGCTGATGCCGTCCTGCTCCAAAGTGCCTGCGGGCATGGAGAAATTCTGAGCGGTGAGGATGCCCTTCAGGGTATCCATGGTGAGAATGTTGTTGAGATCTGCCTGCTGCAGGGTGGTCTTGCGGGTGTCTTTTAAGGTGGAAATACCGTTATCGATTTGCGCCAATGTGGCGGTGATGGTGGATTTGTTTACAGACAGCTCCGCAGAGGCGTTTGCCAGTTCCAAAAGACCCTCCATCTGCTTTTGAGAAAGCGTCTTTTTGCCGGCCTCCACCTGGGCAATGCCCTCGGAGAGCTTTTTGCTGTTTTCTTCCAGTTCCTTTACAGTGTCGCCCAGCTTTGCCGGGTCAACGCCTTGGGCGGTGAGGGTCTGCTCCAGCTCCTGGGTCTGCGCCTTCAGCTGAGCGATGGCATTTTCCAGGGCTGCGATCTGGACAGGGATGGCAGATTCCGTCAGACCCGCTCCCTCCAACTGGGCGGTATAGGCGGCTTTGCCGGCCTGCAATTGCTTGTAAGCGTCGGAATTTTGAATGGCGGCGATTGTAGCGTCGATCTCAGCTTGAGGCTTGCCGGAATTGCGGATGGCATCCATTTGGGCGTCCATCTGCGCCTGGGCCTGGGCAAGCTGCTGTCCGGCAGACTGGAGGGTTTTCAGCTGCTGTAACTGCAGCTGCAAAATCGCCGATTGTTCTTTCAGTGTTTTATAGCCCTCATAGGCGGGCTTTAAGGTGCTCAGACCCTCGTCTACCTGGGCCTTTGCGTCTTTGAGCTGCTCCAACTGCTTTTGCAGCTGGGCGTCGGCCTCCGTAGTCTGCTGGATCAGCTGCTGCTTGCCCGTATCCAGCTCCTGCTTGCCGGCATCCAATTGCTTTTGCGCGTCTTTGAGCTGTTTCTTGGTCTTGTTCAGATCCCCCAGGGCATCGTCCATTTTGCCGTTAATGGCGTCGGCGATCTTCTTGTTGACACTGTCGATCATCTTCTGGTCCAGCACCACATGCAGCTGCTGGTGGACCATGCCGTTGGCAGACACTCTGGCCACACCGGAGATGCCCTCCAGCTTATTCAGAAGCTCCTCGTCCAGATACTCCGTAAGCTCTGCGGTGTCCATACCCGCTTTGGACACGGAGGCCACCATCACCGGCAGCATGGAGGGGTTGATCTTCAGCACAAAGGGGGCGCTGACGGTCTCTTCCCAGGCGGCGGAGAGCGTGGTGATCTTCTGCTGGATGTCCACGCCTAAGGTGTCTAAGTCCGCGCCGTCCTGGAACTCCATGATCACCATGGAATAGTTTTCCGAGGAGGTGGAGGAGATGGACTTGATCTGCTCCAAAGTGGCCATGGATTGCTCCATGGGTTTGGTGATCTCCTGCTCCACTTTTTCCGGGCTTGCGCCGGGATAGGTGGTGACCACCAGCACATAGGGGAAGTCCATATTAGGCAGAAGGTCCGGGGTCATTTTCGTAAAGGCCACGATGCCCAATACCAGCACGGCGATCACCGCAACAAAGACGGTGAGGGGCTTTTTTACACTGAATTTCGACATAGCAAACACCTCATAAGCGCATTCTTCTTCATTATAAAGTAAAGATATCATACCCCCGGGTGCAAATCAACAAACATTCTGTAAACAATGCGGCAAGTTGCATGCGTCACTTGGTTAGGCCGTAAAAAACCAGCTCCCTGTATAAGGAGCTGGTGATATATGTTATTTGGCTTTTGCCGGCGCGGTGGTTTCCGGAGGTGCGGTGGTTTCCGGGGGTGCGGTGGTTTCGGGAGGGGTTTCCTCCGGCAGCAGGTCCTGTGCCGCATCCGGGCCGTACACCGGAGTCACCGGACAGAAGTGATCGGTCACGGGCAGTTTTCCGTCTGTCAGCAGAAGGTGGACAAGTTCTGCGCACTTTTCCCACAGGGAGGCGGTGTCTAAGCATATGGTGGCGGTTTGTTTCCCCTGGGCAACCGCCTGCAGGGCTTCCCGTTCGCCGCCCTGACCGGTGATCACAGGCCAGATATCCGTGGTGTATTCCTTCTCCTCCAGTGCCTGGATACAGCCCCGGGCGATGGAGTCCGACGCGGCGCATAAAATGTCTACAGGGTTTTCGTCATATTCCTGCAGATAGCCCAGGCATTTTTTCTTTGCCTGGTCGTTGCTCCAGTGCTGCACATAGGTGTCCTCCAATGTGGTTCTGCCGGTCTTGCAGACCAAAACACCGTCGTCCAGATAGGGATGCAGCTGGTCCATAATGCCCCGGTGGAGCAGGACAGCCCGGTGATCGTCCGGGGAGCCCATGAGAAATTCGATGGTATACGTCCGCTTTTCTTCCTTGGCGGTCTCCAGGTTTTTTGCCTGGATGATATGGTCGGCTATGGTTTTGCCCAGGAGGGTATAATCAAAAGCCACGATGGCGCTAAGATCCACATCCCGGGAAAGCTGCCGGTCCAGGGTCAGCACTTTCACGCCGGCCTCTGCCGCTTCCGCCACGGCATCTGCAAGGGCCATAGAGTCCACAGGTACCAAGATCACACAGGCTGCGCCGCTGTTTCCCGCGTCTGCCACTTGACGGGATTGCTCAAGGGCGTCGTTTTGGGCATAGTGGATCTGCACCCGGTGTCCCTGCTCTTCCAGGCGGGCCTTAAGGGCCTGGCCGTAGGCGGCCCAGGGGTCCTCGTGGTCGGGCAAACACAGCAGGGCGGTTTTTCCCTCAGAGACCTGTCCCTCCGGCGGCGTGACAGCGGCATTTTCGGTATTTTGTTTCTTGCAGGCGGTAAGGCTTGCAAAAAGGGCAAAGATCAGCAGCAAAGAAAGCAATCGTTTCATGGGGATTCCTCCGTTTTCTTGTCTCGATTATACCTACCGGGGGTTGGGTTGTCAATGATTCTGGGCATTGCATTTTTTAATGATTTGGAGTATAGTAAGTATAATTTATCCCTGTTGTCATTTTTTGGAGGTTTCCATGGACAAACAAACACTTTTAAAATTCCTTCTGCCTGCGGTCTTACTGGTAAGCTTTTTGGTGAGCGTTAAGATCGTGGATGGTGTGCGGTCTGCCCAGGAGCAGGCGTACCTGGCCACGGCCACCGTATATATCCCGCCCACGACGACCCCCGCGCCTCCTGAAAAAAAGCCCACCCTGGCGCCGGCCGTGGCGATTGTTGACGAAGAGGGGAACGCGTATACGCTGGAAAATTTTGCCGGCAAGCCCACGGTGCTGTGCTTCTGGAGTTTGGAATATACGGAGGCAAAAGAGGAACTTGCCACATGGGAAGACATTTTGAAGACCTATGAGGACCGTGTGAATCTGGTGGTGGTCCATGTGAACAACCAGGCAGGTGGTCAGCGGGAGGTCACCCGGTATCTGGATGGGGAGGAGTTTTCTTTTGTCCCCTATTTTGACGAAACCGGAGATACCGCCAGAGCCTACGACATTGAAAAATTCCCCACCACCTTCTTCATTAACGCAGAGGGACATTTAAAAGCCCGGGCCAAAGGCCCTGCGGATTTGGAACAGTTGCCGCAGGCCATGGAGGTTATCGGCGCTACAGAAGAATAAAAGATACCCACCCAAATGGTTTTGGGTGGGTATTTGTTTATTTCCGGTTTTTTCTGTAGATGATGCCAAGACCCCGCAAAAGGAGATTTTCGTCATAGACGATCTTGTGGGAGCAGTGGGGCACCACCTTGGCGGCAATGCCACCGGTTGCCACGACGCTGGCGGTTTTGCCCAGTTCCTTTTGGAAGCGGTCGATCATGCCGTCCACCAGGGCGGCGTTGCCGTAAATGGCACCGCTTTGCATACACTCGGTGGTGGTGGCGCTGATGCACTTTTTCGGCGCTTCAATGGGCACTTTATGCAAAAGGGAAGTGCCGGAAGACAGGGCGTTCATGGAAAGGGCCACACCCGGGACGATGGCACCGCCCAGGAATTTATTCCCCTCATCCACCACGGTGAGGGTGGTGGCAGTGCCCATGTCCAAAACGATCACCGGCAGGGGATACTCCTGCATAGCCGCCACAGACGCGGCAACCAGGTCGCTGCCCAGACTGGCGGGGTCGTCGATCATGATGTTCAGCCCCGTTTTGATGCCTGCCCCTACGGTAAGGGCGCGGCAGCCGGTGATCCGCTCCACGGCGATGCGGAAGATCTCCGTCATGGGGGGCACCACGGAGCAGATGATCGCGCCTTCAAAGCCGGCGCAGTCCACGCCGTTGTGGTCCAAAATGGCCTTCATGCCGGCGGCGTATTCGTCTTCGGTTTTCTTAAGATCTGTGACCATGCGGAAAAGGGCGGTGGTGCGGTTGTCTTTGTCCAGACAGCCGAT
>JAZRZT010000041.1:0-3158 GCA_045601475.1 Faecousia sp.
ATCTCCATTACTACCTCCTGTGCTAGAAATAAATATTGCTATTTATATTGATACTAGCACATTTTGGAATAATTTTCAACAATATTTGACATAAGATTGATTTGATACAATGCAACATTGCTTTTCAGGACATGGCACTTGAAGTCCAGCGCGGAATATGGTACTTGTAGACTCATACCTACTATGGGCGAAATTTTCCCTTATTTTTTCCCTTACGGGGATGGTAAACGATGGTTAATGGCAGTTAAAAGTGGTAGTCAAATGTTTTGAATTGGCTGGTGTTTGCTTATAAACAGTAAACTTTGGTTAAAGAAAGTAAACATCCAGCCAAATTCAAATCCCTCTCACTCCGCCACAAAAGACCACACCTCGCGGTGTGGTCTTTTTGCATATGCGAGGGTTGGAATGTGATTCGCCAATGGCGCATTGTTCACCGGATAGCTACCCGGCAAGCAACCGAACTGTTGTGATTAGACTATTCGAATCCCTGCATTGCCAAAATAAAAAAGCACCCCGTTGGGGTGCTTTTTATATTGGCGGAGAGTTAGGGATTCGTTTGCATTTCTGCCTCCTTAAGGCAGAAATAGTTGTAGCAACCAGTGTTTGCACTGGTTGCAGCAATATGCCACCGGCATATTGCATATAGATTATTCGAATCCCTACATTACCAAAATAAAAAAGCACCCCGGTGGGGTGCTTTTTATGTTGGCGGAGAGTTAGGGATTCGAACCCTAGGTTCCTTGCGGAATCACTAGTTTTCAAGACTAGCTCCTTAAACCACTCGGACAACTCTCCGTGTGGTGAAGATGATACCATCTTCCCAAGTAAAAGTCAAGGTTACTGCTTCTTCTGCAGCTTTTCCTTGGTGCCGTCGGGACGGACAATGTAGGTATTGTCCAGATGTCCTTTCAAGCTGGCAGTCCAGGAGTCAATGTAGATTCTTCTGAGCTTATCCCGCTCGGCCAATTCTTCGTCGGTCAAGCCTTCGGCCTTGGCTTTCTTTGCCAGTTCGTTGATTCTTGCAATCACAGCGTTCATATCCATAGGATTACCTCACACATAGCGGTCGATGACCACGGAAATACGGCCCTTTTTCGTCTGGCCGTTGACGGTTTTTAATTTGATCTTCCCCAGACCTCGCACAGAGATCTTGCAGCCTTCCTCCACCGTGCGATCCGGCTTTTCACAGGGTAGACCGTCGATGGCAGCTTTGCCTGCGGAAACATATTGGGAAGCCAAAGACCGCCCAATGCGAAATCCCGCAGAAATCACACTGTCCAGCCGCAGGGAAGCCAGCGTATCCCGAATCTCTTTTGTTTCCGGTTCCGGCACGGAAACATCCTGCAAAGAAATCCGTTCAAGATGTACCCTGGTGCGGCCCGCGCCGGTAAAGTTTTGCAAAACATAGGGTGCTATTTCTTCTGTTACAAAGAAGTCACAGCTGCCGCGTCCTACACAAATATCCCCCAAAACCTCTCTTGCGATACCGGCGCCCATAAGCGCGCCTAAAAAGTCCCGGTGGGTGGGCGTGTCTGCTTCGTAGAAGGTGGCTCGCAGACACACAAGGGGACAGTCGTCAAAGAGGGAGCTCTCGTCCATATACTCCGGCAGATAAATGAGCATCTTCCGCTCAGCATCCTCGTAGCCGCCGAAGGAGTGAAGTCCTTCCACCGTACCGAAAAGGTACCGGGTCATTTCCAGTTCTCTGGGAGAGAGAAAGCAGGAGTTTGCGGGGATATTTTTCCTTATGCCGGCCTGGATTTTATCCCACACCTTGGCAAGGAGCACCTTGTCCTCCGGAGTCCGGGCGATTTTGTCGATGTTGCTTCTGTCCATTTCTTTCACCGAAAGTTATTATACCACAGGATTTTCTCAATGCAAGGAAGTTTTTCTTGTTTCCCGGGGGAGTTTGGGCTATAATGGAGAAAATGAAAGCAGGTGAATGTATGGTAGTAGGCATTATCGGCGGCGGCGCATCGGGCATGGCTGCGGCTTTGGCGGCATCAGAAAACCCAAACACCCAAGTGATCCTTTTTGAGCGGCAGGCGAGAGTGGGTAAAAAGCTCCTGGCTACAGGCAACGGCCGCTGCAACCTGAGCAATCTCCATGCCGCTGAGGGCGGCTACCACGGCGAGGATGCAGCCTTTGCCGATCCTGCCATCCGGGCACTTCCTCCGGAAGCAACGCTTCAGTGGTTCAAAGCTCTTGGCCTGTTCACAGTAGTCGAGGACTCCGGCCGGGTATACCCCTGGTCCGACCA
Organism: Faecousia sp.; assembly: GCA_045601475.1. Lineage (GTDB taxonomy): Bacteria > Bacillota > Clostridia > Oscillospirales > Oscillospiraceae > Faecousia. The sequence continues at coordinate 2,261 of JAZRZT010000041.1, forward strand.
GGCCAATTCTGTGGTGGATGTCCTGCGCCTTGCCATGGATAAGGAGAATATTACTGTCCATACCGGCTGGGAGGTAAAGAATATCCGTCGTAAAGATAATGGCTTTCTGGTGGACGATGTGTTCTGTGATAAGCTGATCATCGCTTGCGGCGGCTTGGCAGGTACGCAATTGGGCGGCAGCTTGGCCGGCTATAAGCTCCTGGGAAAGTTCGGCCACAAATCTACAAAATTGCGCCCGGCCCTTGTGCAGATCAAATGCAGTTGGCACGGCAGCGCTGCCTTGAAAGGCGTCCGTGCAGAGTGTACGGTAAAAATTCTGAAAGACGGCGCGTTGTTCAAAGAAGGCGCCGGCGAGATTCAGTTCACGGAGATCGGCCTGTCCGGCCCGGTGATGTTTGAACTGTCCCGGGATATCTGCGCCGAAGCAGGGGAGTGGACGGCGGTTTTGGACTTGCTTCCCGGCTATACCTCCGATGCTTTGCTGACGGAACTGACCCGCCGGAAAGACACAAATCTCACCACCGATGACCTGCTCACTGGTATCTTACATAACCGCTTAGGCCGCGTGCTGGTAAAGGCTGCCGGCATTAAGAGCAATCTGCCTGTTAAGGAGTTGAAGGCAGAGGAACTTGCAGAGGTTTGTCGTGTGGTAAAGGCGTGCCATATCACCTTGACCGAGCCTTTGGATATGGCATCTGCCCAGGTCACAGCCGGTGGTGTGCTGACCGGGGATTTCAACCCTTGCACCATGGAAAGCAAGTTGGTGCCCGGCCTGTATGCCTGCGGCGAGGTGCTGGACATTGACGGCGACTGCGGCGGTTATAATCTCCAATGGGCATGGAGCTCCGGCTATTGCGCCGGTAGCCATGCAGGAAAGGAACAAGCATGATTCGACTTC
>JAZRZT010000042.1:0-5257 GCA_045601475.1 Faecousia sp.
CGAACATTGATGCCATTGAGGGTAACGAGAACGCCACGGATAAGGACAAGGATTTGCTGACTACCCTGGAGGTCGTCTATGAATTCTACCTTCGTGGACTGGAGTTCTTGCCCATCGACCTGTATAAGAGCCATGCCACCAAATTTCTCATTGAAGACGGCAAGATCCGCCCGCCTTTCGTTGCCATTTCCGGCCTGGGCGAAAACGCCGCCTGGGATTTGATGCACGGCAGAAAGGGTAAGGAGTTTATTTCCATGGAGGAAGTTGCCCTTGCCTGCCCCAAAGTGTCCAAAACCCATATGCAAATGCTCAAAGATGCCGGCGCCTTCGGCTCCATGCCGGAGACGAACCAAGTCAGCCTGTTCTAAGGAGGTAAGACCATGCAAGAAATGGATGTGCAGTTCCATATCCGCTGTAAGGAGGGGGATGTGGGCCGTTATTGCTTCTTGCCCGGTGACCCCGGTCGCTGTGAAGCCATCGCCGCCTATTTTGAAAACCCTGTCCATGTGGGTATGAACCGGGAGTATAACATCTATACCGGCACCCTCTGCGGAGAAAAGGTTTCGGTTTGCTCCACGGGTATCGGCGGACCCTCCGCCTCCATCGCCATGGAAGAACTGACTGCTATCGGCGCGGATACGTTCATCCGTATCGGCACCTGCGGCGGTATCGCCATGGATGTGCTGCCCGGCGATGTGGTAGTAGCCACCGGTGCCGTGCGTTATGAACACACTTCTATGGAATACGCCCCTATTGAGTTTCCCGCTGTGCCCAGCTTTGATGTTGCGGCGGCCTTAAAAGCCGCCGGTGAGGACTTGGGCTATAACACACACATGGGCGTTGTCCAGTGCAAAGATGCCTTCTACGGCCAGCACAGCCCGGAGAAATCCCCTGTGCACTATGAACTTTTGCAGAAGTGGGAGAGCTGGAAACGCCTGGGCGTGAAAGCCAGCGAAATGGAGTCTGCGGCGCTGTTTGTGGTGGCTTCGGCACTGGGCGTTCGCTGCGGTAGCTGCTTCCATGTGATCTGGAATCAGGAGCGGGAGAAAGCAGGATTGCAGCAGCCCATGACCGAGGATACCTCCGGCGCGATCAAGGTGGGTATCGAGGCAATGAAGCGGCTGATAATCGCCGACAGGAAATAAAAAACGTGCATCCTTCCTTGGAAGGATGCACAACTTGTATTTATCTCTTTTTTAAAGGAATTTGGGGGAGAATTACGGCAATAAACAGTAAGATACAGCCTAAAACTTCCCATTTGGTCATAGTTTCCTGCAGGAAAATCACACCGCACAGCACGGCAAATACCGCCTCCATACTCATAATAAGGGAGGCTGTTGCCGGCTCCACATACCGCTGACCCACGATCTGCATGCCGTAGGCTGCGCCCATGGAGAGAATACCCGCATAGGCAATGGGGATCCAGTTCCCGGAAATAGCCTGCCAGGTAATGTCCTCCTGAAAGATGAGGGCGCTGATTGCAGACAACACTGTGCAAACCAGCACTTGTGCCACATTCAGCCGCAGGGGATCTACCTTGCCTGCGTAAATGTCCACAAAAGTGATCTGCACTGCAAACATCACCGCGCAGGCAATCAGCAGAAGATCGCTGATACTGATGGCGGTCACACCCACGCAGCTTAAGAAGTACAGACCTGCCACGGCCAAAGCGACACTGACAGGGATAAGGATGGACGGCTTTTTCCGAAGAAAAATGCCGATAATAGGAACGATCACAATATACATGGCGGTGAGGAATGCGGATTTTCCCGCATCGGTATCCGCAAGGCCCATCTGCTGCAGATTGCACGCCAAAAAGAGGGGAATACCGCACAGAAGACCCCCAAGCCAAAGCTTTTTGTCCGCCCACCGGGAGAGATAGGTCATACCGTCTTGTTTCTTTCTGTCAAACAGCCGGATCACCGGCAGCAGTACCAAAGCACCCAAAAGGCACCGGCTTGCCTGGAATGTGAAAGGTCCGATGCCGGCGGAGGCAAGGCGCTGGAAGATAAATGTAGAGCCCCAAATAGCGGTGGCAAACAGCAGGATCAAGCTACCTTTTAATTGTTTTCTCATAAAAAATCACCGCCGATTACTCTATCACATTTTGACAATATTTGCAAGTGTGGTATACTATAAGAAATCACCCAAGGAGGACGCAAAATGGATATCTATCTGCCCACACTCCACACCTTTGCCATGGACAACATTTTCACCGGCTCTTGCGGTGCGCTCCGCTTTAAGATCGAGCCCAAAGTCGTGAAAAAAGAAGGCAGCAAAAAAGAGGTGGATATGGAAAAGAGCACCATCTATGCCCAGCTTTGGCACGGTCCTTTATGCTATGAAAAAAGCACCATGGAGCAGGAAGCCACATTCCCTATGAGCGAGGAGGGCAGACTTGCCCTGAAAGCTTGGCTGGAAAGTAATATTTGACCCAAAAGACCCGGAAAAACGGGTCTTTTCTATTGACTTTTTCTCTTTTTATGCTAAAATATCACCGATATGTAAAGGCAATGCGGAAACAAAGCAGCCGAAAGGTACCATAAGCGAGAGGGGATTGGTGAAAGCCCTCTGCCGGTAAGCTGTAAGCCACTTCCAAGCCGTCCGGGAAGACCGGAACGGGCGCTCCCGTTACAGAGCAGCTAAGATATCCGTCTTCGGATAATTAGGGTGGTACCGCGATCACTGTCGTCCCTATGTGTGGGGGCGGCTTTTTTATTTTGTAAATTTATTATGGAGGTAATTTCCAATGGCTACGAAAGCATACGGCGTAAACGAGCTGCGCGAGATGTTCCTGTCCTTCTTTGAGAGCAAGGAGCACCTGCGTCTGCCCAGTTTCTCCCTCATTCCTCAAAACCACGCTTCTCTTTTGCTGATCAACTCCGGCATGGCCCCCATGAAGCCCTATTTCAAGGGTGAGGTGGAGCCCCCCCGCCGCAGAGTCTGCACCTGTCAGAAGTGCATCCGCACCGGCGACATCGAGAATATTGGCAAGACTGCCCGTCACGGCACCTACTTTGAGATGCTGGGTAACTTCTCCTTCGGCGACTACTTCAAGGAAGAAGCTATCGCCTGGAGCTGGGAGTTTTTGACCAAGGTGGTTGGCCTGGAGGCAGACCGCCTGTATCCTTCTATCTATGAAAACGACGAGGAAGCCTTTGAGATCTGGAACAAGCAGATCGGCATCCCTGCTGACCGCATTTTCCGTTTCGGCAAGTCCGACAACTTCTGGGAGCACGGCTCCGGCCCCTGTGGCCCCTGTAGTGAAATCTACTACGACCGTGGCGAAAAGTACGGCTGCGGCAGCCCCGACTGCAAGGTTGGCTGCGAGTGCGACCGCTACATGGAAGTTTGGAACAATGTGTTCTCCCAGTTCGATAACGACGGCCAGGGTAATTACACCGAGCTGGCACAGAAGAATATCGACACCGGCATGGGCCTGGAGCGCCTGGCAGTTGTGTGCCAGGACGTCAACTCCCTGTTTGATGTTGACACCGTCATGAACATCACCAACCATGTTACCGCGATCACCGGCGCTTCCTACGGTCAGAGCGTAAAGACCGATGTGAGCCTGCGTGTCATCACCGACCACATCCGCGCTTCCACCTTTATGATCGCTGACGGCGTGCAGCCCACCAACGAGGGCCGCGGCTATGTTCTGCGCCGTCTGCTGCGCCGCGCAGCCCGTCACGGCAAGCTTCTGGGTGTGAACAAGCCCTTCTTGTATGAGGTCGTGGAGACGGTTATCAAGGAGAATGAAAACCACTATACCTACCTGCGTGAACGCGCAGAGCATGTGATCCGGGTGGTGAAGAACGAAGAAGAGAACTTCGCTCGCACCATCGACACCGGCATGCGTATTTTCGGCGAAAAGCTGGCTGCCCACAAGGCAAACGGCGAGACCGTTTTCTCCGGTGCCGATGCGTTCCTGCTGGCCGATACCTACGGCTTCCCCATCGACCTGACCGTGGAGATGCTGGAAGAAGAGGGCATGACTGTGGACATGGAGAAGTTCACCGAGTGCCGTGAGGAGCAGCGTGTCCGCGCCCGTGAGGCTCGTAAGGCTCTGGGTGACCTGGGCTGGGCCGGCATCGACTTCGGTAGCGAGGTTACTGCCACCGAGTTTGTTGGCTATGATGTGTATAACTGCAACGCCAAGATCGTTGCTGTGTGCGTGGGTGAGGAAGTCACCGGCTCTATCGCCGGCGGCGAAAAGGGCGTGATCGTCCTGGATAAAACTCCCTTCTACGCAGAAATGGGCGGCCAGGCCGCTGACCACGGCGCCCTGCTTATGGGCGATGTCCGCTTTGATGTTACCGATGTCCAGAAGGACAAGGGCGGCCGTTACCTCCATACCGGCACTATGCGCTCCGGTATGCTGAAGACCGATGACCTGGTCTGCGCCTCCATCGATGTGGAGCGCCGTAAGGCCATTATGCGCGCCCACTCCGCTACCCACCTGCTGCAGAAGGCGCTTAAGAGCGTCCTGGGTGACCATGTGCACCAGGCAGGCTCTCTGGTGGAGCCCGACCGCCTGCGCTTTGACTTCAGCCACTACTCCGCAGTGACCGCTGAAGAACTGGCTCAGATCGACAATATCGTTCAGACCGCTGTTTTGGAAGGCTACGGCATCGATGTGCGGGAAATGCCCATCGACGAGGCCAAGGCCATGGGCGCTATGGCTCTCTTTAGCGAAAAGTACGGCGATACTGTCCGTGTGGTCAACATGGGCGGCTACTCCATCGAGCTGTGCGGCGGCACCCACTTGGACAACACCGCTAAGGTCGGTCCTTTCCGCATTGAGAGCGAAGGCAGTGTGGCTTCCGGTGTCCGCCGTATCGAGGCAATTACCGGTAAGGCCTGTCTGGAGGAGATGGAACTGGCCCGCCAGAGAGTGTACAATGCCTGCTCTATTCTGAAGACCAAGCCTGCTGAACTGGCAACCAAGCTGGAGAATCAGATCGAGGAGATCAAGGCACTGAAGAAGTCCATCGAGGCCTTCAAGGCCCGCGAAACTGCCGGTGAGGCAGACCGCTTCCTGTTCGGCGCAAGAAATGTGGGTGGCTATCATGTGGTTACCGCATCCGTGTCCAATGCGGACGCCGGCAAGCTGCGTCAGATGGGCGACACCCTGCGGGATAAGGATCCCAAGGTGGTGGCAGTCCTGGCAACCGTGAACGAAGGCAAGATCACTTTCCTGGCTGTTTCCGGCAAGGAGGCTGTGGCAGCCGGTGTTCGAGCCGGCGACCTGGTGAAG
>JAZRZT010000043.1:0-9913 GCA_045601475.1 Faecousia sp.
CGGCCCGGCGCTGACCGGTTACTGTCCGCTCCATCGCCAGCAGACCGGCATCGATCCGGGTCGCCTCTGCGATCATCCGCTTCACTTCTGCCGTTTCCGGCCGCAAGATCTTCTCCTTTGCCATAGTGGCACCCTCTTTCCTTGGCTTTTCATATATAATACCATAATATTGCAAATTCCGCTAGAGGCAGGACTCGGTTTTGGCTTTGTGACGGACATTTTCAAAAATTGGTTCTGCGTATCTACCCTGTTGCGGTGCCCGGCAAATGTCCTTGGCAACGAAGCGCCTGCGTCCCTCACCGACCGCGGCACTCACTGCGCCCTCGCTGTATCTGCCGTCAGGCAGCGCTCGGGCTCGCGACCCAACGAGCTACGCTCGTCGGACTCATAACCCGGGTGATAGCTGCGAAGCATGCTATCACAACCAAAAAGAAAACCCCATCCGGATGGATGGGGTTTCTTTTTGGTTGCGGAGGCAGGACTCGAACCTACGACCTCCGGGTTATGAGCCCGACGAGCTTCCAACTGCTCTACTCCGCGATATGCGCACTCCTTAAGTGCCTGTTGATTATACCATAGGCTATCATGTTTGTCAACCCTGTTTTCCCCGTGGCGTTTCTCGGTTATTCCCCATCTTTTTGGGTTTTTCTATTGTGTTTCCCGCACAACTTATGGTATAGTATATGCACACACAATCAAATACAACCAAAAGGAGAATTCTATGAAAAAATTTCTCAGCCTTTTTTTGGCTCTTGTCATGGTACTGTCTCTTTCCGCGTGTGGAAAGGACAAGGCCTCCACTCCCATTAGAGTTACCCGCCCCAAACATGTCACCATAGATGCTCCCGGCTCTGTGGGTTCTTTCATCTTGTCCGGCGTGGGCTATGTGGTCGTCTACTACAGCGAAGACAGCAAGGTGGTTGCCATCACAGACAGCACCGGCGCTCCCGCTTACACCGAATTAAATGGTGAAAGCTGCCCTGCCGCTATCAGCCAGATCCTGAAAACGAACGTCCCCCAGGTGGTCAACAACCTGCTGGTGAAGCAGACTGTAGGATCTCAGACCCCCAGTGAGGATTTCCTTGAGACCATAGCCAACGAGGCAAGATCTGTACTGAGCCCTAGCGTCACCGTAGTACTGTGCTCCGCGGAAGAACAGTCCGAAGCGGGCTACTTCTCCGCTGAGACCGCCCAAGCATTGCTGGCCGCCTATTTGGGCAATCCGGAAAACGCTACTTACGCCACCACCACCAGCCACGAGGACGGCTATCACGAAATCAGCATTACCATTGAAGACCGCACAGATCTGTTTATCGTGGATGCCTACTTCGGCAGCATTGAAATACTCTCCAACAACACTGAGTCTGAAGGACCGGAATCTTACGACTTTTACATAGAGGGCGACGACCCCGAATTTAACGCCGGCCTTGAACCGGAGATCCCGGAAATGTTGGATTAAACAGTACAAATACCACAGCAAAGCTGTGGTATTTTTTTATGCAAAAAACCTCCCCGAAGGATAGCCTTCGGGGAGGAAAAGTTTATGTAATTAAATTACGGTCGCTTTATTACTTAGTGGTGCAGTACATGAAGTACTTGTAACCCAGGGGGTTGCAGAAGAAGCCTTCCACGGAGTCATCGATCATGAAGACGTCGGTGTAGTAGTACAGAGGCACGATGCAGCCGGTGCTCATGAGGATGTCCTCAGCGATGTGCATCATCTCGTAACGCTTCTCGTTGTCGGTCTCAGCCTTGATCTTAGCGATCAGAACGTCGTAAGTCTCAGCCCAGGTACCGTTCTCAACCTTGACGTCGTAGCCCAGGCCGGTCAGGTCCAGGTTGTACATCTTCAGCTTAGCATGAGCGCCCTTACCGAACTGGATGTCGTTGTTACCGGAAACGGTAGTCCACATATCCAGGAAGCAGATGGGGTCGTTGTAGTCAGCCAGCCAGCCGTTACGGGCAACGGAGTACTCGCCGTTCTTACGGGTGTTCAGGAAGGTGTTCCACTCCTGGTTCTCCAGGTTCATGGTGATGCCAACAGCGGACAGAGCGCCTGCCAGGTACTCACCGATGGCCTTGTGGCCGTCGTTGGTGTTGTACAGGTAGGTGATGGAGGGGAAGTCGGTGAACTTAGCACCGTCCCAAGTGTAGTACTTCTTCAGGGTCTCAACAGCAGCGTTGAAGTTAGCCTCGATAGCGGCAACATCGTAGTAGCCGTCGAACTCCTCGCTGGTGCCGGCGTTCTTGTAGAACTCGGTGCCGTCGGGCTCAGTCATACCCATAGCAACGAAGGAAGAAGCAGCAACCTGGCCAGCCTGGCCGATTTCCTTACAGATGTAGTCGCGGTCGAACAGCAGACCCAGAGCAGCGCGGATCTCAGCCTGAGCCTTTTCAGCCTCAACGCCGGTCAGCTTGGAAGACTCGGGCAGGATGTTCTCGTTGACATTCCAGTTGACGTAGTAGGTACCGATCTGGCCCACAACGCGGTAAGCAGTGGGGTACTTAGCTTCCAGAGCAGCCATTTCGTTGGTGGGAACGTCGTCGATCATCAGCCAGTCGCCGTTCTCAAAGTTGGTGACCATGTTGTTAGCATCGTCAGACAGGTAGCACTTCAGGGTCTCCAGCTTGACAGTAGCAGCGTCAACATAGTTGGGGTTCTTCTTCAGGGTGATCAGGCTGTCGTGCTCCCAAGCAGCCATGGTGTAAGCACCATTGCAGACGTAGGTAGCAGGATCGGTAGCCCAAGCTTCGTTGGCAACAACATCCTCACGAACGGGGAAGTAGGTGGGGAATGCCAGCAGCTCGTTCCAGTAAGCAACAGCATTGTTCAGGGTGACAACCAGAGTCTTGTCGTCGGTAGCCTCGACAGCCAGCTTAGCGTCGGGGTTGACGAAGGTCTCGCCGGACTCGTCGGTCTCCCACATCTCAGCGTAGCCCTTAACCACATCGAACATGTAGTTGTAGTCGGCAGCCAGAGCGGGGGAAGCAGCGCGGTTCCATGCGAATGCGAAGTCGGCGGCGGTAACGTCCTTACCGTCGGACCACTTCATGCCGTCACGCAGGGTGTAGGTGTAGGTGACGGTGCCGTCTTCATTGACAACGCCTTCCACCAGCTCCTCGACGGAGTCAGCCACGATCACCAGCTTGCCGCTCTCGTCCTGAGCCCACTTGGCCAGGCCGGAGAACAGATGGGAAACCATGGTAGCGCCGTCAACGGCAGAGTTCAGTGCGGGGTCCAGAGTGTCGGGCTCGGAAGCCAGGCAGACGGACAGGGTACCAGCCTCGCCCTTCTTGCCACCGCCGCAAGCGACCATGGAAAGACACAGAGCAAGAGCCAGCATGAGTGCAAGGATCTTCTTCATTTTGGTACTTCCTTTCAAATTTTTGCAGACCTTTTGGGTCCACGATTTTTTATTTACAATACGGCGGACAGACCTGAAGTCATCTGTCCTGTACATATTGTCACAAGGTATGTAAGGTCAACCTCAGTTGACCTCTGCCACGCGGTGGCAGGCTACGAAATGGCCCTTTTCCACTTCCTTGAATTCGGGCATCTCGGCAGCGCACTGCTCCGTTGCGTGGGGGCAGCGGGTGCGGAAGGGGCAGCCGGAGGGGGCGTTCAAGGGGCTGGGAATGTCGCCTTCCAGCATGATGCGCTGATTTGCCCGGGCAATCTTGGGATCGGGCACAGGCACAGCGGACAGAAGGGACTTGGAATAGGGGTGCAGGGGGCGCTCATAGATGGTAGCGGCATCGGCCAGCTCCACCATCTTGCCCAGATACATTACGGCGATGCGGTCGGAAATATGACGCACCACCAGCAGGTCATGGGCGATGAACAGGTAGGTCAGACCCAGCTTATCCTGCAGCTCATCGAACATGTTGATAACCTGAGCCTGGATGGAAACGTCCAGAGCGGAAACAGGCTCGTCACAGACGATGAAGACGGGGTTAACCGCCAGGGCGCGGGCAATGCCGATACGCTGACGCTGACCGCCGGAGAACTCATGGGCGTACCGGGCGGCATGCTCGGAGTTCAGACCAACATGGCTCATCAGCTCCAGGATGCGTTCCTGGCGCTCTTCCTTGGAGCTATACAGCTTGTGCACGTCCAAAGGCTCACCGATAATATCGGCAACGGTCATACGGGGGTTCAGAGAGGAGTAGGGATCCTGGAAGACCATGGTAGCCTTCTTGCGGAACTCCATGATGTCCTGCTTGGTCTCGATCTTCTTGCCGTTGTACCAGATCTCACCGGCAGTGGGCTTATACAGGTGCAAAATGGTGCGGCCAACGGTGGTCTTGCCACAGCCGGACTCGCCCACAAGACCCAGAGTCTCGCCCTTGTTGATAGAGAAGGAGACGCCGTCCACAGCCTTCAGAGGCTTGGTTTTGAATGCGCCCATATTGATGTTAAAATGCTGCTTCAGGTCCTTGACTTCCAGCAAGGGCTGATTGATGATATCGATCTGGCTCACTGGGAGTCACCTCCTTCGGCGGTAATGGTGCCGTCTTCCAGACCCTTCTTCACATTCATCCAGCAGGCGGCCGCATGATCGTCGTTGATCTCCATACGCTCACAGCGCTGTGTCAGGCAGATCTTCATAGCGGCGTCGCAGCGGGGTGCGAAGGGGCAGCCGGCAGGCATATTCAAAAGGTCGATGGGGGTGCCGGTGATGGGCTTGAGCTTGGTGCCGGCGGTATCTGCAGTGGGGATAGACCGCATCAGACCTTTGGTGTATTCATGACAGGGGTTATAGAAGATCTCGTCGGCAGTGCCCTGCTCACAGATAGAGCCGGCGTACATAACGATCACTTCGTCACACATCTGGGCCACAACACCCAAGTCGTGGGTGATCATGATAATGGCCATGCCCAGTTCCTTCTGCAAGGACTTCATCAGCTCCAGGATCTGCGCCTGGATGGTCACGTCCAATGCGGTGGTGGGCTCGTCGGCGATCAGAATATCGGGCTCGCAGGCCAGGGCCATGGCGATCATGATACGCTGACGCATACCGCCGGAAAACTCAAAAGGATACTGGTTCATACGCTTTTCCGGCTCGTTGATATTGACCAAACGCAGCATTTCCACAGCCCGCTCGTAGGCCTGCTTCTTGTTGCGGTCGGTGTGCAGAATGATGGCTTCCATCAGCTGATGGCCGATGGTATAGGTGGGATTCAAAGAGGTCATGGGGTCCTGGAAAATGATGGAGACCTTGTTGCCGCGGATGGTCTTCATGACCTTCTCGCCGGCGCCCACCAGCTCCTGGCCGTCCACCTTGGTGGAGCCGGAGACGATCTTGCCGGTACCGGCAAGGATCTGCATAATGGAGTAAGCGGTCACGGACTTACCGGAACCGGACTCACCCACAATACCGAGGACTTTGCCGTGGTCCAGGTTGAAGGACACGCCGTTGACGGCTTTCACTTCACCTGCATCGGTAAAGAAGGAGGTATGCAGATCTTTTACTTCAAGCAGAGGCATTTGTCATACGCTCCTTTCTTAGCTGTTGAGTTTGGGGTCAAAGGCGTCCCGCAGGCCGTCGCCGAACAAGTTCAGAGACAGCACGATCAGGCTGATAACGATGGCGGGAATCACCAGACGGTAGGAATAGGAATTGATGCCGTTCAGAGCAACGGAAGCCAGGCTGCCCAGAGAAGGCATGGGAGCGTTAACGCCCAGACCCAGGAAGGACAGGTAGCTTTCGGTAAAGATTGCGGAGGGGATCTGCAGAGCGGTGGAGATGATCACCACGCTGATGCTGTTGGGGATCAGGTGCTTGACGATGATCCACTTACCCTTGGCGCCGGTGGCGCGGGCGGCCAGCACATACTCCTGCTCCTTCAAAGACAGGATCTGGCCACGGATCTGACGGGACATGGAGACCCAGTACAAAAGGGCGAAGACCAGGAACAAACTGATCATATTGGCGCCCAGCTTTTCAAACACTGTGCCTGCGATCACGGCTTCCAGAGCGGTGCCCAGCATAGCGGACAGCAGAATGACCATCAGCATATCGGGCAGAGAGTAGATGACATCCACGATGCGCATGATCACCAAGTCCACCTTGCCGCCGCAGTAGCCGGCCAGAGAGCCCATGACCATACCGATGACCAGAACGATCAAACTGGCGAAGAAACCGACAGCCAGGGAGATACGGGTGCCGTAGACCACACGGATAAAGTAGTCACGACCGGCAGAGTCGGTGCCAAACACGTGGGGGAAGATCTTTTCACCGGCTTCCATACGGGCAAGCTCGGTCTTGCCGTACTCAAAGGGAGCCAGGTTTGCGTAGGAAGCATCCACGGGCTTGCCGGGTGTGATGCCCAGCTGGGTATCGTAGGCGTAGGGCCAGAACATGGGCAGGAAGATGGCAGCCAGGGTGATGATGACCACCAGGAAGAAGCTGACGGTTGCCACTTTGTTCTTCAGCAGGCGCTTCACACCGTCTTTAAAGAAGGTGGTGGAGGGGCGCATCTGCACCATATATTCTTTTTCAGCATCGGTAGCGGGGATGAAGTCATCCAGCTTCACGTGCATAGACAGTTTGGGAGCTTTTTTAATTTCCACGGATGACCCTCCTTTACTCCAAAGTGATTCTGGGGTCGACGACCTTATACAGGATGTCGCTGACCATGTTCATAATAACGATCAAAGATGCCAGCACGATGGTGGTACCCATGATCATGGGGTAGTCACGGTCGGTAATAGAGCTGACGAAGGTACGGCCGATGCCGGGCACAGCAAAGATCTGCTCCACCACCAGGGAGCCGGTGACGATGTAAGCCAGCATGGGTCCGAAATAGGTGATAACGGGGATCAGGGCATTCTTCAGAGCATGGCCGAAGATGACCTTGGGTGCGGAAACGCCCTTGGCCTTGGCGGTACGGATATAGTCCTGGCCCAGAACACCCAGCAAGGAGCTGCGGGTCAGACGGGTGATGTTTGCCATGGGGGACAAGGACAATGTGACGATGGGCAGGATCAGACCGCCGGCAGCGTTCCCGTTTGCAGGCAGGATCCGCCAGGTGATGGCAAACAGAATCAGAAGCAGCGTACCCATAATAAAGGAGGGCATGGAGATGCAGGCAGTGGTGAAGACCATGACGATCCGGTCAATGAGCTTGTTGCGGCGCAGAGCGGCCACAGCGCCCAGCACCACACCCACTACCAGGGCGATCACAGCTGCGGTAATACCCAGGCGGGCAGAGGTCTTCATGCCGTCGCCAATGACATCGATGACATCACGGCCGCGGTTTTTCAGGGAAGGGCCAAAGTCGAACTCGGTCACGATATCCTTCAGATAGGTGGTATACTGCTCAAACAAAGGCTTATCCAGGCCGTACTTTGCCTCCAAAGCAGCCTGGGCTGCGGGGGTGATGGCCTTCTCACTGGCGAAGGGGCCGCCGGGCACTGCGCGGGCCACGAAGAAGGTGATGGTGATCACGATCCACACGGTCAAAATCGCCAAGGCAATTCTTTTTAAAATGTATAACAAAGTCTTGGTATTCATACTGTCTATCCTTTCTTTCGTAATAACCCCCTGGGGACGCTGGGGTTAATACCGGCAGTCGAATGTAGGCTATGAGGGCATTATGATAGTTATAGTTGTATATTGGCACATTATAGCACAGCCTTTTTATGATTTCAACACAAGAATCCTCCAAAAATACAGGCTTTTTTTGTGCCGTTTTGTGCTTTTTGCACACGGACAAATGTCCGTAAATACAAAAATACCCGTTTTTTCTAAGAAAATGGCACCGTTCGGCTGGCCAAAACGGTGCCTTTATGGTCATTTTGCAAGAAAATGCGCTTTTTGTCAACAAACAATGTTTACCAACGGTGGGCCGGGATCGTATGGGCTTGCAACGGGCGGTCAATGACCACCCCCTACTCCAGGGCGTTTTTTAATTTTTGCAACGCTTTTTTCTCAATGCGAGAGACGTAGCTGCGGCTGATGCCCGTCACATCCGCCACTTCCCGCTGCCGCTTTGGCTCTCCTGTACCCAGCCCGTAGCGCAGGATCACCACCTGGCGTTCCTGCTCTGTCAGCTCTGTGTCCACGGCGCGGCAGAGCTTTTGCAAAAGTTCCCGGTTGCTCACCCGCTCCAGCAGGTCCTCCTGATCGGCCACCACATCCATCAGCGCCAGGGGCGCGCCATCCCCGCTGGTTTCTATGTAATCACTTAAGGACACATCCTGGCTGGATTTTTTCTGAGCGCGAAAATGCATGAGGATCTCGTTTGCTACCCTCTCCCCAAGGCGTTTCAGGTGCAGCATCGGTGTCATGGTAGTCCACATCCGCAAACTCTTCCAAAGGCTCACTATCATCCTCTGCATGGTCTATGCGTTCTGTCATATCGGGGAACTCAACATCCTCCTCGCTCGCGCCAAACAGCACCACATGGGCATTCACACCGTCCCAAATCACCTTGCGAACGACTGTACGGATCGCCGCTCTCTTTTCTTCGACGGACATTTCATCGATGCTGGTACGGAACATGGAAAGCAGCTGCCGCAGGGTATCAAACTCCAGGTCGCTGAGACTATTGGCAGAGGTCATTCCCTCCAGCTCACGGATACGGTTCTCGATTTGCCGATTGGTTTCGGTCAATTCCTCAATTCGTTTCAGCACACGGGGCTTGGCAACGGAATCGCCAACCATACCCAGCGAATCGATCAGGCCATTGATGGTCTTTTCGTTCTTTGCAAACTCTGTACGAAGTTCCGCCAACTGGGATTCGTACTGTTCCCTGTTCCCAGTGTAGAAGCGGCGGCTTTTTTCAAGCTGCGCAATAAAGCTGCTGTCGTGCTCTGTCAAGGACTTGATCTGTTCAATGATGGCTGCATCTAAAACATTGCCATTGGCGTTGCGGCGGCTGCAGCGTTCCCGCTTGCTCCGCTCCTTCATCTTGCACACATAGGTATAAACAGGCTTCCCGTCAGCCGTCTTGCGCTGAGAGAGCTTGGGGTACATGCGGTCACCGCAGGCGCAGAACAAAAGTCCCGTCAGCAAAGCTTCATTGTTCCGGGGTTTTCGGTAAGCTTTGGACTTATTCCTGTCCAGGGATTCCTGCACTTTGATCCATTGCTTGGACGGCACCAGGCCCGGGTGGGTTCCCAGTGCGATGATCCACTCATTAACGGGTAACAACACTGTTGTCTTCCCCTTCTCCTGATCCGTGCGGTTGTATGCCATGATACCGCAGTTTCCGTCAAAGGATTCCTTGGGAAAACAAACATCCGCCTCCCTTTCCGCAAAGTAACTGTAAGCCTCCTCGTCCGCAGTCATGTACACCGGATTTTGCAGGATCGCCTTGATGGCAAAACGGGTAAAGTCCTTCCCCTGCTTTGTTTTCATTCTAAGACGAAGCATTTCCGCCTCGACCGCGGTCAAAGAATCGGTTTGCGTATAAAGATCGAAGATCATTTTGGGAATGTAGATCTCTTCCGAAACCGGTACCAGCTGAAAAGATTTGCGGCTCTTTCCATCCACGGTCACCTTGCTGACCGCTTCCGACCGGAAGCCGATGGGTGCGTTACCGCCCAGCCAACGCCCGGTCTTTGCCAGCTCGTGCATATTATCCCGAATACGCTCAGCGATGGTTTCCCGCTCCAACTGAGAGAACACAGAAACAATATACATCATTGCTTTGCCCATGGGGGTGCTGGTATCAAACTGCTCCCTGATAGATACAAAGGACACATCTAATTTCGCCAGTTCATCAATAAGTCCTGTAAAATCGCTGATGTTGCGACTGATTCTGTCCAAGCGATAGACTACGATTGCCCGGAATTTATGCTGCCGAACACCCTCCATCATCCGCTTGAAATCCGGTCGCTGCAGATTGCCGCCGGAAAAGCCCTCATCTTCAAACACCACACAGCGATCCACATATTCTTCACCGA
>JAZRZT010000044.1:0-24019 GCA_045601475.1 Faecousia sp.
GCCAAAATCGCCCTTGCTGTGGCTGTGTATAACCACTACAAGCGTATTTATCTTGCCCAGAATACCGATGTGGAGCTTCAGAAGAGCAATATTCTGATGATTGGTCCCACCGGCTCCGGTAAGACCCTGTTTGCCCAGACCCTGGCCCGCATCTTGGATGTGCCTTTCGCTATTGCCGATGCCACGACTCTGACTGAGGCCGGTTATGTGGGCGATGATGTGGAGAACATTCTTGTTCGTCTTCTGCAGGCTGCGGATTTTGATGTAGAGCGTGCGCAACGGGGTATCATCTATATTGATGAAATGGATAAAATCGCCCGGAAGAGCGAAAATACATCTATTACCCGAGATGTTTCCGGCGAAGGTGTTCAGCAGGCTCTGCTGAAGATCTTGGAAGGTACAGTTGCCAACGTGCCGCCCCAGGGTGGCAGAAAGCACCCCCAACAGGAAACGATCAAGGTGGATACCACCAATATCCTCTTTATCTGCGGTGGTGCCTTTGACGGACTGGACAAGATCATCGAGACACGTACGGACCGTTCCGCTATAGGCTTCGATGCCCCTGTGGAAAGCAAGAAGCGCCGGGATATCGGCAAGCTTTTTGCCCAGGTGCAGCCTCACGACCTGTTGAAGTTCGGTATTATTCCGGAACTCGTCGGTCGTATGCCGGTGATCACAACCTTGCAGGATCTCAAGAAGGAGGACTTGGTCCGCATTCTTGTAGAGCCTAAAAACGCACTGACTAAGCAGTACAAGGCCCTGTTCGCCATGGATAACGTGGAATTGGAGTTTGAGGATGCTGCCTTGGATGCTGCCGCGCAGAAGGCTGTGGAGCGGCAAATCGGCGCACGTGGTCTGCGCGCAGTCATGGAGCAGATGATGGTGAAGATCATGTATGTGATCCCGTCTGATCTTTCTATCAGGAAGGTCATTATTACCCCGGAATGCTTGGATGGTAAAGAGCCTAAGATCATCCGGGATAAGAATAATCCCCGTGCCAAGGTTGGCACAACTAACTGATCAATAAGGGGGTAGGGAAGACTACCCCCTTTTTTCCCTACACAGGAGGTGTTATTTATGCCAGAAGTATCTGCCCGCACACTGCCTGTCCTGGCACTGCGTGGTCTTGCGGTCTTCCCCCAGCAGACCGTCCACTTTGACATCGGTCGCGTAAAATCCGCACTGGCTCTGGAATCCGCCATGAAGTTGGATCAGGAATTGCTGCTGGTACCGCAGAAAGATATTTTGGAGGACGATCCGAACCTTGACGGTTTATATGCCGTGGGTACAGTTGTCAAGGTGAAACAAATTCTCAAATCCCACGGTGACAACATCCGTGTTCTCGTTAGTGGCCTGTACAGAGGCAGAATCGTTGCTTTACAGCAATTTGAGCCCTATATGTCCGGCATTGTGGAACGAATCGAAGAAAAGACCGTAGCGGAATCTCTCCGCACCCGTGCTATGCGCCGGGAAGCAAACGCACTCTATACCAACTACCTCGAGATGGTGGATAATCCGCCCCACGGTGTACAGCTTCGTTTGATCGCGTCGGAGGACTGCGGTTATATTGCCGATGCTATTGCGCAAAATTCCGGAATTGACTACCGGGATAAAGCAAAGCTTCTGTGCCAGCTGAATCCTCTGCGTCGTTTGGAAACTGTGCTGCACATGCTCCGTCAGGAAGTGCAGATGCTGCAGTTGGAATCTGATATTCAAGAGAAGACAAAGGCCCAAATCGATCAGGATCAACGTGACTATTATCTGCGTGAACAGATGAAGGCGATCCGTGAGGAATTGGGAGAGGGGAATGAGACCTCCGAATTTGCGGAGTATGAAAAGAATATCCTTCTTCTGAATTTGCCCGAAGAGTCAGAGACCAAGCTTTTGAAGGACCTCCAGCGGCTGAAAAAGCAACCCTTTGGTTCCTCTGAAGCCTCTGTTCTGCGGAATTATTTGGACACGGTTTTGGAACTTCCCTGGAACAGTACCACGAGAGCGCGGGTGGATGTTGCTGCTGCCAGAAAGATCCTGGATCGGGACCATTTTGGCTTGGAAAAGGTCAAGGAGCGCATCTTGGAGACCATTGCCGTCCGGCAGACTGCTCCTGAAATGCCTCCTCAAATTCTGTGCCTTGTTGGCCCTCCCGGTGTAGGTAAGACCTCTGTGGCTTACTCTATTGCCAGCAGTCTGAACCGCAAGATGGCGCGGATCGCCTTGGGTGGTGTTCATGACGAAGCGGATATCCGCGGTCACCGTAAGACCTATGTGGGCGCGATGCCTGGCAGAATTCTCAACGCTATGATCCAGGCCGGCAGCCGAAACCCGATTCTGCTTCTGGATGAAGTGGATAAAATGGGCTCGGATTATCGCGGCGACCCCAGCGCTGCCCTTTTGGAAGTGCTGGACAGTGAACAGAACAAAACTTACCGGGACCACTACCTGGAGATACCATTTGATCTGAGCGATGTAATGTTCATTACAACCGCAAACACACTGGATACCATTCCCAGACCCCTTCTGGACCGTATGGAGATTATTGAACTTGGCTCCTACACCGACGAGGAGAAGGTAATGATCGCCAAAAACCATCTGATTCCCAAACAACTGAAGAAGCACGGTCTAAAGCGCCCGCAGCTTCGTATTTCCGATGATGCTATCCGGGAGATCATCCAGTGCTACACCAGAGAATCCGGCGTGAGAAGCCTGGAACGGGCTGTTGCGACTATTTGCAGAAAGGCAGACATGCGCCTTTTGGACAAAGATGTGAAGCGCATCCAGGTTACCGGCACTAACACGGAAGAATTCCTTGGCGTGCGGAAATACCTGCCAGATAGACTGCCCTCTGATGATCGGATTGGTATCGTTACGGGCCTCGCCTGGACCTCTGTTGGCGGCGAGACCCTGGAGGTAGAAGTCAATGTGATGGACGGCACCGGAAAGCTGGAGCTTACGGGCAATCTTGGAGATGTGATGAAGGAATCCGCCCATGCGGCCCTCAGCTATATCCGTGCCAACGCCGCAGCCTTAGGCGTAGCCGGTGATTTCTATAAGACTAAGGATGTTCATGTGCATTTCCCTGCAGGTGCAGTGCCCAAGGACGGTCCTTCTGCCGGTGTGACGGTTTGCACTGCCATCGTCTCCGCACTGACCAGCACTCCGGTACGCTCCAGTGTTGCTATGACAGGTGAGATCTCTTTGAGAGGCCGTGTCCTGCCCATCGGTGGTTTGAAGGAAAAGACCATGGCTGCCATGCGCTACGGAATCCGTACCGTGGTTATCCCCAAGGAAAATGAGCGTGACCTGGATGAGATCGATCAGACTGTGAGGAATGCGTTGACCTTTGTTACGGCATCCAACATCGATACTGTTTTGGCTACAGCGTTGGCTCGTCCCAGTGCCATGGATACAAACTTTCTGGGTGAAATTCCCGGAGACATTAAGCGCAAGGGTGTGAAGCATTCCATCCGGCAGTAATGAGGTGCGCTATGAATTTCAATAATGTAGAATTTTTGATCTCCGCTGCCGCTGCACGGCAATTCCCTGACAGACATCTTCCCGAAATCGCTTTTGCGGGCAAGTCTAACGTGGGAAAATCCTCTGTGATCAACAGAATTTTAAACCGCAAGAATTTTGCCCGCGTCGGCGAAAAGCCGGGAAAGACTTTCCATGTAAACTACTTTGTGATCGATAAAGCCTGCTACCTTGTGGATCTTCCGGGTTACGGTTACGCCAAGGTTTCTCAATCGGAACGTGACCGCTGGGCAAAGCTGATGGAAAGTTACTTTGCGGCAGACCGCATTGATCTTGGCGTGTTTATTGTGGACGCGCGCCATGCGCCTACCAATAATGACATCACCATGGCCCGCTGGTTCCTTGACAGCGGCTGTCCCTTTGTTGTGGTGGCCAACAAGCTGGATAAAGTGAAGAAAAGCCAAATTGAAGGCAACCTGCAGACAATCCGGGAGGATTTGGAATTGCCGGAGGATTGCCCTTTGATTCCGTTTTCCGCGGAAAAAGGTACGGGCAAGGATGATTTGGTAAAACTGATTTTGAAAGCAGTGGAAAAATAATGAAATCCCCGACAGCTGAGTTGTCGGGGATTTTTCTTATTCTTTTATTTGCTTCAGCGCGGTTGCCAGTTGGTCAGGGCAGGAGGTAGGTTTCATACCACAGTGAATGCCTTCTAAACGGGCAATGACCTCGTACACGTCCATGCCTTCTACCAATTTGCCGATACCTTGCAGGTTGCCGTTGCAGCCACCCAGGAATTCTACGTTCTTTACCTTGTTTTCTTCAATCTCGAAGAAGATTTTCTGAGAGCAGGTGCCCTTTGTCTTGTATTCGTACTGCATATCTATGTTCCTTTCCTTATGCAATAATATCTGTCTGTACTGCGCCTGCGATGCATACGATGGCCTCCGGAGGAATTAGCATTTGATGACCTCTCTCGCCGGCAGAAACGGCAATCACATCAAAAAGCTCACATGTTTCATCAATATAGGTTGGATATTTTTTCTTCATACCGATGGGGCTGCAGCCGCCCCGGATATACCCGGTAACATTCAAAAGTTCCTTTACCGGCAGCATTTCCATGCTCTTGTCACCGGCTGCTTTTGCTGCTTTTTTTAAGTCTAACTCACAGCAGGCCGGAATGCAAAAAACATGGATACCGGTGCGCGGCCCTCGGGCGACCAAGGTCTTAAAGACCTGTTCTGCTGGAAAACCGATGGCAGCTGCGGCATGATTGCCGTTCAAGTCGTTTTCGTCAAACTCATAGAATTTTTCTTCGCAGGAAAAACCAGCTTGCTGAACAAGTCGTACTGCATTGGTTTTTGAAGCCATATTCATCACCAGCAGTATTATACGACACTTCGTTTGTTCTTTCAAGTCTGAATTGCAACAGGAAAACAGGTTATCCTATGGATATTCAAAGGAGGTTCTGTTATGGACGAAAATAAGAAGGAATCCAATAATAACAATGAAAAAGATCAGCTGATCGAATTGGGCAGTGATCTCACCAAAAGCGGTAACAGTAATATTTACACCTTAACCATCATTGGTCAGATCGAAGGTCACCAGGTGCTTCCGGAAACTGTAAAAACCACCAAATACGAGCATATTCTGCCTCTTCTGGCCGGTATCGAGGAGAGCGATGAGATCGATGGTCTGTTATTGCTTTTAAATACCGTGGGTGGCGACATCGAAGCGGGTCTTGCCATTGCGGAAATGATCTCCGGAATGAAAAAACCCACGGTTTCTCTTGTGCTGGGTGGTGGACATTCTATTGGCATTCCTTTGGCTGTTTGCACAAAGAAATCCTTTATTACGCCAACTGCCAGCATGACCGTGCATCCTGTGCGTATGACCGGCCTTGTGGTGGGTGCGCCCCAGACGTTCCGCTATTTCCAACGAATCCAGGAGCAGATCGCGGATTTTGTGACGGCCAACTCCGGAATATCCAGAGAGCAGTTTGAGGGATATATGATGGCGACAGGGGAGATCGCCACGGATGTTGGTACGATTCTTTACGGAAAAGAGGCAGTCAGCTCCGGTCTGATCGATCAACTGGGTGGTCTGAATGACGCACTGACGGAATTGCGCAGCATGATTGAGGCAGGGAAGCAGGATAAGAGAATCTGATTTTATTTTGTTGATTGTACTGGAAATTTCCAATAAAGTATGATATGATAAAATAGATATAGTAATTTTGAGGAGGTGGCATGAGATGAGCTTGCTGCAAAGTATTCTATATGGTTTGATTTCCGGCTTAAGCGAACTCATGCCGGTCTCTTCTGCAGCACACCAGTCTTTTTTACGGGAGCTTTTTGGCGCGCCCAAAGATCCTGTTATGGATATGCTGGTGCACATCTCCGTTCTTGTGGCACTGTATTTTGGAGCACGGAATCTGATTGACACATTCCGGCGGGAACAGCACCTTTTAGCTCGACGCGCCTCCCGGGGCGTCGCAAGGGGACACCTGTTCCGGTTTGTTCGCACCGCGGGTCTTGCAATCATTGTGCTTTTGGTGGTCTTTACATATACGGGGAGTAAGTCCTATTCATTCTTAACTGTAAGCCTGTTTTGTTTGATCAATGGCTTTCTTTTATTTATACCCGGCAGAATGGTGCAGAGCAATAAAGATGCCCGACACATGACAGCCCTTGATAGTATCCTGTTTGGGCTGTTTGGCGCGCTGTCGGCATTTCCCGGATTCTCCAGAATCGGCTTGTGCACATCTTATGCCGTTGCCAGAGGTGCAGACCGGCAACACGCTTTGTCCTGGGCTCTGCTTGTGAGCGTGCCAGCACTGGTACTTATGGCAATTATAGATTTTATTGCCATTTTCACCGCTGCCCCGTCGATCACATTTATCACCGTCATTGGCTATGTGTTTGCCATTGCAGCGTCGTTCCTCGGCGGTTATTACAGCATTACCATTATGAAATTCCTGGCTGTTAAGGTTGGTTACTCCGCTTTTGCCTACTATTCCTGGGGCATGGCGCTGTTCTCCTTTGTCCTGTATCTTATCTGACCCGGAGGTGAAACCATGGCTGAAAAGAAACAAATATCCCATGCGGAAAAGGCTGCTTCTGCCGCAAAAGGCAAGCAGAAGAAATCCGCGAAAGCCCCTGTGAAAAGAGAAAAAAATGAGGAACAGAAGACAAAGATCCCTGTCCGCCTCATTTCCTCTGTGATCTGTATTGGCCTCTTTGTGCTGTTTCTTGTGATTCTCATTGAGCCCAAGGGTTCTCTGATCAAGTTTTTCCGCAACATTATTTTAGGCCTTATTGGACATGTAGGTTTTGCCGTGTCCATCCCAGCACTTTTGTATCTGTTTTATATCCATGCTTTCAGCGGCAAGCGACCTGTGGTTATGCGCACGGTGTGCCTTGTTTCCTTTGTGCTGATCTGCGGCTGCTTTGCCCATATGGTTCTGCGACCGGAGAACCTTCCCGGTGACATCAGCATTGTTAAAGAACTTTGGTCCGGTGGCATTGATGAGAGGACCGGCGGCCTGCTCTGCGGCGGTATTGCAATGATTTTTACCGGCCTTCTGGGCGATGTGATTCCTCTGATCATGTTTGTGATTGCTGCTGTTTTAACTCTGTTGGGCAGTATGCAGATCACTGTTCCCAGCATCATCCGTGCGATTCAAAACAGACCCCGTGCCGATTGGGAGGATGAGGAGCCCGAAGAACGGCCTGAGCCTGCGGCTGTGGTAGTCAACC
This sequence comes from Faecousia sp., assembly GCA_045601475.1. Taxonomy (GTDB): domain Bacteria; phylum Bacillota; class Clostridia; order Oscillospirales; family Oscillospiraceae; genus Faecousia. The sequence continues at coordinate 7,230 of JAZRZT010000044.1, forward strand.
ACATTGTAAACAAGCGAATTGAGTACATAGAAAAGCACCGGAGAGAAGCTGAGGCTATCCACGACGTGCCGATTGGAAGAAAATCTAAGGAACGTACCGATGAGCTCATGCGGCAGATTAACACCGATATCGACACACCTGTTTGCACAGATGCTTCGACAGTTGAGGATGCCAACGAACCGGAGATATTCCCGGTAAATGTAGCCGCCGTGCCTGCTTCAGAACCTGATCCGATTCCTATGGAAATGCCACCTCTAGAATTGGAGGAGCCGATGCCTGCGGCAGAAGAGACTCCCGTAGATACCGCAAAACAGAAGGTCACCGCCAAAGACGCGGAGGAATCCGCGGCGGAGGTAGCTCTGGAGATCGCAGCTGCGGAGAAGGTGGAGCGACCTGTTTATCGGTTCCCGCCCATTGAACTGTTGAAATTGCCCCGCAATACTGCCGGTGATGGCATTGCGGAAATGCGGGAAAATTCCCGCCGTCTCAGCGAGACCCTCGCAAGCTTTAAGATTGAAGCTCATATCATCAATGTAACACGCGGTCCCAGTGTCACGCGTTATGAGGTCGAGTTGGAGAAGGGTGTGCGTCTGAACAAACTGACCACAGCTGCAGATGACATTGCATTGAACTTAGGCGCTACCGGCGTCAGAATCGCCGCCATCCCCGGTAAGATTTCCGTGGTTGGCATTGAAGTTCCTAATGTGGCTGTAACCACCGTTTCTCTGCGGGAAGTGATTGATTCCCACGAGTTTGACAAGGCGAAATCCAAATCTTCCTTTGCGGTTGGTAAGGATATTGGCGGCAGCTGCATTATCGGAAATATTGCAAAACTGCCCCACATGCTCATTGCCGGTACTACCGGTTCCGGTAAATCTGTGTGCATGAACTCCATTATCATTTCCCTGTTGTATAAGGCAAGTCCTGATGATGTGAAGCTTATTATGGTAGACCCCAAGATGGTGGAGCTTGGCATTTACAACGGCATTCCGCACCTTCTGATACCGGTGGTTACGGACCCCAAAAAGGCCGCTGGCTCGCTCCAGTGGGCTGTGACGGAAATGATGCGCCGCTACAAAGCCATGTCTGATGCCGGTGTCCGTGATCTGGAATCCTACAACGCAATTATGGAATCCGACGGCAATACCGATGCAAAACTGCCGCAGGTGGTAGTGATTATCGACGAGCTGGCAGACCTCATGCTGGTTGCGGCCAAGGAAGTGGAAGAATCCATTTGCCGTATTGCCCAGATGGGCCGTGCCGCGGGTATCCATCTGATCATCGCCACCCAGCGTCCCTCTGCGGATGTGATCACCGGTCTTATGAAAGCGAATATTCCCTCCAGAATTGCATTCTCTGTGGCATCTGCCATGGAATCCCGCATTATTCTGGACACCCAGGGCGCAGAAAAGCTTGTGGGCAGAGGTGATATGCTCTATGCACCTATCGGCGACGGGAAACCCCGACGTGTCCAGGGCTGTTTTGTCAGTGATCCCGAGGTGGAGGCGGTTGCTTCTTATGTAAAGAACAATTATGCCACCAACTATGACCAGGCGGTCATGGAGGAAATTGAGCGCAAGGCAGCACAGACCGGCAACAATAAGGCAACTGTCGCAATAGAGGCAGAGCCTACCGGCGATGAACTGGCCGGTGACGAAATGCTGCCCGCAGCAGTGGATGTGATTCTGGAGACCGGACAGGCCTCTGTTTCTATGCTCCAGCGCCGACTGAAGCTTGGCTACGCCCGTGCCGCCCGTATAGTGGATGAAATGGAGGAGCGGGGCATTGTTGGGCCCTTTGCCGGCAGTAAACCCCGTGAGATCCTGGTCACCAAGGAACAGTGGGAGATCATGAAATCCGGCCAGCCTGCCCAATCGGCGCAAATGGATTTTAGCGATCTGGAAAATCTGAAAGAAGAAACTGAATAATGATACTCTCAAAAGGAGCTGACAGAAATGTCAGCTCCTTTTTGCATATATGAAGGTCTTCCGGCATAGGGTGGGGTAGGAGTGATGCAAATGATGTGTGCGTGGGATTCATATTTGGGGATATTGCCTTTGTGGATGCGCCAGGATGTGGACAGGCACGGAAGGGATACCTTACAGGAGCTGCGTCTGAGAATAGGACGCCCGCCGGAATTGATATGTGCCGATGGGGTACGCATTTTAGAAAAGGATGTTCACCCGGAAGATATTCAATTTTGTGTCAACACCGCATCCCGATACTCCCCTTGGTCTGCGGCAACTGCGGCTAAAGGCTACATTACAGCACCAGGAGGACATAGAATCGGACTCTGCGGAGAAGCAGTGGTAGAAAAGGGCGAGATGAAGGGGATCCGCACGGCGAATATGCTGTGTATCCGTGTTGCCAGGGATTTTCCGGGAATCGCAGAAGGAATTCCGGTATCTGACAGTTCGATCTTAATTATCGGAAAGCCGGGAAGCGGCAAAACAACGCTGTTACGGGATCTGATCCGTCGCTGTTGTGCAGGTTTGACCAGTGTAGGTGTAGTAGACGAGCGTGGGGAGTTGTTTCCCTATACCCGTGGGATATCCTGCTTTGATACAGGAAATAGAACAGATATCCTAGCCGGCGCCGGAAAGCCGGAGGGTATCGAGGCATTGCTAAGGTGTATGGGACCCGGTGTAATCGCTGTGGATGAGATAACAGCCCAGGAAGATTGTCAGGCCCTGATCCATGCCGGGTGGTGTGGTGTACGGCTATTGGCCACCGCTCACGCGTCCTGCAAAGAAGATTTATTGAGCCGACCGGTATACAGACCACTGTTGCGGAAGAAATTGTTTGACATGCTCATTACCTTGTTGCCGGACAAGTCATGGAAGTGTGAGAGGCTTTGAGTATGGAGTTTCGGATTTTCGGCGCACTTTTGATCGTAGCAGGATTTTCTGCGTTTGGCTTTATGATCTCTCGTACACAAAAAACAGGGATATTCTTGCTTGAAGAATTGATCTGCACCCTGGATAACCTGATCTGTGAATTGGAATACCGCAGGACACCGCTGCCGGAGCTTTGCAGAACAGTTGCCAAAAACAGGCACAGTCGCCTAAACACTTTTTTCTACAAGGTGGCAGAGGAGATGGATTCCCAAGTCAATCCCAATGTGTCCGCCTGTGTACAGGCTGCCCTGGCTGGTCACGGGGACCTGCCGGAAACAGTACAAACTATTCTACGCCGCCTGGGCGAGAGCTTGGGGCGTTTTGATGTAGAAGGGGAAATATTAAGTTTACAGTCGTTGCGGGCTGAGACTGCGGAAAAGCTGAATGATATGCGTATTACGCAGAAGGAAAAGGCCAAAACCAACCGGACCTTATGGGTTTGTGCCGGTGCTCTTGCAGCGGTACTGATGATGTAATATATGGAAATTGATCTTATTTTTAAAATTGCGGCCATCGGAATTATCGTCTCTATACTGAATCAGGTATTATCCCGCACCGGCAGGGAGGAACAGGCGACCATGACCACCTTAGCCGGCCTTGTGGTGGTTCTCATGATGATCGCACAGCGGATCGCTGATTTATTTGATTTGGTGAAAAATTTATTTGGATTTTAATGAGTACATTTATGAAAGCTGCTGTGATCGTACTGGTCACAGTAATATTCACCCTTGTTCTTCCTAAAAATGCTAAGGAGTTTCAAGTTATATTGTCTTTAGGTGCCTGCGGTTTGGTCCTCTTGGCCGCCTGCAGTTTTCTGCGACCTGTAGTGGATATGATAGACTCTTTGGTGCTGATCGGCAAGATCGACCGGGAAATGGTACGGATTCTCTTAAAGGTGACCGGGATCGCGCTACTCACGGAATACGTTGTGCTGCTTTGCCAGGATGCAGGCAACAGCGCGTTAGGAAAGACTTTGCAGGTCTTAAGTTCTTCTGTGATACTTTGGTTGTCCCTGCCCCTAATCACCACCCTTATGGATCTTATCAGTAACATATTAACTGCTACGTAAAGGAACAAATGATGATGCAACTTCTCTTGACTGGGGGATATGTCGATGGTTTTATAGCCCCAACTGCACCCGCTGCCGCGGAGAAATATCTGCCATCTTCTGTAGAATCTTTTGGAGATGGTCTGTGGTATGTGATAAAGCAGGCCATCGGCCAACTATCCCCGGAGATCGCAGAGGCCGCGGGTGTGTGCCTTTCAGTTTTGGCGATTATACTGCTGTTAACAGTCTTCGAAAACTTTTCTCAGGATACAAAAGGTGTGACGCGTCTTGCAGGTACGGTTGCTATCACCGTAATTCTCTTACAGGCATCCGGTTCTCTCGTAGCGTTGGCTGTAGACACAATTAAGGAGATCAGTCAGTACGGAAAACTTCTGGTACCTGTTATGAGTGCTGCTACTGCCGCGCAGGGTGGGGGAAGTACGGCGGTCGTACTATATACAGGCACGATCGTGTTTAATTCTATACTTACGGCATTTCTTACGGGTGTTGCGCTTCCATCTGTGTATATTTACATAGCATTGAGCATTGCCAACAGAGCATTGGGAAACGACACATTGGCAAGTGCCTGCAAATTTATAAAATGGCTTATAACCTGGGCACTGAAGATCCCTGTCTATATTTTTACAGGTTATATGACGATTACCGGGGTCATTAGCGGCAGTGTGGATGCCTCTGCAGTAAAAGCTGCAAAGATCGCCATCTCCGGCTCGGTACCTGTAATCGGCAGCATTATCTCCGATGCCTCAGAAACCATACTCATTGGCGCGGGTCTTGCCAAGAATACGGCAGGTGTTTTTGGCCTTCTTACACTTTTGGCTATATGGATTGGGCCTTTTCTTAAGATCGCTGTACAGTACAGCCTTCTGAAACTCACATCAGCCACCTGTGCTGTAATCGGTAGCAAGGAAAGTGTTGGTATCGTGGATGATTTCTCCGTAGCTATGGGCTTTCTGTTAGCGACTACCGGGGCGATATGCTTTATCCACATGATCAGCACGGTCTGTTTTATGAAAGGTGTGACATAATGGAGAATTTAAAGCAATACACCATCTCCATCGTGGCGGTAGCGATCTTTTCTGCAATACTTTTGCGCCTTGTAAACGGAAAATCACCATCCTATAAATTGATAAAGCTGATGTGCGGGATTTTAATGATTCTCACTGTGGTATCACCCTGGACGAGGCTATCACCAGAGACCTACATGGGCTATTTGGATGCTGTGGAGGCTGATGCCTTGTATATAAGGGAGGGCGGAGAATTCTATATGCACGAACAGTTGGGCAGAGGCATAAAAGAGAAAACGGAAGCATATATCTTGGACAAAGCTGCTTTGCTGGGGGCGGATATCCATGTATCAGTAACCTGTGACTCGTCTGAAATACCGAAACCTATATCCGTGGAGATTAAAGGTAATATCTCTCCCTATGCCAAGGGCAGATTGCAACAAGTGCTTCAAAACGATATAGGAATACCGGAGGATAAACAAACATGGACATAAAAAAGCTATCCTTAGATTTTCGTAGTATTATCAAAAAATTTAAATTTCCGATCTTGATCGTTGCAGTGGGGCTGTTGCTGATGGCAATGCCGTCACCAAAAACCGAGAACAAGCCCCAAGAACAAAAGCAGTCCGAAACCATGCAGAATACCTTTGACGAGAACCTGGCACGGTTGCTGAGCCAAGTACAAGGTGCTGGGAATGTAAAAGTTCTTCTTACAACGGCGGAAGGGGAGGAGACGGTCTACCAGACCGACGTGGACCAAAATAAAAATAACGACAGTGAGAACAACCGGTCAGATACAGTTACATTGACAAAATCAGACAGGGAACAGCAAGGACTCATTCGCCAGATAAAGGCACCAATTTACCGCGGCGCTATCATTGTTTGTCAGGGGGCAGACTCTGCGGATGTAAGGCTTGCCCTGGTGGATGCGGTATCTAAAATTACCGGCTTGCGATCAGATCAAATTTCAGTGCTGAAAATGAAGTAAATGGAGGATTGTTCATGCGAATTTGGAAAAGAAATCTTGTTGCTGTAGCTGTGCTTGTCACGGTGTGTGCAGGGATCTATGTGAATTGGCTTTATACGGAGGATAAAGCTGTATCGAATTTGACCGATACCCTGGACTCCGATAAAATTTTGGCATCGGACACATTGGTTATGAGCGATGGCACCATTATGCCTGCAGATTCAGAGGATGTTGTTGCCACTGATTACTTTGCTGCAGTACGTCTATCCCGTCAACAGGCACGAGACAGCGCTGTGGGACTGCTGCAGGAGGCTATGGCATACGATAAGGAAGAGGAAAACTCTCAAGCAAATGCAAAATTGGAAACTATTGTGCAGACAGCCTTAGATGAAGCGCAGATTGAAAGCTTGGTAGTTGCAAAAGGGTATGCCGATTGCGTGGCATACATCAGCGAGGAGGGAATATCTGTAGCTGTTGCCGCTCCTGAGGGAGGGCTTGTACAAAAGGATGTTGCTGTGATCGCAGATATTGTTATGACCCAATCTAAGTACGGAATCGAAGATATCCGTGTAGTGGAGGTACAATAATGTCATCCCCCAAAGGATTTTCTTTTGGGGGATGCTTTTTGTATATAGAAAACAGTTGTATTTTTTTTGTTTTATGGTACAATAAACAAAAGTATGTCAATTGTAATACTTATGACAAATTACAGGAGGTTTTTCCTATGGCTGAAAATAAGCAGTATGTTACCATCCAGAGTGAAAATGGCAGCGTTATGATCTCTGAGGATGTGATTGCAACCATCGTTTCCCACGCTATCAGCGAGGTGGAGGGTGTCTGCGGTCTTAGTGTTAAGCCCGGTGCAGATATTGTGGAGATCATCGGCAAGAAGATCATGGGCAAAGGCATCAAGATCACGATCGGCGAAGAGGATGAGCTGTATGTGGATTGCAATGTAAATGTTGTTTACGGCCAGAGCATCGTTACTGTGGCACAGGCAGCCCAGGAATCCATCACCAATGCACTGCTGGCAACCGCTGCATTGAAGGTTGCTGCTGTGAATGTGAATGTATGCGGTATTGTCCGCCAGTAAGAGGTTTTCTATGACAAGAGGAAATGCCAGAGAACTGGCTGTACATTTGATCTACGGCCGGGAATTTACCGGCGAAGAGCCGGAACAGGTAGTTGCTACCCGACTGAATAAAGAATACTACGTTCTTTTGTCCGACGAGAATCAAGTATACTCCGACCGTCCCAGCGGTCAGCAGCGTAACTATATCGACAGTGTGGTGTCCGGCGTTGCCAACCGCACGGAGGAACTGAACGAGAAGATTCAGAAATATTCCATCGGCTGGGATATCTCCCGTATCTCCAAACTGGCCCGCACCATCATGCAGCTTGCTATGTTTGAGATTCTCTATGTAGAAGATGTTCCCACCGGCGTTGCCATTTCCGAAGCTGTCCGCATCGCCAAGATGTACGATGGCGACGATACCGGCGCATTTGTCAACGGCGTTCTGGGCGCCTTTGCAAGAGATTTATAAGACGAGGTAATCGTATGTGCGTCATTGGTTTTGATACCAGTAACTACACTACATCCATCGCCTTCTTTGATGGAGAGGGCGGTATCAACTGTTCCAAGTTGTTACCCGTAAAATTGGGAGAACTTGGCCTGCGGCAAAGCGATGCCGTGTTTCAACATACCAAAAGCCTGCCGGAGCTGTCTGGCAGGCTATTTTCTGATGTAGACATTTCAAAGGTAACCGCTGTGGGTGTCAGTACCCGTCCACGGGCCGTGGAAGGCAGCTATATGCCTTGTTTTATGGTTGGATACTCCCACGCAAAGCTGTTGTCTGAAGCTCTGCATGTGCCTCTTGTGGAGTGCTCTCATCAGCAGGGACATGTGGCAGCGTCTCTTTGGAGCGCAGGCCGCATGGAACTTTTGGACAAACCCCACTTAGCCTGGCATTTATCCGGCGGTACAACGGAGCTCCTGCTGGTGGAACCGCAGGATAGAAATGTGCGTTGCACAAAGATTGGCGGCACTACGGACATCTCCGCCGGTCAGCTGATCGATCGCACTGGTCAGCTTTTGGGACTGCCTTTTCCCTCCGGTAAACATTTGGATACCGTCAGAAAGGAAGCGGTCAATACAGACCTGTTTAAAGTGAAGTGTCAGGGGCTGGAATTCTCTCTGTCTGGCGTTCAGAATAAGGTACAGCAGTATTATGAGAAATGCCAAGACACTGCTGAAACTGCCGCATTCGCTCTGCGCTGCGTATCCTATGGGGTGAGAAAGGCCACAGAAAACGCCCTTAAGGAATATCCCGGATTGCCGGTTGTTTTTTCCGGCGGTGTTGCCTCCAATTCCTTACTGCGGCAAAATCTTAAGGATTTAGACCCGGTTTTCTCTGAACCGCAGTACTCCACCGACAATGCCATGGGCGTTGCTGTTCTTACCCACCGCCTGCAGGAGAAGTAATATGGCACAACAAGTTTTATCTGTCTCTCAGATCAACGACTACATTAAAACGCTCATTGATCGGGATGCTGTTTTAGCGGAGACCGCTGTAAAAGGTGAGATCAGCAACTATAAGGTATACCCCTCGGGACACCATTATTTCACCTTAAAGGATGACAGTTCTTCTTTGCGGTGTGTGATGTTTAAAGGAAACGCCACGCGTCTTCGTTTTCGACCTGAGAACGGTATGCAGGTTATCGCTATGGGCAGAATTGCTGTTTACCCCCGAGACGGTGGTTATCAGCTGTACTGCAGCGCTATGGCTATGGATGGTATTGGCGATCTGTACGCCGCTTTTGAGCAGTTAAAGGCAAAGTTGGCGGCGAAAGGGTTGTTTGAACCCTCTCACAAGAAACCGATCCCCAAGTTCCCCGGTGTCATTGGTATCGTCACCAGCTCCGCTGGTGCTGCTGTGCACGATATGATCCGCGTCCTAAATAAGCGCTACCCTTTAACAAAAGTAAAGCTGCTGCCTGTCCGGGTGCAGGGTAGGGAAGCTCCAGCAGAAATCGCCGGTGCCATCGCCTATGCAAATCAGTATAATTTGGCAGACATTCTCATCGTTGGCCGCGGTGGCGGCTCTATCGAGGATCTTTGGGCATTTAACGACGAATTGGTCGCTTATGCTATCTATGAATCCAGAATTCCCGTGATCTCTGCGGTAGGCCATGAGCCGGATGTGACCATCTCCGATTTTGTGGCCGATCTTCGGGCAGCCACCCCCTCCAATGCTGCGGAGCTGGCTGTACAAGATCAGGAAGCGCTTCGTCAGCAATTGGATTCTATGTCAGACGCTATGATGACAGCTGTCTCCCGGCAGTTAAAATCCGCCCGGAAGCATTTAGATGTCCTGTCTTCCAGCAGCGCTTTAAAAGGGCCAACCCAGTATATTAAACTGAAGAAGAACGCTCTGGAGAATTTGAAGGGACGTTTGGTGTACGCCCAGAGGCAGAAACTCAGCAGGAAGCGGCAGAATTTTGTTTCCCTTACAGCAAAATTAGACGCTATGAGCCCGCTGAAAGTACTCACACGAGGTTATTCCATGACCGAGAACAGTGAGGGACAAATTATTCGTTCCGTTTCTCAGGTAGAAAAGGGAAGTACTGTGGATGTGCTTGTCAGCGACGGTGAGTTCCGTGCCACTGTAACCAATGTAAAGGAGCGCAAAGTATGAATAAGAACGATGCAACATTTGAAGAGAATATGTACCGTCTTGAGAAAATCGTACAATCTATGGAACGTGGCGATGTATCTCTGGAGGAATCCCTGAAGTTGTTCCAGGAGGGCACTGAACTTGTTAAAAACTGCGGTAAGATGTTGGATGATGCAGAATTGCAAGTCACAAAAATTGCCGTAGGAGAGGATGGAGCCCCTGTAGAGGAGGCGTTTGAGCATGAGTAACGCATTAAAAGAGAGATCAGATATTTATCGCCGTCATATTGAGAAGTACCTGGAGGAACAGTGCTTTATTTATGACAGTGAGCCCCAAAAGACTTTGTTTGATTCCATGCGCTATAGTCTGCTTGCAGGCGGTAAACGCCTGCGGCCTGTGTTTGCCCTGGATTTTTGCAGAATGTGTTGCGGCGATTGGAAGGTGGCAACTGAGTTTGCTGCCGCAGTGGAGATGATCCATACATACAGTTTGATCCATGATGATCTGCCCTGTATGGACAATGATGATTTTCGCCGCGGTGCACCTACCAACCACAAAGTGTACGGCGAGGCCATTGCCGTGCTGGCAGGTGACGCTCTGCTGACTGCAGCTTTCGGTTTGTTAACAAAGGCAAGCTGCACTGCTGAAGCAAAAGTGCAGGCTGTTTCTGTCCTGTCTGAATGTGCCGGTGAGGTCGGTATGGTGGGCGGACAAGTATTAGATATGCAAAGTGAGGAGCGGCTCTGCACCGAGCAGGAAGTTTTGGATATTCAAACCCGGAAGACCGGCGCGCTCATCCGTGCTGCTTGTGTTTTGGGCGCGATTGCCGGTGGTGGTACTAAGGAACAGATCCATGCAGCGGCAGAATTTGCATCCCACTTAGGTCTGGCATTCCAGATCCGTGACGACATGCTGGATGTGATCGGCAACGCGGAAGAACTGGGTAAGGCTGTTGGCGTGGATGCGCAGAAGAATACCTTTGTGCGTCTTTACGGTCTTGAAAAGTGCGACGAACTGGTGAAAGAACACACCGCAAAAGCAATTTGCGCACTGGATATGTTTGAAGATAATCAGTACATGCGTGAGTTGGCGGAAAGTCTTACCACAAGAAGAATATAAAATTTGGCAGGCGCGCATGCGCCTGCCATTTTTGTTACATATCAAACGCCGGATTCATATAATATACATTCTTCTGATTCAGCTTCTCCCGCACCACCTGCTTAGCCTCGCCAAACCGCTGGAAATGCACGACCTCCCGTTCCCGCAGGAACTTGATCACATTGTTGACATCAGGATCGTCGCTGAGGCGTAAAATATTATCATAGGTCACGCGGGCCTTTTGCTCGGCTGCCAAGTCCTCTGTCAGATCGGCAATAGGGTCGCCCTTCACCTGCATGGTAGCAGCGGTCCAAGGCGTGCCGGATGCAAAGGTGGGATAGACACCGGTGGTGTGGTCAACAAAATAAGGGGCAAATGCCGAATCCTGGATCTGGGAATCCTTTAGGTTTCTCGTTAACTGGTGCACCAGAGCGCCCACCATTTCCAGATGCCCCAGCTCCTCGGTGCCGATATCTGTCAGAAGTCCCTTCAGCTCGTCAAAAGGCATGGAGTACCGCTGAGAGAGATAACGCAGGGATGCGCCCAATTCACCGTCAGGACCGCCGTACTGGGAAATGATAATAGAGGCAAGACGGGGATTGGGATGTTCGATTTTTACCGGGTATTGCAGCTTCTTATCATAAATAAACATACTTAAACCTCCCTGTTGCCCGCGTATTCCCAAGGCCACGGGTCGTCAAGCCAGCGGTAACCGCCTTCGTCCATGGACATATGGTTGAGCGGTCCGCACATCTTTTCGTAGGTTGCGCGACCTTTTTCGTACAATGCCTGATACTGGCGGTACATCTGGAGTGCCTCGGCGTCGTCTCTGTGCGTGTCAAGGTACAGGGCCAATTCCTGGATCACAAAGGCCATGGTCTGCAGTTCTGTCAATGGGGTAAGAGGTTTTTCGTTTTTGTTTACCATTCCCATAAAGGGTAGGTCAAGACCGGGAAACAGTGTACCCCGAACAAAGGCTTTCGGTGGTTCATACTTGGGTGGATCTTCCAACTGGAAAGGAACATAGGGATTTGCCAAAGGCGCAGATGCCGGCAACCGCCCGTTCTTTCCCTGGTTTTCCATATTTCTTCGATTCAAACTAACTCCTCCTATCGATTTCAGGTAGGAACCGTCGTTCCGAATCATTCTATGCCGCATTCTGCTCTGTTGTTCTAACGCGGTGTCTGTTTGAATAAGATGATATGAGGTGTTTGATCGTGAAAAAGCCATTTTCTATTGCTCATTTGCTGCCGGTATATGTTGCGGCGTTCTCTGTATTACTTCTTTTAAGTTTCGGTGGGAGTAAGGCCGTGTCAGTCCTGTCTGAAAACGCCCCGGTTACAGATCGAAAGATCGTTGTGATCGATCCGGGACATGGAGGTGTGGACGGAGGCGCCACCTCATGTACAGGCGTTTTGGAGAGCAATATAAATCTGCAGATATCCCTGCGATTAAATGACCTGATGCATCTAATGGGTATAGAAACTGTTCTGATTCGAGATACCGACCGATCGGTATATACACAAGGGAGCACCATTGCACAGAAGAAAATATCAGATCTAAAACAGCGGGTTAAGATCGTTAATGAGCTTAAGGACGCCCTTCTTGTAAGCATCCACCAAAATCATTTTACCGACAGCAGATATTACGGCCCGCAGGTGTTTTACGGAAGGGAAGAGGGGAGTGCTGTCCTTGCAAAAACTATGCAACAGGCTCTGTCGGAAAATCTTTGCCCAGGAAGCAACCGCCAGGCGAAAGCTGCAAAGGATGTGTATCTTATGAAGAATATCCATTGCACCGCATTGCTCATTGAGTGTGGATTTATTTCCAATCCGGAGGAGGAAGCGAAACTGCTAGACGCCACATATCAGAAGGAGCTTTGCTGCGTAATCGCCGGAGTTTGCGGAAATTACCTCCACGGAACCGGCGTTACTTGACCTGTGAGGTGTTGGTTGATATAATATAAAAAAACACAGAACAGGAGCCTTTATATGGCAAAGACAAAGACTGTATTTTACTGTACCGCCTGCGGTAACGAAACCCCAAAATGGCAGGGAAAATGTCCCGCCTGCGGTGCGTGGAATACCATTGAAGAGCATGTGGAGCGGAGTACGAAAACAAATTCCGCCCCTGTAGGGCTCAGTAAAACACCCCAGAAACTGCAGGATGTGCAACATGGTCACGAGTGCCGATTTGATACAGGCATGGGTGAACTGGATAGAGTGCTGGGCGGCGGTGCTGTGGCGGGCTCGTTGGTGCTGGTCAGCGGTGCTCCCGGCATTGGTAAGTCCACCCTACTTCTGCAGATCTGCAACAGCCTATGCCAAGGTCGAAGCGTGCTGTATGTATCCGGGGAAGAAAGTGAGCATCAGCTGAAAATGCGCGCCCAGCGCCTGCGTGTGCTGCCGGATAATCTATTTGTGCTTTCTGAGACCGGTTTGGACAATATTCTGGAAGCAGTTAATCGTATCGACCCTGACATTCTGATTGTGGATTCCATTCAGACATTGTACCGTGACGACAACGAATCTGCCCCCGGAAGCGTATCTCAGGTAAAAGACTGCACCATGGCCCTTTTACAACTGTCCAAAAGCAGCGGTATTACCGTGTTTGTGGTTGGCCATATCAATAAAGATGGCGCTATCGCCGGTCCGAAGGTGCTGGAGCATATGGTGGACTGTGTCTTGTATTTTGAAGGAGATCCCAATTCCTCTTACAGACTTCTGCGCGCAGCAAAAAACCGCTTTGGCTCTACTAATGAGATCGGCGTATTTGAAATGGCAGATACCGGCCTTGTGGAAGTCCCAAACCCCTCCCAAGTCCTTTTGGATGGCAGACCTCAGAATGCCAGCGGCACCTGCGTTGCCTGCGTTATGGAGGGTACGCGTCCGGTGTTGGCAGAAGTACAGGCGTTGGTAGCTAAGACCTCCTTTAATGTGCCCCGCAGAACCTCTGACGGCTTTGATTTTAACCGGGCAGCACTTCTATTGGCTGTCGCGGAAAAACGGGCAGGAATGAAACTTAGCGCCTTTGACGCCTATATTAATGTAATTGGCGGTCTTCGATTGGACGAACCCGGCGCTGATCTCCCGGTGATATTGGCAGTCGCATCCTCTTATCGGGATCAGCCGGTGGATTCAGAACTTGTTGCCATTGGTGAGATTGGTCTGACAGGTGAGATTCGCTCAGTCTCCCATTTATCACAACGGTTGTCTGAAGTTGCAAGATTAGGGTTTAAAAAGTGCATTATCCCTAAAAATACATCTGAAAAGTTAATAATCCCCGAAGGTTTGACTGTTTATCGTGTCAAAAATCTCCGGGAAGCAATTGAAGTTGCATTATAATAGGGAAGAGGAGTAGTATTACTCCTCTTCCTCAATTTTTATCTTTGACAACGGATTTGCCTCCGCTGCAATCTTGAGTTCGGTGTTTTCAATATGGGTATAGATTTGTGTCGTATTCAAATTCTCATGCCCTAAGACTTCCTGGACAGTTTTTACATCCACACCGCCGGAGAGCATCATGGTTGCCGCGGTGTGACGGAGCTTATGCGCTGAAAAATTCTCCGCATCCAAGCCTGCCATCAGCAAGTATTTTTTCACCAATCGATGTACGGCGCTGACGCTGATCCGGTTGCTATCGCGAGAGCCAAACAAGGCCCGATTGTCGGAAAGCACCTGCTTGTGCCGCTCGGGGAGATAGGCATCAATTGCCTTTTTGCAGGCTGTTCCGAAATATACAAAGCGTTCCTTGTTGCCTTTACCCACCACGCGAAGTCTGTCCTCATAGATATCAGTGAGATTCAAACCCACCAATTCGCTACGGCGAATGCCGCAATTAAGAAAAATCATCAAAATGGCAAAATCGCGCTTCTGATTTGGGCCGGAGGCTGCCTTGAGCAGGTCCGCAGATTGCTGCAATGTCAGGTATTTCGGCAGACTTTTCCTTAATTTGGGGTATTCTAAGTCGGCAACAGGATTTTCGCTCAATTGTTTGGTTCTTACGGTCAAATACTTATAAAACGACTTTAATGCAGACAATTTTCTTGCTCTTGCAGCCGGTTCGATGCCGTAATCCGGGGCAGGGGAGTCTGGGTTTGCTGTACGATCATTGGCAAGATAGGACAAGAAGTCAAACACGTCGGATGTTGTGATATCACGGATGAAATCGATACCTACATCTTTAATTGGAATATCATCCAGACGTGTATCGATGGGCATATCGTTCCGCATGAGCTTAATAAAGCGCAGAAACATACGAAGATCCAAATAGTATTCTGAGATCGTTCTGGGAGATTGGCCCTTGATCGTTTCGTGATATGTAAGGAAATCCCTGAGAAGTTGCGGGCAATCTGTGTATCGTTGCATAAATTACACCTCCATTTAAAACGAACAAATTATCGTATTTTATAATATAAGGATACTTTCTTTCAAAGTAAAGACCGGCAATTGTCTAATGCTACAGTGGTATTATAATGTAAGGGATTGCTTAAAACGAGGATAATGGTCATGCAAAACCAAAGAACACATTCATGTTGAAATATGGTAGTTGTTGCATTTCTATCACTCAAAAAATGTCATGCATATTTATAGTCTGATATATATGGTATTAATTAGCGTCGGACAAATGAATCGTTCATATAACCATATGCATCGCATAATAAGTTAGAGAGAAATATGGCAAGACAATCAGATTATCTGTTAGTGGCCAGATCTAAATTAATACCGGCGTTATTTAATAAGAGAGCACGCAAGGTTCGCGTCCTAGGTTTATGCGCTCATAAAGCATCCCTGAACCCGTTCCTATATATATTATAGCACATAATCATCCCCAACGCAACAAAATTTTTATTTTGTTGCGTTGGGGATGTGTAATATCAAAATCCGATTAGAACGATCAGCTCCCCCTCTTCCGACACTTAACTGCAAAAATGTTATTTTCTACTTTACAAGACGTAATTTTAACAATACAATAATACTATGATAAAATACTGGAGGCGCGTTATATGGCTATTAAAAGAATTGGTGTACTTACCAGCGGCGGTGACGCCCCCGGTATGAACCCCTGTGTTCGTTCCATTGTTCGTACCGCTCTCTATCACGGCATTGAATGTTACGGAATCCGCCGTGGTTATAACGGCTTGATTAACGGTGATATCATTCGCCTAAATCCCAGCAATATTAGTCACATTATTAATCGTGGTGGTACAATCCTCTACACTGCCCGCAGTAAAGAGTTTATGACCGAGGAAGGCCAGAGGAAAGCTGCCTCAACCTGCAAGTTCCTCGGCTTGGATGGTATTATCGCCATCGGCGGTGACGGCACATTCCGTGGCGCCTCTGCCCTATCCAAGCAGGGTGTCAACGTGGTTTGCATTCCTGCCACCATTGATAATGATATTTGCTGCACCAATTACTCCATCGGCTTTGACACTGCAGCCAACACCGCGATCAGCTGCATCGACAACCTTAGGGACACTATGCAGTCCCACGAGCGCTGTTCTGTTGTGGAGGTCATGGGTCGTAACGCCGGTTACCTTGCTATGTATGTGGGCCTTGCCGTAGGCGCAACTGCTGTTCTTGTCCCCGAAAAGGAAATCGATTTTGAAAACGATGTGATCGAAAAGATTCGCAGGGCAAGACTTAATGGATTCACCCACTATATGATCGTTGTGGCGGAAGGTGCCGGCTCTGCCGCAGATATTGCTGCAAGAATTAAGGAGTCCATCGATTTGGATCCACGTGTGACCGTTTTGGGTCATATTCAGAGAGGCGGCTCCCCCACCGGCCGGGACCGTGTCAACGCTACGAAAATGGGCTACCTGGCTGTCACTAAGCTCATGGAGGGCAAAACAAACCGCATCATCTGCACCCGCGAGGGTGGTTTTACCGATGTTGATATCCAGGAAGGGCTTTCCATGCACAGAAGCATTCAATCCACCGAAGTAGATGTACTTACCGCCATTACCGGTATCTGATCCCCTTCCCTATCAAATGAAAAAAGAGGTCTATTGTAGTAACAATAGGCCTCTTTTATGCTTTAGGATGACACTTTTCATACACAGACTTCAGTTTTTGGTTG
>JAZRZT010000045.1:0-2507 GCA_045601475.1 Faecousia sp.
GCAGGACTTAGAGCGGGTCAACCGGGCAAAAGAAAGCCATAAACAGGCTTTGGAGCATATGCGCCAGCTGGAAGACCAGTGCGCCGCCCTCCCCTCTTTGGAGTTTGCCAAAACGAAACTCTCCCAGGCGGAAAACTTACAAAACCGCTGGTCCACCCTGCAAAGCAAAGCCTTGCCTCGCATTCCCGACGCCCCTGCGGCTTTTGCCGGCATGGACACAGAACGAGCCCTCGCCAAAGCCAAGGAAGATAAGGCCACCTACGACCAGCTGCAAAAACCCGTGTCACCTCTGCTGTTGATCTTAGCCATCGCGGCCCTGGCAGCCGGCGTGGGTCTTAGTCTTCTGAACACGATCCTTGTGATCCCCGGCCTTGTTTTGGCTGTGGTGCTGGGCATTTTGTATTTTAAGAAGAAATCCGCTAACGCCAATGCCTTGGTACTGCTTTGTTCCCGCTATGTGGGCCTGCCCCCGGAAAACTGGGTGGCTGCAGCGGAGGACTTTGACCGGGTACGCAGAGAATACGAAGAAGCCGCCGAAAACTACAACCGAGAGCGCACCGGATTGGAAGAGCAGACTCTGGCCGTCACCGGCGGTAAGTCCTTGACGGAGCTGATGGGCGAATGTCACCGGCTGGAACTTCTTTGGGATGAACTGGAAGATGCCCGGAAAGCCGCTCAGCAGGCAGGCGCTCATGCCGAGACCCTTTCCTCCATGGTGAAAGATGTGCCCGCGCCCCAAAAGGAAAGCACCCTCCGTCTTTCCTGGGAGATGACGGAAGCAAGTCTTCGGGAAAAGGACCGGGAACAGCGAAATCTGCAGCAGCTTTTGGGTCAGCACATGGGTCAGCTGGAGACCTTGGGCAGCGAAGAGGCCATAGGCCGGGAACTCGCCGCCGTCAACAAGCGCATCGCCCGGCTGGAAGATATGTACGCCGCCCTTACCATGGCCCAAACCACCTTGGTTTCCGCATCCCAGGAACTGCAGCGCCGCTTTGCTCCCCGGATCGCCGAGCAGGCGAAGACCCTCTTTGAAAAGCTTACCGGTGGCCGGTACGACCGGCTGATTTTGGAGCAGGATCTTTCCCTAAGTGTGGGCGCCCAGGGTGAGGACACCCTCCACAGCGCCCCCTGGCGCAGCGACGGCACGGTGGACCAGCTATATCTGGCCCTGCGCTTAGCCGTAGCACGGGAGCTGACGCCCCATGCGCCTTTGGTGCTGGACGATGCCCTGGTGCGGTTTGACGACACAAGGCTCAAAACCGCTCTGGATATCCTCAAAGAGGAAGCCGCCACCCGGCAGGTGCTTCTGTTCACCTGCCAGACCCGGGAACAAGGCTTGGTATAATTATTTACATACTCTGCATAAAACAGCAATCGCCGCCGAATTTGGCGGCGATTGTTTTTCCCAAACACGCATCCGTCCGCCTGTCAAAGCACTTTCTCTTGTGAAACTGTCTAAATCGGCTGTTCTTTTCTCTTTTCATGTGTATACATTCCACAAAGTGCGAATATTTATGCAACTGTTGTTGACTTATCCCTGTAATAGATGTATAATTTGGTGCATATAAAAGAATGACCTGTTACAGGAGGTACTTATTATGAATAAAGAAAACATCAAAAAGGTAGTTTTGGCCTACTCCGGCGGTCTGGACACCTCCATCATCATCCCCTGGCTGAAGGAAAATTATAATAACTGCGAAGTCATCGCCGTGGCCGGTAATGTGGGTCAGGCAGACGAGCTGGACGGTCTGGAAGAAAAGGCCATTAAGACCGGCGCTTCCAAGCTGTATGTGCTGGACCTCACCGACGAGTATGTGGACGACTTTATCATCCCCTGCGTCAAGGCCGGCGCTATTTACGAAGAGTATCTGCTGGGCACCAGCCACGCCCGTCCCTGCATCGCCAAGGGTCTGGTGGAAGTGGCCCTCAAAGAAGGCGCTGACGCCATCGCCCACGGCTGCACCGGCAAGGGCAACGACCAGGTCCGTTTCGAGCTCGCCATCAAGCACTTCGCCCCCAACATGCCCATCATCGCCCCCTGGCGTGAGTGGAGCATCAAGTCCCGGGAAGAGGAGATCGAGTACGCCGAGGCCCACAATGTGCCTCTGAAGATCAACCGGGAGACCAACTACTCCAAGGACAAGAACCTGTGGCATCTGAGCCACGAGGGTCTGGATCTGGAAGACACCGGCAACGAGCCGCAGTATGAAAAGCCCGGCTTCTTGGAAATGGGCGTTTCTCCCCTGCAGGCGCCCGATGTGCCCACCTATGTGACTCTGGACTTCGAAAAGGGCATCCCCACCGCCCTGAACGGCGAGAAGATGAGCGCCAAGAACATCATTCTGAAACTGAACGAGCTGGGCGGCGCCAACGGCATCGGCATCCTGGATATCGTGGAAAACCGTCTGGTGGGCATGAAGTGCCGCGGCGTGTATGAGACTCCCGGCGGCACCATCCTCTACAAGGCCCACAGTGTTTTGGAGAGCGTATGTCTGGACAAGCTGACC
>JAZRZT010000046.1:0-6393 GCA_045601475.1 Faecousia sp.
GGGTTTCCACCAGTGGTCCTTGCGGCGGATATGGGCCTGTTCATGGGCGATCACATAAGCCGTCTCCCGCTCCCCCATTTCAAAGGGCAGGTAGATCTTCGGCTTGATAATCCCCAACACAAAGGGGGATGCCACATGCTCGCTTTGAAAGATATTCTCTTTCAGCAGTACGGCTGTTCTGACCTTCCGTTTTACCCGCCAATAGCTGACGATGGTATACAAAAACAGCACCGCCATGCCCAGTATCCAAAAATTGGCCAACACGGGGATGAATATCTGCAAGGGGTTGGCGCTGGTCATGGGCTTGGGTGTAAAGGAACTGCTGATGATAGGGTTGACCACCGCATTGACCAGGGGAACGCCGCTGTCGATCTGGGGCGTTCTGTCCATCATGATACCGGGGCTGACCGTCTCGGTGCTGGGGATCAGACTCAACGCGCTCTCCAGAGAAAACGGGCACAAAAGCCTCACCGCCACGATTCCCCAAAGCAGGACATTTACCCACTTGGGCGCTTTCTTAAAAAGCAGCCGCAGCACCAGCACCGCCAAAACGATCCAGGTGGCAGAGATGCTCATATTGACGATTTTTAAGAAGAACTCACTCATGGTCATTCTCCTTTCCTATAGCGGTCGATCATTGCCTGGACCGCGTCGATCTCTCCCCGGGAAAGCTTTTGGTGCTTGGTAAAGGCGGCGATAAAGGCAGGCAGCGACCCCTCAAAGGTCCGCTCCACCATCTCGTTGATTTGCGCCGCCTGGACCTGGTCCTTGGTAACCAAAGATGTGACCACGGTCTTTTCATTTTTCAGCACACCACGTTCCGACAGCCGTTTGATCACGGTATAGGTGGTAGTAGGCTTCCACCCCAGCTGCTCCTGACACAAAGCCACCAGCTCGCTGCTTTTCACCGGCTCGTGCTCCCACAGGATGAGGCAAAAACGGTACTCACTTTCAAATACTTTGGGTGTTTCCATAAGGACCACTCCTTTCTCTAATGCGTTAGAGTTCACCTTTACTCTAACACATTAGAATCCTCTTGTCAAGGGCATAAAAAAACGGCAAGGAAAAATCCTTGCCGTTTTGATTTTGCTTAATAGTTTTCTGCGTTGATCTCGAAGTAGCTCTGAGGATGGGCGCAGGTGGGGCACAGCTCGGGAGCCTTAGTGCCAACCACAATGTGACCGCAGTTGCGGCACTCCCAGATCTTCACTTCGCTTCTCTCAAATACCTGGAGCGTCTCCACATTCTGCAGCAGCTTGCGGTAGCGCTCTTCGTGGTGCTTCTCGATAGCGGCTACCAGGCGGAACTTGGCTGCAAGCTCCGGGAAACCTTCCTTCTCAGCGGTCTCAGCGAAGCCGGCGTACATGTCGGTCCACTCGTAGTTCTCACCCTCAGCGGCGGAGAGCAGGTTCTCGGCGGTAGTGCCGATGCCGTTCAGCTCCTTAAACCACAGCTTTGCGTGCTCCTTTTCGTTATCAGCGGTCTTGAGGAACAATGCTGCGATCTGCTCGTAGCCGTCCTTCTTGGCCTTGGAAGCGAAGTAGGTGTACTTGTTTCTTGCCTCGGACTCGCCGGAAAATGCGGCCATCAGATTCTTTTCAGTCTGGGTGCCTGCGTACTTGTTTGCCATAGTTGTTTCCTCCTTTGTTTTGGATCTCACAAAATTACTATAGCATATTTTTTCCATTTTGCAAAGACTAATTCAAAATATATGCCCCTAAATTTAAGTAAGACGCAAAGGTGACCCAAAGGATATAGGGCAGCAGCAGATCCGCCGCGATCTCATCGATTTGACCGAAGCGCTTGATGGTAAAGTAGATCAGCACCCACAAAAGCAGGATCACCCAGAACGCTAACAGCCGCCACTCCAAGCCGAAGAAGATCAGCGGCCACAAAAAATTTACTGCCAGTTGGGCAAAATACAATTTTAATGCACCGGTCTTCATTTTCTTAGGCGCATCGGATGTATAAATGCGATAGCTGGCGTAACCCATGAGCAGGTATAGAATCGTCCACACCACGGGAAATACCCAGCCCGGCGGCGACAGGGGCGGCCGATTCAGGTCGCCGTAACCGCCCATCCCAGACAGGAGCGCGGACAGCCCTCCAACGGCCAGCGGGATCGCTAACGCAATCAGTAATTTCTTCCAATCGATTTTCATTTCCATCCCTCCGCCCATACTTTAGTGGCAGGCCAAAGGGCTTATCCATCGAATTTACGGTTGCAGAGCCCGGATTTTTCCGTTATAATATTCTTAGAATTTCCAAAAGGAGGTCGTATCCCATGAAATCCAAGGTTTATTTCACAAAAGAGATCACTCCCGCGGCAGTTTTGTCCCTTTACAAAATGCTGGGTAAGGAACTTCCCGGCAACATTGCTATTAAAGTCCACTCCGGCGAGGAAGGCAATCAGAATTTCCTGCGTCCGGAGTTTTGGAAAGATGTGGTAGACTTTGTGGGCGGCACTATTGTGGAGTGCAACACCGCCTATGAAGGTGCCAGAAACACCACCGAGCGCCACAGGGCCCTCATCAAAAAGCACGGCTGGAGCGACATGTACCCCGTGGATCTTTTGGACGCCCAAGGTCCTGACTTAGAGCTTGCCATTCCGGGCGGCTGTAGAATTAAGAAGAATTTTGTGGGTAAGGATATCAAAAATTACGACAGTGCTTTGATCCTATCCCATTTTAAGGGCCACCCCATGGGCGGTTACGGCGGGGCACTCAAGCAGCTGTCCATCGGCTTTGCCTCCTCCTACGGTAAGGCGTATATCCACGGTGTGGGCGATCCGGAGCATTTCTGGGATCGGGAGCAGGATGCCTTCCTGGAGGCTATGGCAGACGCCGCCAGTTCCGTGGTGGAGTTCTTTAAGGGCCAGATTGTCTATGTGAATGTGATGAAAAACATGAGTGTGGACTGCGACTGCTGCGCTACGGCGAAAGACCCCTGCATCGGCGACATCGGCGTGCTGGTCTCTTTGGACCCCGTGGCCATCGACAAGGCCTGTGTGGATCTGGTGTACGCCTGCAGTGATCCCGGCAAGAGCCACCTCATAGAGCGCATCGAAAGCCGCAACGGTGTTCACACCATCAAAATGGCAGAAAAGTTAGGTCTGGGATCCAGCGAATACGAACTGATTACCCTATAAAAAACCGGCGTGCTATGCACGCCGATTTTCTTATTCACCTAAGAGTTTGAGGATGTCTGCTTTTTGGCGGAAGCCCAGCATCTTCGCGGTGGGCTGACCGTTCTCCATAACGATCAGGGTGGGAATACTGGTGATACCAAACTGAATAGCCAAGTCCCGTTCCTCATCCACATCGATTTTGCCTACCACGATATGCTCGTTTTCCTGAGCGATCTCCTCCACAAAGGGAGCGATCATCTGGCAGGGGCCGCACCAGGTTGCCCAGAAGTCCAAAAGCACCTTCTTTTCAGACTGTATGACCACTTCTTCAAAATTTTCTTTTGTAATATGCACCAAAGACATATTGCACACTCCTTTGCGGTATGATATATCTATAGTATATAGCATTTTTTCGGAAAAGGCAAGGTGAAGGATATGGGATGCGGTGGCAATTGCGGCAGCTGCGGGGGCTGCGCCAAGCAGCTTCTATTGACACAGAAAGAGATTGATTTTCTGAACACTCTGGGGCAAATCCCCTTTCTGCCGGTAGCAAGAAAGGCAGACGACATGACCCCCATATACCTGGAGGATTCGGCTTGCTCCAGAGAAGAATACAGCCTGATCCTGCAGGCTTTGGAGGCCAAGGGCCTCGTTGATCTGGATTACGGCAAACCCTTGGTGGGATTCTCCATGGCGGCCTACAAAGGCTACCCCGTCCACGGCACCGTAGCCCTGACCCAAAAGGGCCAGTTGGTGGTGGATATGCTGGACAAACAAGGTATTGCAGAATAAAAACACCCTCCTGTGGGAGGGTGTTTTTTATTACATTTTATCGGGAGCGTAGAAGCCCAGCAGCCGGATACAGGTTTCCAGAATCTGTTTGGCAAGGCCGATGAGGGCGATATAGCCCGCCTTCAACTCCTCGTTCTCCTCAGTGAGAATACGGGTCTCATGGTAGAACTTGTTGACACAGCCGGCAAGCTCATAGATATAGGCGCACACCATATTGGGAGCGGTAGCCCGGAGCGCAGCTTCCATATTGGGAGCAAACTTGGTGATAGCGAGCATCAGATCTCTTGCGCTGTCATTGGCCGCGGGCTGGATAGGAAGACTCTCCCAGGCACCGTACTTAGCCAAAATGGACTTGATACGCACGATGGTGTAGAGGATATAGGGGCCGGTGTTACCCTCAAAGGCAGCAAAGCGGTCCATATCGAAGACATAGTCCTTGGTGGGCTGGTTGGAAAGGTCGCCGTACTTTAAGGCCGCCATGGCGATCTTCTTGGTGGTCTCCTCCACCTCCTCTTCCGCCACGATCTTATTCTCAACCACCTTGGCGCGGACAAAATCGGTCATCTCCCGGATCAGCCGCTCCAGGCGCATGACACCGCCCTCACGGGTCTTGAAGGGCTTGCCGTCCTTGCCGTTCATGGTGCCGAAGCCCAGGTGCTCCAGTTCTGTGGTGTCGGGCACGATGCCACCCTTCTTGGCAGCGCGGAACACCTGCTCAAAGTGCAGACTCTGGCGCCTGTCGGTAGTGTAGAGCATCTTGTCGGGCTTTACGTCCTGCATACGCTGGACCATGGTGGCAAGGTCCGTGGTGGCGTAAATAGCAGAGCCGTCGGACTTCACCAAAATACAGGGAGGAATTTCCTTCTTGTCAGTCTCCTCCTGCACAGGGATGACCCAAGCACCTTCACTTTGGACAGCAATACCCCGATCCTTCAGATCCTGCACCATAGCGGGGATGTAGGGATCGGCGTCGCTTTCGCCCAACCAGGCTTCAAAATGAACATCCAGATCGTCGTAGATCTTCCGCATATCCGCCAAAGACAAACGCATAATGTGCTTCCACAGGGCGATAAAGCCGCGGCGGCCGTTCTGCAGTTCGAAAGTGGCGGTGTGGGCCTTTTCGGCAAAATCCTCGTCCTCTTTCTTCCGGGCAGCGGCTGCGGGATAGATTTCTTCCAGCTGGCTGATGGTAAAGGGTGCTTCGGCGGGATATTCGCCGTCGTAATTCTCATCAAAGTAGCAAAGTTCCGGCTGGCGGTCACGAAGTTCTGCGATAATGAGGCCCATCTGCAGACCCCAGTCACCAAGATGGATATCGCCGATGGTGTCAAAGCCGAAGAACTTGTACAGCCGCTTCACACTCTCGCCGATGATGGCGCTGCGCAGGTGGCCGATGTGCAAGGGCTTTGCCACATTGGGTCCGCCGTAGTCCACGATAATTTTCTGACCCTTGCCGAACTTTTCCACGCCGAAATCTTCGGTATTTCGCATATTCTTCAGGTAATTCTGCAAAAACGCATCGGAAAGCTTCAAATTCAAAAAGCCGGGCATCACCGCCTCGATCATAGAAAAATCGTCGGCGGGCAGCTTTTCCGCCACAGCGTTTGCGATCTGAATGGGGGCGCACTTATATGCCTTAGCGGCAGCCAGAGCGCCGTTGCACTGATACTGGCACAGGTCGGGACGGTTGGACACCGTGACCTTGCCATAGGAGGCATCGTAGCCGGCATCGGCAAAGGCTTTCTGCATCTTGCCGGAAATCATATCTAAGATTTTTTCCATATTATCCATCTCCTCGTTTTATGGCGAAGAATTACTGCTGGTTGTTCTTGACCCACTCCAGGTAGTCGTCGTAGGTGCCGTAGCGGTCCACGATGGTGCCGTCAGGCTGGAAGGCAATGACACGGTTACAGGTGGAGGTCAGCATTTCGTGGTCGTGGGAGGCCAGGAGCACAACGCCCTGGAAGGCCTCCAGGCCCTTGTTGACCGCCTGGATGGATTCCATGTCCAGGTGGTTGGTGGGCTGGTCCAGCAGCACCACGTTGGCGCCGGAGAGCATCATCTTGGAGAGCATGCAGCGGACCTTCTCACCACCGGAGAGCACATGGACCTGCTTGAACACATCTTCGTTGCTAAAGAGCATACGGCCCAGGAAGCCGCGCAGGTACACATCGTCCTTCTTGGCAGAGTACTGACGCAGCCAGTCTACCAGCTCCATCTTGTTGCCTTCGAAGTATTCGGAGTTGTCCTTGGGCAGGTAGGAACGGATGGTAGACACGCCCCACTTGATGCTGCCCTCGTCGGGCTCCAGCTCGCCCATGAGGATCTTGAACAGGGCGGTCTGGGCCAGCTCGTTCTCACCCACGAAAGCGATCTTGTCGGTGCGGTTGACAGAGAAATAGACCTTGTCCAGCAGCTTCTGGCCATCGACAGTGACGGAGATGTCCTTGACGGTCAGCACGTCCTTGCCCAGG
>JAZRZT010000047.1:0-2916 GCA_045601475.1 Faecousia sp.
ACCTCGATACGCTCCTTAGCACGCATAACGTCCACGGGGCCGATGGTAGCAGCACAGGGAGGCACGTTGGCGATGTCGCCGGACTGGCCGAAGGTGCCGTTCAGGGAGTTCTGCATGATGGTCATGGGGTGCAGCTTCACGATCTGAGCGGGCTGGTTCAGCCACTCTTCGATGTCGCCGCTGCCGATGAACTCGGGGATGGGATCCACGAATGCCATGTGGCCAGCCCAACCGGGAGAGGTGGAAGCGATGTCAGCGCCACCCTCGGAGATATCGTTGATGATCTTGGAGTAGTCAGCGATGTTCTCATTGGTGGGGAAATGGACATTTTCCATGGGCATACGCAGCTTCACGTCGATCTGGTAGTAGAAGTACTTGATCATGGAGTGCGCAAAGCCAGCCTCGTAGGTGATGGGAGCAATGTTGCCTTCCTCGTCAGCCCACTCGTCCTCGGCAAACAGGTGCACCTTGGAGCAGTCAACCTGGAAGTAGTTGATCAGCTGAGCCAGGGGGATGTAGGTGTCGGGCACGGGGTTGCCCAGGATCATGGTGAAGGTCTTGCCGGCCTCGGACGCAGCCTTCAGACGGCTGAACAGAGTAGCGATCAGAACGGGATGGGGGTTCATCATCACCTTAACGGTGAATTCAGGGTGCCACCACTCCTCGCGCTGCACCAGCTCCAGACCGCTCATGTTGCGCACGCGCTCACAGACGGCCTTATCCTTGAAGGGAACAAATTCGGCAGGCTGGAAGTCAAACTTGGTTGCGGGATCGACGATAAAGTCTTTCATTTTACAAATTCTCCTTTCAGAATTACAGATTTAATATTCATCTGATGATCACAGATCACCAGGTCCGCACGAAGACCCTTGGCAATTCGGCCGCGGTCAGTAAAGCCCACGGCATTGCTGGGGTTGGTGGAAGCGTAGCGGAACACATCCACAATGGATGCGCCGGTATGCTTCATCATGTTCCGGCAAGCCACCTCCAGGGTCAGCTTGGAGCCGGCGATCTCGCCCTCAAAGTCGAAGCAAAGATCGGTAACACCGTCATAGCCCTCGGGGGTAGGTCCGTCAAACACACAGGAATCGGAGATCAGGATCAGGCGATCCTCCCCTTTGATCTTGCGGATAAGACGCTGCATATAGGGATCTACATGGATGCCGCGGCTGTCGCAGATCATCTCCGCATAGATCTCCCGGTTATAGTTGACAGTCTCGTCCACGCAGACACCGCGGACCTCGGGATAGAAGATGCGGTCGCCGGTGGCATTGGTGTGGTGCGTGCCGATGCACAGGCCGTAAGGCATCAGCGCCTCGATCTGCTGAGGAGATGCTTCACTGTGACCCACAGAAAATTTCACCGTGGGGTTGGCCTTGCGGCAATCGATCACAAACTGTTCGATATTCTCACGTTCGGGGGCCAGGACCCAGACCTTGGCGTCGGTACCCACCTGGTCGATCACCGGCTGGTACTCTTCCTTGCAGATGGGGCCTTTCCAGGGATTGTTCTCCCGGTCCGCGCCGAACTTGGGATTCATGTAAGGGGCTTCCATATAGAAACCGGCAATATTAGCGCCGCCGGGCTGCTTCATAGCGTCCTGCACGCACTTTGCCTGTTCCACAAGCTGGGTACCATTCATGTTAAAATACAGGGTAGCCAGCACGGAAGTGGTGCCGTGTTCCAGATTAAACTGCGCCGCTTCGATGGGCTCATCGTAGAACCAATGGCCGCCGCCGGCGTGGTTATGGATGTCCACCAGACCGGGACCTACATACAATCCCTGTGCATCATGGACCTGGCAGCCTTCAGGGATGGGGGTAGTACGCATCTCGCCAAAGCCGGCGATCACACCGTCTTCCACAAACAGCACGGCCTCGGGGATCAGGTGATCCTTCATGACCAGCGTTGCGTTTTTTATCGCAATCATATATATGCTTCCTTTCTCTAAGAATCGGATTAGCACAAAAGCAATTCACATCCGTTGTTTTACGGATACAATCATACAGCATTATCATAACTTTTTTTCTGCACAATGTCAATCTTCAATTAATAAGTATTCTTAACTATATAAATATTATCTAAATCCCGATTTGCATTTTTTACCGCTGTATGCTATGATTTTCACAGAAACAACAGTAAGGAGGCCGTTGCCATGGAAACTTATACAATTTTCCCAAAGGCATCTTGGAAGAATATCCCTGTATTAAAGATGGAAGCGACCCTGTTTCCCAGCGCCCCCGGTGTCCATGCCCAAGCCCAGGTGTGCTATGACGATACCGCTCTTTATGTGAAGCTTTCCGCCACCGAGCACAATATCCGGGCGGAGCATCACGATCCCTTATGCGAGATCTGCGAGGACAGCTGTCTGGAATTCTTCTTCGAGCCCATGCGAGACGGCCGCTATTTCAACATCGAGGTCAACCCCAACGGGGCTATGTACTTCGGCTTTGGGACCAGTGTGCAAAATCTCTATCGGCTGATTCCCGAAAACCACCCCATTTGTCCGGCAGTCTCCCGCACAGGGGACGGCTGGTCTGTGGAATACGCCATCCCCTTTGATTTTGTACGGCTATTCTTCCCCGACTTCTCCCCTACCCCCGGCACCACCATAGGCGCCAACTGCTACAAATGCGGCGACCTTACGGACCACCCCCACTGGCTGTGCTGGAATCCCGTTCCGGAAAGCCGGGCCACTTTCCACTGCCCGGAGTTCTTTGGCACTATGCAATTTGCATAAAATACAGGGACCAGGGCGACCTTCCACAGGGATTTACACGGTTTTGAAGGAATCTTTTTTTCCGCAGAAAATCCATTGTCCTTGAAATACATACAGTATTTCTGCGTCCTCTGGACATTCCTGCGAGAAAAAATCTACTCTTCAAAACTGCAAGGCACTCCAAAGCGAGAGGTTTT
>JAZRZT010000048.1:0-3490 GCA_045601475.1 Faecousia sp.
ATCCCACCAAGAAGGGTGTGCCCACCGGCTGGAAGCTGACCATCCGTGACATTCTGGAGTACGGCGGCGCTAAGTTCCTGTGCCCCATGGCTGGTACTATCTCCATGATGCCCGGTACTGCTGCAGACCCCGCATACCGCCCTGTTGACGTGGACGTCGAGACCGGCAAGGTTAGCGGCTTGTTCTAATTCCTAAAATCCTTAAAAGCACAGGCGAGAAATCGCCTGTGCTTTTGGGGCGTTTTTACCCATAAAAAATGTAGGGCAGGGGCTTGCCCCTGCCGCCGATAAAGAACGCGTTTACGGCGGGAGCAAGCCCCCGCCCTACAAGAAATGATTACAGAATAAGGAGAAATTTCCTATGGATATGACAATGGAAACCTGCCGCAAGTTTGTGGAAGTTTTGGCATCCGACGCTCCCGCTCCCGGCGGCGGCGGTGCTGCTGCGCTGGTTGGTGCTATCGGCACCGCTCTGGGCAACATGGTGGGCTCTTTGACCGTGGGCAAGAAGAAGTACGCAGAAGTCGAGGCTGAGATCATTGAGCTGAAGGGCAAGTGTGACGCCCTGCAGAAGGAACTTCTGGACCAGGTGGAAGCTGACGAAGTGAACTTCCTGCCCCTGGCTAAGGCCTACGGCATCCCCAAGGATGATCCGAACCGCGACAAGGTTATGGAAGAGGCTACCATCATTGCCTGCTCCACGCCCATGAAGATCATGGAGCTGTGCTGCCAGGCTATCGAGTACATCGCAGTCTTCGCCGCTAAGGGCAGCCGCCTGGCTGTTTCCGATGCCGGCTGTGGCGCAGCGATCTGCAAGGCTGCTCTGCAGGCTGCTTCTCTCAATGTGTTTATCAACACCAAGACTCTGAAGAACCGTGAGGTCGCAGAAGAGATGAATGCTAAGGCTCTGGGTATGCTGGCCAAGTACGGCGACATGGCCGACGAGATCTTCAACACCGTGAAGGCCGGCTTCAATGTTTGATTGTTGAAATTTAGGAGGAAATAATTATGGCAAAGAGACTTTTGGGTAAAGAAGTCAATGAGGCACTGGTTGCCGCGCTGCAGACCCGTACCGCTGCCCTTCGCGAAAAGGGAGTGACTCCCACTCTGGGCATCATCCGTCTGGGTGAAAACCCCTCTGACCTTTCCTACGAAAAGGGCGCTACCAAGCGCGCTGAGGAAGTGGGCGTTGCTGTTAAGAATTACATCCTGCCCGAGGACGCTTCCAAGGAAGACGTGCTGAAGGTTATCGACGAGGTCAACGCTGACGACACCGTTCATGGTGTTCTGATGTTCCGTCCCCTGCCTAAGCACCTGAAGGCTGACCAGGACGAGATCTGCAACCGCCTGGCTCCTTGCAAGGACGTAGACTCCATGACTCACATGAGTAACGCCGGCGTGTTCGAAGGCCAGGACCTGGGCTATGCTCCCTGCACTCCCGCAGCTTGCATGGAGATCCTGGACCACTACGGCATTGACTGCAAGGGCAAGAACGCCGTTGTCATCGGCCGCTCCCTGGTGGTTGGTAAGCCCGCAGCTATGATGCTCATGGGCAAGAACGCCACCGTTACCGTGTGCCACACCCGCACCGTCAATGTGCCTGAGGTCTGCAAGCGCGCAGACATCATCATCTCCGCTGCCGGTGTGCTGAACAGCCTGACCGCAGAGTATGTCCGCGAGGGCCAGATCGTCATCGACGTTTCCATGAACTGGAATCCCGAGAAGATCACCTCCAAGGGCAAGGGCGGCATGTCCGGCGACTGCGTGTTCGAGGAAGTCGAGCCCATCGTGGAAGCCATCACTCCCGTTCCCGGCGGTGTTGGCGCCGTTACCACCACTGTGCTGATGAAGCACGTCGTGGAAGCTGCCGAGAAGATCTAAAAAAAGAAAACCTCTTACATAACTGGCGAAACAAGGTGGGTAACCACCGGGGAGTGTAAGAGTGTAAACGCCGATCGCCTGGGCAGTCCGAAGAGCACCCTCGGACTGCCCTTTAAACAACACTATACTGTAGGGCGGGGGCTTGCCTCCGCCGCCGAGACAGAAATCCCGATAACGGGGGGGGCAAGCCCCCGCCCTACATACAATGAGGTGTAACTTATGAAAAAACTGCGTGAGTTGGAAGAAAGCAAATTCCTTAGACTGTTTTTTGCTTTCGTATCTGTGTGCTTTATTATTGCTGCTGTGATCCTGCCGGACAGAAATGAGATGCTCCGTGGCTTTGTACGGATTCTCATTGCCCCCTGTAAGATCTCCACCAACTACTTTGCCCTGGGCGGCTACAGCGCCACCTTCTTCAATATGGGCATTGTGGGCCTGTTCTGCTTGGGCCTCACCTTCCTGCCCGGCTGCAAGCCCAATAATGTGACCACTTTGGGCTTCTTGCTTACTGTGGGCTTCGGCTCCTGGGGCATGAACCTGGTGAACATGATCCCCACCGTGCTGGGCGTGTGCCTGTACGCATTGGTGAAGAGAGAAAAGCTGGGTTCTGTGGCCAACGCTATGATGTACTCCACCGGCATCGCTCCCCTCATTTCCGAACTGCTGTTCCGTTACCCCGGCACGGAGTACTTGGGCTTTAACTGGCTGGGCCTGGGGCTTGGCCTGTTTGTGGGTATCATCATCGGCTTCTTCCTGCCTGCCGGAATGGCCCATGCCCCCAATATCCACAAGGGCTATGACCACTACTCCGCCGCTGTGCCTGTGGGCTTTACGGCGTTTTTCCTGCGGGCGGTGCTGTACAATGTGATGCTGGGCACCACCCCTGCCAAGCTGGAGCTTGCCACCCTGGCAGCCCCCGGTCATAACTTCTTCTACGCCTGCAATATTTTCTGCGTAGTGCTGTTTGGTATGTTCATCGTGTTTGCCCTCCTTATGGGCTGCACCTTTAAGGACTACTGGAATCTTATGAAGGACTCCGGCCACGGCGTCAGCTTCTCTGCCAAATACGGCACTGCCCCATTCTTAATGAACGCGGGTGTGTTTGGCCTTATGATCGTGGCATACTACAATTTTGCCGCCCTCATCGACCCCAACCAGGCGATTAGCAATGTGTGGACCGGCATGACCTTTGGCATCGTGTTCTGTATGCTGGCTACCTGCAACTCCGGCAGCCACCCCCGAAATG
Organism: Faecousia sp.; assembly: GCA_045601475.1. Taxonomy (GTDB): domain Bacteria; phylum Bacillota; class Clostridia; order Oscillospirales; family Oscillospiraceae; genus Faecousia. The sequence continues at coordinate 3,127 of JAZRZT010000048.1, forward strand.
TGCTGCCCATCATGGCAGGTTACATCGTATTCTCTTATCTCTTTGGCTGGATCGCCGGAATTATGGGCGTGGAGAATTACACCCTGTCCATCGGCAACCAGACCATCCTTATCGGTCTGTGCTACGCCAACGGCCTGAGCCCCATTTCCGGCAAGTACGGCTTCGGCTACGGCTTCCTGGCAGCGGGGCTGCACTACCTGTTGGTATCTGCCGTTCCCGACATGCACGGCGGCTTCCTGCTGTATAACGGCGGTTTCACCGCAGCGCTGATCTGCCTGGTGTTTGTGCCCCAGCTGGAGAAGTTCTGCAAGACCAAGGAAGAGCGCGCTTTGGCAAAATCCGCAAAATAAACACAAAACAGACG
>JAZRZT010000049.1:0-5138 GCA_045601475.1 Faecousia sp.
GCTTTATCATGCTGAACGACGGCACTTACTTCAGCCCCGTACAGGTCGTCTATAATGATACCATCGAGAATTTCCAGGAGGTCTCCAAGATCAATATCGGTGCTGCCCTGATCATCAAGGGTACTGTGGTGCTGACCCCCAATCCCAAGCAGCCCTTTGAGATCCAGGCTCAGACCGTCACCGTGGAAGGCCCCTCCACCGGCGACTTCCCCCTGCAGCCCAAGCGCCACTCCATGGAGTTCCTGCGCACCATCACCCATCTGCGTCCTAGGACCAACACCTTCCAGGCTGTGTTCCGTGTGCGCTCCCTGGCGGCGATGGCTATCCACCAGTTTTTCCAGGACCGGGACTTTGTGTACGTCCACACCCCCCTCATCACCGGCTCTGACTGCGAGGGCGCGGGCGAGATGTTCCAGGTTACCACTTTGAACCTGAACGATGTGCCCAAGACCGAGGACGGCAAGGTGGACTTCTCCCAGGACTTCTATGGCAAGCCCACCAACCTGACCGTTTCCGGCCAGCTCAACGGCGAGACCTTCGCCATGGCATTTAAGAATATCTACACCTTCGGCCCCACTTTCCGCGCTGAGAATTCCAACACCGCCCGTCATGCAGCCGAGTTCTGGATGATCGAGCCCGAAATGGCTTTCGCTGACTTGGATGACCTGCTGCGTTTGGAAGAGGATATGCTGAAGTATATCATTTCCTATGTTCTGGAGCACGCTCCCGAGGAAATGGCTTTCTTCAACCAGTTTATGGACAATGGTCTGCTGGACCGCCTGAACAACATTCTGAACAATGACTTCGGCCGCATCACCTATACCGAAGCTGTGGCTCTGCTGGAGAAGCACAACGACAAGTTTGACTATCCCGTCAGCTGGGGCTGCGACCTGCAGACCGAGCATGAGCGCTATCTGACCGAGGTGGTCTTCCAGAAGCCCGTGTTCGTCACCGACTACCCCAAGGAGATCAAGGCGTTCTACATGAAGCTCAATCCCGACGGAAAGACCGTGGCTGCCGTGGACTGCCTGGTGCCCGGTGTCGGCGAGATCACCGGCGGCTCTCAGCGTGAGGACAACTACGAAATTCTGAAGGCTCGCATCGAAGAGCTGGGCATGAACCCCGAGGATTACGGTTTCTACATGGATCTGCGCAAGTACGGCTCCTGCCGTCATGCCGGCTTCGGCCTGGGCTTTGAGCGCTGCGTTATGTACCTGACCGGTATCCAGAATATCCGTGACGCCATTCCCTTCCCCAGAACCGTGGGCAACTGCGAACTGTAAGAAACCCGAAAACCCCACCCTTGACGATAGGGTGGGGTTTTGTTTATAATGGTATCATTGAAAGAAATGGAGGTACACCCCATGGAAAAACTGCGTTATGGAATGGTGGGCGGCGGCCCGGAATCTTTTATCGGCGATACCCACAGAAAGGCCATTAATATCGACGCTATGGCTACTTTGGTGGCCGGCTGCTTCTCCCGCACTTTGGAAAAGTGCCGTGTGACCGGCGAGGCTTTGGGCGTGGCGGAAGACCGCTGCTATGCTTCTTATGAGGAAATGGCAAAGGCAGAAGCTGCCCGGGAAGACGGTATCGATTTCGTGGTGGTGGTTACTCCCAATGTAAGCCACTATCCCATCTGCAAGGCCTTTTTGGAGGCCGGCATCCATGTGTCCTGCGATAAGCCTTTGTGCCTGGAGGTGGAGCAGGCGGAAGAGCTTTGCCGACTGGCAAAAGGGAAGGGCCTTTTGTTCCTTGTGACCTATACCTACATGGGCCACGTGACCGCCAAGCACATTCGGGACTACATTGCTTCCGGTAAGCTGGGCAAGGTGCGTACCGTCATGGCCGAGTACCCTCAGGGCTGGCTGGCCTATGAGGGCGAGTGGGGCGGCAAGCAGGGCTCCTGGCGCTGCGATCCCAAGCAGTCCGGCGGCGTCAACTGCTTAGGTGACTTGGGCACCCATGTGGAAAATGCTGTGGCTACTTTAACAGGACTGAAGATCAAGCGCGTTCTAGCCAAGATGGATGTGGTGGTACCCGGCCGTGTGCTGGACGATAACGATGTGGTCATGGTGGAGTATGAGGGCGGCGCAACCGGCTGCTACTGGACCAGCCAGTTCGCCATCGGCCATGATAACGACCTGCGGGTGCGTATTTACGGCGAAAACGGCTCTATCCTGTGGAGTCAGGAAAACTGCGAAAAGGTGACTATGATTGCCCGCGACGGCACTATCACCGAGCGCCACCGCGGTAACGGCGGCATTGAAGCCGGTGCTGCCGCATACGGCCGCTTGCCCTCCGGTCATACGGAAGGCTGGCTGGAGTCTATGGGCAACCTGTATAAGTCCTTCATTACCTGCGTGACCGCTAAGAAAAACGGCACCTTCACCGAGAACATGATCGACTTCCCCACGGTGGAAGACGGCGCCGAGGGCGTGAAATTTGTCCACGCCTGTCTGCGCTCCAACGCAAATGGCAACACCTGGGAAGAACTCTAAAAAATGCAGCCGCCTCGCTTGAGGCGGCTGTTTTCTGCTGGATTATTCCCCAAGTCGTTTCTTATACAACGCAATCTTTCCTTCAAAGCGCTCGATGAGATATCGGTAATGTGCTTTTTTCTCTGAACCCTGCAAGCATTCCAAAATCAACAATTCTCTGCCAACCTCAAAAGAGGGCAATCCGTTGGCTAATTTTCTGGCTTCTTCTAATTGACCTATTCTTGCATATACCCGTACCAGCAGTGCATCTGCACCGCATTGCATACCGATGTTGTTAGAACAATTGATTTTATTGCATAATGAAATGATTTCCGTTGCAACGGATGTGTCGTTGTTCTTTCTGAATTCAGAATAGAGAACGTTTGCTTTTCCGTGAAGCAAATACGCATCATTGGGGTGTTTGTGCAGCATTTTGTTATATTCTTCTATAATGTCCTCATACTGCCCGCGATCCCACATTTCACGTGTTTTCTTGAAAAAGCCTTCTCTCTCGTCAATATCAATCGCTTGCCCCCGTCCCATCAGTTCGTCTAAAGTCACATCAAAGAAATCTGCAATCGCGGGAAGCATTGTAATGTCGGGGTAAGTTGCTCCGTTTTCCCAGCGGCTGACAGCCTGCGCGGAAACGCCCATCTCATAGCCGAATTGTTCTTGTGTGATGCCACTGGCTATGCGCAAACTTCTAATGTTTTCACCTAAACAAATAAGCACAATCAATCCCTCGCTATCTTTCATAAGTGTTTGTTGCAACACAGACATTATATCATATATACAGGTTATTTACATCGCACAGTTGTTGCAAGGACTAAACTATTGTGATAGCGGATGTTGTGTAGGGGCGAATGTTCACATCCGTATTTACCCAAATATGACGAAAAAAGCACAGCCGCCTCGCTTGAGGCGGGTGTTTTGTTATTTTCTTCCTATGACGATGGGCTGATAGAAGCCGGTTTCCTCCGGGAATTTCCAAACCACATCCCTGCAGCCATGGGCTAAGAGCAGTTTTGTCATTTCCTCCCGGCGGGTGGCCCGGTATTCACAGGGGAATTTGCTGATTTGCAGCGCATCCCCGTCATCGATGATGTACTGGGTGAGCTTATAGCGGTCGCCTTCCCAATCCCAGGTCTGGAAGGACACCCTCTGCCCCTGTGCGGTCTTGTGAATGTAGGGGGGAGAGTAGGGGGGCTTTTCTGCAAGCAAGGCGTCATAGTCCCGGATACTGGCCACAAACAGACCGCCTTCTGTGATTTGACTGGTGATACTCTTGATTGCGGCTTCCAGATCTTTCGCTGTGAGCATGTGGGGGAGCGCATTATCCATAGCAATCACAATATCAAACCGTTGGGGGAATGAAAGTGCACGGAAATCTGCATTGGAAAATCGGATATCCACATGGTTTTGCGCTGCTCTTTCTTTGGCTTCTGCAAGCTCGCCATCGCTGATATCGGATGCGGTCATGTTGTATCCCAATGCGGCAAGGCCAATTGCTTGCGTGCCGATTCCGCAGGCACAATCCAATACTTTGGCACAGCGGTCAAAGCCCTCTGCCCGGAACAGCTTGTCCAAAAGCAACGCTTGTTCCCGGGTAGTCGCCTGCCAGTCGAGAAACAGCTTGTGGTATTGGGACGCCATATTGTCATAAAACGTCTGTGTAATGCTCATTTTCTATACCCCATTGTCATCTTTTATACCGAAATTATACTGTAACGGAGAGGGAAAAGCAAGTATGGATCATTGCTCGCAGCAAGTTGCAATCCATCGCCTGTTATGCTATAATACCCCCAACGAAAGAGAGGGCGTTTTGTATGCATAAAGTGTTATTTGTCTGCCATGGCAACATCTGCCGGTCTCCTATGGCGGAATTTGTACTGAAAGATATGGTAAAGAAGGCGGGCATTGCCGACAATTTTAAGATCGCATCTGTGGCGGTGAGTCGGGAAGAACTGGGCAATCCTGTATATCCCCCCGCCCGTCGGGAAATGAACAGCCATGGGGTGGCCTGCGACGGTCACCGAGCCCGGCAGATCACGCAATCTGACGTGGACAGCTTCGACCACATTTACTACATGGACAGCTCCAATCTGAACTATCTTCGGCGAATGTTCCCCGGTGAAACCAAGTTCCGATCCTTCCTGGATCGTAATGTGGCCGACCCCTGGTATACCGGCGATTTCACCCAGACCTGGGCAGATATCTGCGAAGGCTGTAGCCGCATTATGGAGGAACTGGCATGATCGACAAAGAGAAATTGGAAGCCGGTCTTGCGGAGCTGCCCCTGTACATCTACACCTACATCGATCCCAAGTCAATCGAGTTCTCCGACCGCATCCGCTGGATCTGCCAGCATGAGTGTCCTATGTACGGAAAGAGTTGGGCCTGCCCGCCCGGTGTGGGCGAGGTAGGGGAGTGCGCGAAAAAGTGCCAAGGCTACAATAGCTGCCTTATGGTGGGCACCATCACGGAGACGGAGGATATTGCCAACATCGTAGAGACCCTCAAAACCCGCCCGGAGCATGAGCGCATCACCAACCAGGTCCGGGATCTTATGCGGGAACAGGGGGTTAACCCATACATCCTGTCCACAGAGGCTTGCGCCGTCTGCGAACGGTGTGCCATTTTGGACGGCTTGCCCTGCCG
>JAZRZT010000050.1:0-2355 GCA_045601475.1 Faecousia sp.
CAGCCGATGCAGCTGTAGATCTCGGGATACAGCTCCATCATCACCTGCTGATTGGGCTTGAGGTCCTTGATCTCATAGGTGCGCTTGTCGGTGGGGAAGAAGGGGATGGAAGCGATGTACATACCCTCCTGCACCTGAGTCTGGCAAGCCAGGCAGGTCTTCAGCTCGTTGTTGCCCTTGATGCGGTAGATGGTAGCGCAAGCGCCGCAGAAGCCGTGACGGCAGCCGCAGCCGCGGGTCAGGGTGTAGCCGGCGTATTCCATAGCGGTCATGATGGTCAGATCCGCAGGAACCTGGTAGCGCTTACCAAAGAAATAAACATTCACAAGTTTTTCCATTGTAAACTCTTCCTTTCTTAGTATTCTGCAGGTAATTCGTCGATCTGGTCGCAGCGGAACACAGGGCCGTCCTTGCAGACGTACTTGGAACCGATGTTGCAGCGGCCGCACTTGCCGACGCCGCACTTCATACGCAGCTCCAGGGTGGTCCAGATCTGATCCTTCTTAAAGCCCATTTCCTGCAGAGCCTGCAGGCAGAACTTGATCATGATGGGAGGGCCGCAAAGTACAGCGATTCGATTGGTGTCGAATGCCAGCTCCCGCAGATAGGTGGGAACGAAGCCTACATTGCCGGTCCAGCCTTCCTGCTCCCGGTCAATGGTCAGGTAGACATTCACATCCTCGGTCTTCATCCAGACATCCTGGATCTCCTTCAGCTGCACCAAATCGTCAGCGGAGCGAGAGCCGTAAAGAATGTCCACATGGCCGTAGTTTTCGCGGTTGTCCAGCACATAGTTAATAACACTGCGCAGAGGAGCCAACGCGATACCACCGGCGATGAACAGAAGATTCTGACCCTTCAGGTCGGTCTCCACGGGGAAGTTGTTGCCATAGGGGCCGCGGACGGTCACCTGGTCGCCAACCTCCAGGGAGTGGAGGCAGTCGGTGAGGACACCGCACTTTTTGATGCTGAATTCCTGGAATTCTTTGTTGGTGGGGGAAGAGGTAATGGAGAACATTGCCTCGCTGACGCCGGGGACACAGATCATCGCGCACTGGCCGGGCATATGTTCAAAGAACTTACCGCCCTGGGGAGGCTCGATCCGGAAGGTCTTGACGTCGGGGGTCTCCTGACGGATGTCGGTGATGACGCCCACCTGGGGGATCAGCGTGTCATGGTAAAAACCGGGATGACAGGTACATTCGTGATGGTCGTGCATTACTGACCCTCCTTTCCGAAGGCCTTGATGACCTTCACAATGTTCAGGTGGCTGGGGCACTTATCCACGCAGCGGCCGCAGCCCACGCAGGAGTACATACCGTCGTTGTTGGCGGGGAAGTAGACCAGCTTGTGCATGAAGCGCTGACGGAACCGCTGCAGCTGGCTTGTACGGTTATTGCCGTGAGCCATCATGGTGAAGTCAGAGTACATGCAGCTGTCCCAGCAGCGATAGCGCTGGATGCCGTTTCCGGTATCATAGTCCTTAATGTCGTAGCACTGGCAGGTGGGGCACACGAAGGTGCAGGTACCGCAGGCCAGACAGGGCTTGTACAGAGTTTCCCAAATGGGGGAGTTGAACTTCTCGTTGAGAGCCTCGCCGTTCCAGCCTTCCAGGGATAGGTTGGCATAGGGCAGCTTTTCCACGATCTTGGCGATCGCGGCTTTCTGGGCATCCACAGCAGCGCTGTCGGTGTCTTCCAGTAGATCGGAAAGTTCAGCAGTCAGCGCTTCACCCTTTTCGGTGACGGGCTTCCAGTACAGGTAGTTATCTGCCAGCCAGGTGACCACGTCACCCTCGGGCTCAGCGCAGTCAATGCCGAAGACCTTGCAGAAGCAGCTCTCTTCGGGCTGACCGCAGGCCAGGGAAACGATGACGCCATGCTTGCGGCGGGCGCAGTAGAAGGAGTCCACGGGGTCAGCCATAAACACCTTGTCCAGCACCTTGATGCCACGAACATCGCAACCCTTGATGCCGAAGACCACGAAGCGCTCGTCCTCCAACTGTTCGGGCTGGATGGAGAGGTTCTTGCCGTCTCTCTGGCAGTGATACAGGGTCTCACTCTGGGGGAAGAATGCGTCCTTGGCGGACTTGACGGTCTTAAGAGTAGTCAGATCTACCTCTGCGCCCTCGGTCCAAAGACCAAAGTTAGTCTGGCCTGCCTTTTTAATGGGCAGGATCAGGCTCTGCTTTTCGCCGATGGCGGCGTAAAGCTGAGACAGGTTATCTAATGCAATTCTTTTCATACGATACCTCCCTGAGACACGATGCTGGGCTCGGCGTCGTCGAAGGTGAAGCTGGTCAGAGGACCTCTTGCTTCGGGATCGCTGCCGGCCTGGTATTCACCGTAAAGGGTG
>JAZRZT010000051.1:0-2355 GCA_045601475.1 Faecousia sp.
GTCGCCCAGCCAATACCCGCCAGAGCAAACAGGACATTCATTACCAGCACAGAGCTGCCGGCGCGCATAAAGGATGCCAGGCCAAAGGCGGTGGTGAGCATCACAACACCGGCAAGAATCGTCTTTTTCCGACCAAACTTAGTCGCCACCATACCGGCAGGCAGGTACGCAACGATAGCGGCGGCCTGGGCCAGGAGCAAAGTGGTGTTGTAGTCCATATTCAGAATATTACCGGCATAGACCGCGTACTTGGAAGTCACAGCGTTATAACCGAAGTACCACAATGCGATAGAGGCCAAAATGAAGATCAAGGAGCGCTTCTCACCCTTGGAAAGCTTGCGCTTCTCCCCGGTCTCTTCCATCTCTTCCTCAATGCCCAAACGCACGCTGTCCTCACGCATTTCCTTGGACCACTGGGGCTCCCGGACAGTTGCCAGGAAGATACCCAGAGACACCAGCATAAGCGCTGCCAGGATGCCGTAGTATACGTAGTAGTTCATCAGCTGATTCCGCACGGCAGAGGTGGCAAAGACCATGCCCAGAACCAGGATTAAAATACCGCCAGCGGTACCCATCAGATTGATAATGGCGTTTGCCTTACTACGCAAAGGCTTGATGGTCACGTCCGGCATGAGCGCAACGGCAGGGCTGCGGAAGGTGGACATTGCCACCAGAACAACCAAAAGCAGGACCACGAAGATAATCAAAGGCGTGGGATTTGCCTTTGTTTGCTGCGCGGCATAGGCCTGACGGGCAGGGACGACATAATTAGTGTAATCCATCACATCAGTTTTGATCTGGGTGAATTCATCCTTGGTAAATTCCTCACCAAGAGCAAAGACGTCACCCTCGGGAGTCTGAAGGGTAGCATCCTTTTGGGTGTCATAGATCACTTCCAGCGCAGCAGGATCATCCAGTTTGGAAACTTCGGAGATGTTCTGTAGCTGGGCATTATCCACAAAGCTCAGCGCAAAGATCGCCACAGCGGCAATTATGGTGCCGATGGTAATAAAGGGCGTACGCTTGCCGTGCTTGGACAGGCATTTGTCAGAAAGCGCACCAAAAATGGGCAACATAAACACAGCCAAAATATTATCCAGCGCCATAATAATGCCGGAAACGCCCTGGGACATACCGAATTTGTTTGTAAGGATCACAGGGATGGTGGCGTCATAGGCCTGCCAGAACGCGCTGATGAGGAAAAAGGCAAAGCCCACCAGGATCGTGCGCTTGTAATTGAGCTTCATAAGGAAACCCCGCTTTCTATGTTTATATCAGATTCATTATACTATTTTTGGGTGAAATGTCCACTAAAAAATAGAAAACGGCAGATCAATACGATCTGCCGTTTTTTGTTTTATGCCAAAACCGCTTTGTGGAAGACCTTCTTACCCTTGCGGATCTTGACGCCTTCTTTCAGCATTTCCCCGGTGACTGCAAAAGTGTGATCGGGCACCTTCTCGTCATTGACGAACACACCACCCTGCTGCACCAGGCGGCGGGCTTCGCCGTTGGATCCTGCCAGGCCGCAAGCAACCATCAGATTCAGAACACCGATCTTGCCGTCAGAGAGCTTCTCTGCGCCGATCTCAGTGGTGGGCATGTTTGCATCACCGCCGCCGGCAAAGAGCGCCTTGGCCGCCGCCTGTGCCTTCTCTGCCTCTTCCTCACCGTGGACCAGCTTGGTCAGCTCGTAGGCAAGGATTTCTTTGGCAGTGTTCAGCTGCGCATCCTTCCAATCGGACATAGCATCGATCTGCTCCAAGGGCAGGAATGTCAGCATACGGATGCACTTGAGAACGTCAGCATCCTCCACATTCCGCCAGTACTGATAGAAGTCGAAGGGGCTGGTCTTGTTGGGATCCAGCCAAACTGCGCCGGATGCGGTCTTGCCCATTTTCTTGCCCTCGGAGTTAAGAAGCAGAGTGATGGTCATGGCGTGGGCATCCTTCTGCAGCTTCCGGCGAATCAGTTCGGTACCGCCCAGCATGTTGCTCCACTGGTCGTTGCCGCCAAACTGCATGTTACAACCGTAGTGCTGGTACAGGTAGTAGAAGTCGTAGGACTGCATGATCATGTAGTTGAATTCCAGGAAACTAAGGCCCTTTTCCATGCGCTGCTTGTAGCACTCGGCCCGGAGCATATTGTTGACAGAGAAGCAGGCACCCACTTCCCGAAGCACATCCACATAGTTAAGATCCAGCAGCCAATCAGCATTGTTCACCATCTGCGCCTTGCCTTCACCAAACTCGATGAAGCGTTCCATCTGCTTTTTGAAGCAGTCGCAGTTGTGCTGAATGGTCTCTCTGGTCATCATGCTGCGCATGTCTGTACGGCCGGAGGGGTCGCCGATCA
>JAZRZT010000052.1:0-2850 GCA_045601475.1 Faecousia sp.
AGTGGGAGTCACAGCGGTGACTTCGATGAACTTGCCGTCGGGCTTGTCAGCCAGACGCTTCATAACCTTGATGAAGTCGATCTTGGGGGTCTTGCCGTAGGGGATGATCTCCTCTTCCAGCAGGCCCAGCTTCTCGCGGAAGTAATCCACGGGGGGCAGGGTCTTCTCAGCTTCCTCGGCGATCTGCCAGTCAGCAAACTTGGTGGGGTCCAGCTTGACCAAGCCCTTCTCGTCTACGTACTTGCCATTTTCGTCAAAAACGATTGCCATAGTATGTTTCCTCCTTAAATTTGGGTGCCTTCCGGCACAATATTTGACTGATTTATTCCTCGACAATGGCGGCGTCCCGGATAAGACGCATCACCTTGCCGGTAAGGACACTGTTGATCACTGCCTGCTCCAAAGCGGCATCGTACTGCTCTTTCAGCTCGTCCATGGTGATGTTGTTGTGGCGGCAGATCACAGCCAGGGCCTTGGCGATATCCTCCTCGGTGGCTTCCAGGCCTTCGATCTGGGCGATCTCATCGATGGCAGCCCGGGCACGCACAGCGGCTTCGGCGGAGGGCTTGGCATCTTCCTTGATGGCTTCCACGGTAGTACCCATGAACTGGCAGTACATTTCCAAAGTCAGGCCCTGCTGAGCAAGCTGGGCGCGCAGGTTGTTCACCTGGTCTTCCACAGCGCCTTCCAGCGCAGATTCGGAGACCGTAAACTCCAAAGTCTTGGCAGCCATGTCCAAGAGCCGATCCTGCAGATCCATTTCGCCCCGCTCGTCGGTGAAGGCCTGCATGCTCTCCTTCATCTTGACGCGCATTTCCTCGAAGGTGTCGCACTTGCCCACTTCCCTGGCGAAGGTATCGTCCAGCTCGTAGGGCGTCTTCAGACGGATGGATTTGATCTTGCAGCGGAATTCTGCTTCCTTGCCGGCCAGGTCCTCAGAGTGGTAAACCTCGGGGAAGGTGACTTTCACGGTGACCTCTTCGCCGGGAACCTTGTCCAGCAGCTGCTCTTCAAAGCCGGGGATAAACATGCCGCTGCCCAAAACCAAAGTCTGGTTCTCAGCGGTACCGCCGGGGAACTGTACACCGTCACAGAAGCCGGCGTAGTCCAAAACCACTTCGTCGCCCTTTTCCGTGGGGCGGTCGGTGACCTCGGCGATCCGAGGATTCTGCTGCAGCAGGCGCTGCATATTCTTATCGACTTCCTCGTCGGTGACGAGATGTCTTGTATACTGGATCTTCAGACCCTTGTAAGTAAAGCTCATTGGGGGTACTCCTTAATATAAAATGCTCCATATAACATCTTATCATAAATAAGGAACATTCGCAATCCATTGTTTGGGGATTTCCTGCCAAAAAACCGCCCCGGTTTTTAGGCAAAGAGCCAATTTTCGTGCCCTTTTGAAAACTCCTCGACGATTATACAAATTTTTCTTGCAAAAACCAATATAGTTATGATATTTTATTTATAGTTTCTATCTATAGATTTTGGAGTGTGGTCTTATGAACTACAACTATCTACGGTATTTCTCCGTTTTGGCCCAGACGGAACACTATACTTTGGCCGCCGCGCGGCTGGGCATTTCCCAGCCCTCCTTAAGCAACGCCATCCACCAGCTGGAAACGGAGCTGGGCGGTATCCTGCTTTTTGAAAAAGTGGGCAGAAATATCCGACTCACGGAAGAAGGTCGCTTCTACCGGGAAAAAGTGGACGCCGCTTTGCGGGAACTGAACTCCGCTTCCATGACCCTCAGAGAGAGTAAGGTCAGCGCCCCGGTGGTCATCCGCATGGGCCTGGTTTCCGGCACTTTGGGCGGTTTGGTGGCGGAGGAGATCGCCCGCTACCTGCAGAAAAATGACCGCATCCGTTTCCATCTGACGGAAAGCTCCGCCCAGGAGCTGATGGACCTGGTACGCCAGGAAAAGCTGGACATGGCCATCGTGGATACCACCAACCGTGACCGCTCTTTGCACTTTCGAAAACTCAGCCAGCGGGATTTCTCCGTGGCCCTGCCCAAAGACCACCCTCTGGCCGCCCACGCCTTCCTCACCCCCCAGCAGATCGCAGGCCTGCCCCAGGTGGTGTTTAACTACGACATGGAAAACACCTTCGGTCAGTGGGCCAGCGGCATCCACGAAGAAGAAAACATCCTTTGCACCGTCAACACCGCCCAGGCCGCTTTGGATTTGGTCTCCGCCGGCACCGGCATCTGCGTGATCCCAAACGACTGCGTGGCAAAAAATGAGGACCTGTGCTTCGTTCCTCTTCAGAACTGGCATCAGGCCCTGTATATGTGTATGCTTTATGACAAGTGGCTGGAGCCTCCGGTGTGGGACTTTTTAGAGACCATGGTGAAGGTCGTCCGCCAATCAAATTCTGTATAGTGCCTTGGCGTTTGCCGTGGTGATAGCGTGGACCTCCTCCACGGAAATACCCCGGATCTCGGCCAAACGCTCTGCCATGCGGTAGAGGTAGCCGGGGTCGTTGCGCTTGCCCCGGAAAGGCTCGGGGGCCATGAAAGGACAGTCGGTTTCCAGCACGATCCGCTCCAAAGGAATACTCTCGGCAGTTTCCACGGCCTTGCGGGCATTTTTGAAGGTCAGCACCCCGGTGAAGCCGATGTACCAGCCCATGTTCACCAGCTGTCTTGCCATCTCCGCAGAGCCGGAATAGCAATGGAACACGCCGGTAACACCGGGGAATTCCTTAACGATGCGCATGCCGTCGTCGTGGGCGTTGCGCTCATGGACGATCACGGGCATAGAAAGTTCCTTTGCCAGTTCCATCTGCATCCGAAACGCCTTTTGCTGGACCTCTCTGGGGATGGTTTCGTAATAATAGTCCAGACCG
>JAZRZT010000053.1:0-3557 GCA_045601475.1 Faecousia sp.
CCTGCTTTCCTAAACCAAAAATCCCAGGCCCTAGGGCCCTGTGATTTTTTATCAGAATACCAATTGCACCAAAAGCATATAAAATACGGTGCCCACACCGATGGACAGCAGAGAATTGCGCTTCCACAGATGCAGTGCCGCCACGGCCACACAGGCGATGATCTCCGGCAGACCGTAGGGGTACTGCAAAAATTTCACATCCTTCATGCAGTACACCACCAGCATGCCGATAATGGCATAGGGGAGAACCTTGCCTAAGTAGACAATGATATCCGGGGTTTTCTTGCCGTTTCCGAAAATCAAAAAAGGCAGAAACCGGGTGGCGGCGGTGACCAGGGCGGCCACCAAAATCATGCCGATGATATATTTCTCAGACACCTGTGGCCCTCCTTGCTGTTTTTCTGGAGAGGATCAAAAGCCCGGCGATCAGCACCATGGAGGGGATCAAGAACAGATCGCTTCCGAAGATCAAAAGGCAGATGACCGTGCAGCCCACGCCGATGATTGCGGGGCGGTGGTTTTTGTTTGCGATCCACTGTTCCACGAACATGGTCACAAACAGCGCCGTCAGCACAAATTCCACACCGGAAAAGTCAATAGGCAGCTGGCCTGCCAGATTGCCCAGCACACAGCCGCAGAGCCAGTAGATGTGGTCCAGCAGCGTCACCAAAAAGCAGTATTGCAGGCGGCTGATGCCCTCGGGGGGCTCATTTTGGGTCACCAGGGAGTAGGTCTCGTCCGTGAGACCGAAGATCATATAGGGCTTCTTTTTCCCGGCGCCTTTGTAGGTGTCCACCAGGGAAATTCCGTAGAATAAATGCCGGGCGTTGACCAGCAGTGTGGCGATAGCGGCGCTGAGCAGGGAGGCCTTGGAGGCCAGCAGACTCACAAGCAGATATTGTCCTGATCCGGCAAACATACAAAGGGCCATGACACCGGCCCAGAGCGCCCCTAAGCCTGTTTGCTGGCGCAGCAAGATACCGAAGCCGCTTCCCAAGAACAGGTATCCTGCCATCACCGGCAGGGTGTCCCGGAAAGCCACCTTCAGTGCGGATTTTTTCATAGCAAGCATCTCTCTTTCCTTAGAAGATTATAGGACTTTCCCCATGGGTTGTCAACTTGAGACCTTGCTTTTTTTCTGATTACAGGCTATAATAAATAAAATCATTTCCGAAAGGAGTTTTGGATAATGAAGAGGGAAATCAACGTATGGGATTATGCCGGCAGAATCAATGAACAGACCGGCAAGGGTATTTTGCTGACCACGAAAGCCGACGGCAAGGTGAACACTATGACCATCGGCTGGGGCACCCTGGGCATCCAGTGGGGCAAGCCCATCTTTATTGCCTTTGTGCGGGAGAGCCGCCATACCAAGGCTATGCTGGAAAAGAACGGAGAATTTACCGTCAATGTGCCTCTGGGCGCGATCGATAAGAGCATCCTGGCCGTTTGCGGTACCAAGTCCGGCCGGGACATGGATAAGATCCAGGAGCTGGGCCTTACTCTGGAAGAGCCCGATGTGATCTCCGTGCCGGCCATCAAGGAGCTGCCTTTGACCCTGGAGTGCAAGGTGATCTACAAGCAGGATCAGGACCCTGCCGCTATCGCCAAGGAGAACGACGAGCGCTACTACGCCAAGGGCACGCCCAACGAGGGTGACTATCACACCGCCTACTACGGACAGATCGTATCTGCCTATATCGTGGAATAAAAAGAAAGGACTGCACCATGGAGAAAATTGGAGTTTTAGGTGCCGGTACCTGGGGCATGGCCCTGGCCCGGGTCCTTTCCAACGCAGGACATGACGTTACCGTTTGGTCCGCTCTGGAAAAAGAAGTAGAAGAGTATTCCGTAACCCGCGTCCATCCCAACCTGCCGGGCATGGAGATCCCCGCGGCAATCGGATTTACCAAGTCCATCGAGGAAGTCTGCAAGGATAAGAAAGTACTGCTCTTTGCTGTGCCCTCTGTATTTGTTCGTGGCACTGCAAAAAAGGCTGCGCCCTATCTCAAGGACGGACAGATCATTTTGGACGTGGCCAAGGGCATGGAGCCGGGGACTCACTTGACCATGACCCAGGTGATCGCCGATGAGATCAAAAATCCCGCTGTGAAGCTGGTGGCCTTTTCCGGCCCTACCCACGCTGAGGAAGTGGCAAAGGATCTGCCCACCGCCATCGTGGCAGCCTGCGAGGATATGCAGGTGGCGGCGTTTGTGCAGGGCCTGTTTACAGACACCTGCATGCGCGTGTACACCAATGACGACGTGTTCGGTGTGGAGCTGTGCGGCGCTATGAAAAACGTTATGGCCTTGGCTGCCGGTGTGGCTGCCGGTATCGGCTACGGCGACAATACCAAGGCGGCCCTGATCACAAGAGGTATCGCCGAGATCGCCCGTTTGGGCATCGCCATGGGCTGCAAGATGGAGACCTTCTTCGGACTTACGGGTATCGGCGATCTCATCGTCACTGCCACCAGTGTCCACAGCCGTAACAACCGCTGCGGTATGCTGTTGGGACAGGGTGTTCCTCCCCAGGAAGCTATCAAGCAGGTTGGCATGGTGGTAGAAGGCATCAATGCCCTTCCCGCTGCCATGGAGCTTATGGAAAAGTATCAGGTGGAAATGCCTTTGACCAAGGCGGTAAACGCCGTGGTGAACTTAGGCGCATCCCCCTTGGAGCAGGTGCAGCTTCTCATGCACCGGCAAATCAAAGCAGAATAAAAATAGCCCTCCATTCCGGAGGGCTATTTTTTTTATTTCTCAATGGTGTGGCAGCTTGGGCTTGTATCGAGCTTTCGGTAAGCATAGAAAAGACCGATAAACAGCCACATCACTTCCATGTGCAGGAAGGATGCCAAAACGTTCATAAGCAAATACAGCGGGATGATAAACATGACCAGCCGGTAGAAGTCAAACTTATCTTCCTTGCTTCTTTTCCGGAATGCATACACCAGCATGTAGCCCAAAAGACCCAAATAGGAGATTGCGCCGATCAGACCGCCCTCGGCGAACAGAGCCACCAGACCCACATCCACGAAGGTGGTCGGCTGCCACTGGGCTGCCCACCGGTCGAAGAAGAAGTGGATCCTGCCGTGAAGCAGGGCGTTATAGCCGTAGCCGAAAAGAAGATCTCCTTCCTGGGCCATATACTGCACAGCCGTCCACTGGGCGTTGCGGGAGTAGGCGGGATCGGTGGCATTCAGACCGAAATCCTTGTCCAGAGCAAAGCCCGGTTGCGAGAGGTCGGCGTCCGGCAGTATCAGGGAAATAACGCTGTCGGGAATGGCATCCAACAGGGTGTTGATGCTGGATTTTCCGGTTTCCACAAAGGCGTTGAACAGTTTAGGCTGGATGCAACACAGAAGAACCAGCAGCGCCAGGACCATGGCAATGCTGGGCAGCAGCCTGCGGAGCAGCTTGGTGCGATACAGCACCAGGGGGATCAGTAAAACTGCGGCAAGACACAGCCACGCGCTGCGGGAAAAAGTGCAGATCAGGGCAACGAAGTTCAAAGCGAAAGCGGCGCTGTGCCAAATGCTCTTTGTGTTGTACAGGCG
>JAZRZT010000054.1:0-6865 GCA_045601475.1 Faecousia sp.
TTCTTCTCGGCGCCGTGGTAACGGGCTTTGAAGCTGCCGGGCTTGCCCACAAGATTCAAAAGTACATCCAACGACCAGTATTCCTTGGGCACGAAGGCGCGGATCTCATTTTCCCGATCCACCACCAGGCGAGTGGCAACACTTTGCACGCGGCCGGCAGACAGGCCTCTGCGGACCTTTTTCCAAAGCAGAGGAGACAGCTGGTAACCCACGATACGGTCCAGCACACGACGGGCCTGCTGGGCATCCACCAGGGCATAGTCGATGGCTCTGGGATTCTCAATAGCCTGGGTGACCACCTTCTGGGTGATCTCGTTAAAGGTCACACGGTAGGTCTTTTCATCGGGCAGCTCCAGCAGTTCCTTCAAATGCCAGGAGATAGCCTCACCTTCCCGGTCAGGGTCGGTTGCCAGATAGACGGCTTCCGCGTTATTTGCGGCCTTGCGCAGATCGTCGATCACTTCTGCCTTGGTTTCCAGGGGCAGGTATTCCGGCTGGAAGCCGTTTTCGATATCCACGCCCATGGTGCTCTTGGGCAGGTCACGCAGATGACCCATGCTGGCCTTGACCACATAGGCAGGGCCCAGGTATTTTCCGATGGTCTTCGCCTTAGAGGGCGACTCCACAATTACAAGATTGGATGATTTAGCCATGAATAGCCTCCACAATCGTTATTTCAAGGATACGAGTCTTCCGGGGTGATTGAGAATCAGCCCCTGCAGCGCCAGCTTTGTCAGCAGGCTCAAAGCACGCCCGGAGGGAAGTCCCGAGGCGGCGATCACATCGTCCACAGGGGTAGGCTCCCGGGTCAGGCATGCCAAAATATGTTTTTCCTCTTCCGACAGGCGGTCGGGGGAATTTTCTATGCCACTATAAGAGGTTAAGGGCTTCTTGTCAATGTCTTTTTTGTCAGCAGGTGCTGAAAACTGGGCCACAAAAGCCAATGTTTCCGTCTTCTTTTCCTGCTGCAGGGGCACTTTCCGATTCGCCACATTGGGATAACAGGCTTCATATTCTTTCATTACATCCCAGCCGGAAAGGGCCGGGGCAGCGCCCTCCTGCAACAGGGCATTGCTGCCGACGCAGGTAGACGCATCGATATTACCCGGAACAGAAAACACGTCTCTTCCCTGCTCCAAAGCATACCGTGCGGTAATCAGCGCACCGCTTTTCTCCGGCGCTTCGATTACCAAAACACCGTTAGCCAATCCGCTCAAAATGCGGTTGCGCTGGGGAAAATGCCAATGCTCCGGTCTGCTGCCCGGTTCATATTCCGAGATCAGACATCCGTTTCGGACTGTCTTGACATAAAGATCCCGGTTGCTTCTGGGATACACCACATCCAGACCGTTGCCCAGCACACCCACTGTGGGACACCCCACCTCTATTGCACCGCCCATTGCTGCGCTGTCGATACCCGTTGCGCAACCGGAGACAACCAAACCTCCGCAGGCGGCGATCTCTCGTGACAGCTTTTTGGCGGCGGATATGCCGTAGGGCGTTGCTTTTCTTGTGCCGACAACAGCGACCACAGGAATATTCTCCCAATCAGGCAGTGTTCCTTGGTAGTAAAGGATCACCGGTGGGTCGAGGATGTTCCTGAGGCGTCGGGGATAGCCGTCATCATGATAGGTGAGGATGCTGATATTTCTCCGGGCGCAGATGCGAAGAATTTTCTCCGCGTCGGTTAAGTCTTTATTTTGAAGCGCTACAACGCACTCCTTGGAAATATCTTGGTAGTTTTCCGCAAAGTACAGTTCTTCTGCATCGGAAAAATGCTGGAGAAGCTGCAGCTTTTGCCGCAGAGAGATTCCCTCTAACCGGGCAAGCCATATCCAATGCGCCAGCATTTTTCCACCTTCTTCTATCTCTGTTTCATTTGCCACATCACGATGGCGGCTGCGATACCTGCATTTAAAGACTCGCAGTGAGGATTCATGGGGATAATCAGTTCTTTTTGGGCCGCGTCCAATATCTGCTTGCGGACACCTTTGCCCTCACTGCCGATCACCACGGCGGCATCGGACAGATCCGCCTCCCGGATGTCCACAGCCCGGTCGCTGAGCGCCGTGACCGCAATAGGGATACCCGCCATCCGGAAGGCCTCGTAGGCCTCATCCCAAGTAGTCATCTGCACCGGGGTACGGAAGATCGCGCCCATACTGGCACGGACGGTTTTATGACTGTAAGGGTCGGCGCAGCCCTCCAAAAGGGCCACGGGGATGTCCAGGGCATCAGCCGTACGCAGGATCGTACCTAAGTTGCCCGGATCCTGGATGCCGTCCAGCAGGAGCATACCAGGCTTGGGAACGAAAGGTGTCTCCTCCGGCATCTTGCAGATAAACAGAGCGCCCTGGGGGGTCTTCATGGGAGAGATGGTCTCCATGATATCCTGAGGCACCGAGATCAGTTCCACATGGTCCGGCAGTTCCGGCTCAATACCGTCGGATACGATCACGGTATCCAGACCGTCGTACCACAGTACCGCCTCATGCAAAAGCTTGGTGCCGTCAGCAACAAACTTGCCCATCTCTTCCCGCTCTCTGCGGGAATTAATGAGGCGACGGACGATCTGCAAAAAAGGATTCTTGCGAGATGTAATACGGATCATTTCAGCTTCTGCACCGCCTTCAAAGCAGCTGTGCTGCCCAGGATCACCACCACATCCCCGGCTTCCATACGGAAGTCCGCAGAGGGAGATACGGTAATACCGCCGGTCCGCTTTACAGCCAGAATATTCACGCCTAACTTGGCACGGACATTCAGTTCCATTAGAGACTTGTTCTCCCAAGTAGTAGGAACGGGGACATCGATGATGCCGTAGTCCTCGGAAAGCTCAATATAATCCAGCACATTTTCAGAGGCCAGGCTCTTGGCCAGGCGGCAGGCGTTCTCCATCTCGGGGATTACCACCCGGTCTGCGCCCAACTTCTTCAGCACCTCCCGGTGGGTCTCGTCATGGGCCTTGCACACCACCTGAGGAATACCCAACTCCTTAAGGTTCATCACTGCCAACACAGAGTTCGCCAAATCACCGCCGATACCAACGATGGCGCAGTCAAAGTCCTTTACGCCCAGGGCCTTCAAAACACCCTTATCCCGGGCATCGGCTACCACCGCCTGGGTCACATCGTCACTGATGCGCTGGACCAATTCACTGCTGGAGTCGATCGCCAAAACCTCACAGCCCTGGATACAAAGCTGCCGGGCAACCTCGGAGCCAAAACGACCCAATCCAATCACAACATAAGATTTCATAGCCATTCTCCTTACCCTATCAAAATATTGGTGTCTGCGTAGCGGATGCGGTCATCCGCCTTATCTCCCATAAGGAAGCCCAGGCTGATGGTCAGCACGCCTACACGGCCAAAGTACATAAATACGATTAAAAGCAGTTTGGATGCTACATTCAGCACAGGCGTTACACCGGCTGTCAGACCTACCGTTGCGATAGCCGATGCGGTTTCAAAAATACTGTCTGTAAAGCTGATGGGATTGGTAGCGCTGATAAATACCGCGCCAAAGAAGGTCAGCCCTACCACAATGGCAATAATGGTCATGGCGTCCATGACTTTTTCCTGAGGAATGTTTCTTTTAAATACATGGACCCGGTTTTTGCCCCGGGCACGGGTGATGATAAACAGCAACAGTACCAGCACGGTGATGGTTTTGATGCCGCCGGCAGTGGAGCCGGAGGAGCCGCCGATAAGCATCAGGAACATGCTGACCGCTTTGCTGCCATCGGTAAGCAGCGCCTGGTCCACCCCGGCAAAGCCGGCGGTACGCACAGTCACAGACTGGAAAGTAGCATTGAGAAGTTTCTGCCAGGTGGGCATAGTCCCCAGGGTTTGGGGATTGTTCCATTCCAGCACAGCAAAGAGCACTGTGCCCAAAAGGAGCAGCCCGCCCGAAGTCAACAGTACCAGCTTGGTATAGACGCTAAGCTTTTTGAAGCTTCGCTTCGTGGCAACATCTTCCCACACGAAAAAGCCCAAACCGCCGATCACCACCAGCGCCATAAGGGTCAGGCAAATCACAGGGTCATTGTTAAAAGTGATCATACTTGCGCCGGGAGCAATCTCACCGAAGATATCAAAGCCGGCGTTACAGAACGCAGAGACCGCATGGAACAGACTCCATTTCAGTGCTGTGGTAACGGAAAACTCCGTAATAAAGCGGCAGAACAGAATCACTGCGCCGGAAAGCTGGATAATAAGACTTCCCAAGAGCACCCACTTTTGCAGGCGCACAACGCCGTCCATCTCATTGACGCTGAGCGCCTGGGCAATGACCATGCGCTGGCGCAGGCCCATTTTTCTGCGAAGCAGGAAGATAAACAGGGACGCAGCGGACATAAAGCCCAGACCGCCGATCTCAATGAGGGTGATGATCACCGTCTGACCGAATCCGCTCCAAAGTGTCCAGGTATCCCCAACCACCAACCCCGTAACACAGGTGGCGGAGGTGGCGGTAAACAGCGCCGACAGAAGACCGTTGGACTGGCCTGTGCGGGATGCCGCGGGAAGCCACAGCAAAAGGGTACCACCTGCGATAATCAGGGCAAATGTCAACGCAATGATCTGGGTGGGGCTGCGCTTCACAGGGCGTTTTCTTCTGTTCTTTCCGGACACTTTACTCACCTTCCTCGGAGGATACTATATCCAATATAAACCCTATTATAGCAATTTCCTTTGGGTTTGCAAGCATTTTCTTATTTTAATAGTATAAACGGAAAAAAGGTGCCAAAAGGCACCTTTTTAAAAACCGAGATAACCCACCGCGATACCTGCCGCCGCAGACAGGCAGACGATGATAATGGGGTGGACTTTTTTGAAAGCCAAAAGCAGCATAACACCGAAAATAGCGGCGTAAATGTAGAAGCTGACATTGGTAAATACCGCCAGAGAGATGCCTGCCGGGAAGAACACGGTCATAAGAACGCCCAGCACGGCATTGGCGATGAGGCCTACTACCGCAGGCTTCAGGCCGGACATGCAGCCTTTGACAATGCGGCTTTCCTTAAACCTATCGTAGCACTTGGCAACAATAAGAATAATGACAAAGCTGGGCAGCACCACGCCCATGGTGGCGCAGAATGATCCGAAAGGCCCGCCCATGACAGAGCCCACATAGGTAGCCATGTTAATGGCAAAAGGCCCGGGGGTGGATTCACTGACAGCCACGAAATTGATCATGCTTTCAGCAGAGATGGTATCGCCCCAGCGAAGGGCGACCTGCTCCTGGATGAGGGGCAGCATGGCATAGCCGCCGCCGAAAGTCAAAGCGCCGATGGTTAAAAATGTCCAAAACAGCTCCAAATAGATCATTTCTCCGCCTCCTTTTTCTTCATGAGCAAGGAGGTCACCAGGCCGAATACCGCGCAGCCGATGATCACATAGAACACATTCACTTTCACAAAAGCGGTCAATAAGAATGCGCCGGCCATGACCACATAGGAAACCCACCCCTTGGGACTTTTCTTGTACATAGTCCAAAGTGCCTTAAAAAGCCGCGCCAGGACCCCGGCACGGATGCCGTTAAAGGCATACTGCACGGCTTTGATCCCCTGGAATTGGCGAAGCACATAAGAGATGGCCAAAATCACCACAAAGCTGGGCAGCACCACACCCAAGGTGGCGCACATAGCGCCTAAAACACCGGCTGTGCGGTAGCCTACAAAGGTAGCGGAATTGATAGCAATCGGGCCGGGGGTGGATTCGGCGATGGCGATGATCTCCAAAATGTCGTCATCGGTGATCCATCCGTGATTTTCCACGGTCTCTTTCTGAATCAGGGGGATCATGGCATAACCGCCGCCAAAGGTGAAGCCGCCGATCTTAAAAAATGTGAGAAACAGCTGCCACAGTCGTTTTCCCTTCATAAGACGCCTCTTTTCCTGGATTTTCTTATTATCCAATAGTATAATCCACTTTCCTTCCTCTGTCAAACCCCTTGTAAATTATAGAAAAATGTGGTAAACTAGGGCGAAAACATTTATTGGAGGCAATTATGAACTTCCATTTTTGGCCGTAGTCTTCCTCCATGGCCGCAACAAACAAATTACTAGGAGGAAATTACATGTCTGCATTAGAACAAGAAATCAGCCGCCGTCGGACCTTTGCCATCATCTCCCACCCCGACGCCGGTAAAACCACATTAACTGAAAAATTCCTGCTGTACGGCGGCGCGATCGCCCAGGCGGGTGTTGTTAAGGGTAAGAAGAACTCCCGCGCCGCCACCTCCGACTGGATGGAGATCGAAAAGCAGCGCGGTATCTCCGTTACCTCTTCCGTGATGCAGTTCCAGTACGGCGGTTTCTGCATCAATATTCTGGACACCCCCGGTCACCAGGACTTCTCCGAAGATACCTACCGCACTCTCATGGCCGCTGACTCCGCCGTCATGGTCATCGACGGTGCCAAGGGCGTGGAGCCCCAGACCCGGAAACTGTTTAAGGTCTGCGCCATGCGCCATATTCCCATCTTTACCTTTATCAACAAGATGGACCGGGAAACCCAAGACCCCTTCGATCTTTTGGACGAAGTGGAGCGGGAGCTGGGCATTGACACCTACGCCATGAACTGGCCCATCGGATGCGGCAAGGACTTTAAGGGCGTGTATGATCGTGAAAACAGCCAGCTTCTGTTCTTCTCCGGTCTAAACGGCAAGGCAAAGGCCGACAAGCTGTCCGTCGACCTGTATGACAGCCAGGTGGCAGAGCTTTTGGACAGTGAGCAGAAGCATCAGCAGCTCATTGACGATGTGGAGCTTCTGTCCGCCGGCCGGGAGATGGATATGGAGGCAGTGCGCAACGGCACCCTGTCCCCGGTGTTCTTCGGCTCTGCACTGACCAACTTCGGTATTG
>JAZRZT010000055.1:0-4474 GCA_045601475.1 Faecousia sp.
GGCATCTTGGTCTTAGCGATCTCGGTGACCTGAGCCTTGGTGATGGTACCGACCTTGGTCTTGTTGGGAACGCCGGAGCCCTTCTCCAGACCGATTGCCTTCAGAACCAGCAGGGGAGTCGGAGGGGTCTTGGTAATAAAGGTGAAGCTGCGGTCAGCGTAAACGGTGATGACCACGGGGATCTTGTAGCCTTCCATGTTCTGGGTACGAGCGTTGAACTCCTTGATGAAAGCAGCGATGTTAACACCGTGCTGACCCAGAGCGGGGCCGAAAGGGGGGGACGCGGTAGCCTTAGCGGCGTTGATCTGAAGTTTGATAATACCAGTGACTTTCTGTGCCATAATAAGCACCTCCTGAATAAAATGTGGTAATATGCGCTTTGCGCATTTCTTGCGGGGATTTCACCCCTCCCACGTTTCCGATCGGAATATTCCGATTGAATGCGTTTACTGGGAAATGACTTCCACTTCGTCCAGCTCGAACTCGACGGAAGTCTCGCGGCCAAACATGGTAACGACCACGCTGACGCTGTTTTTCTCGACCTCGATAGCTTCCACAGTACCGGTGAAGGAACTGAAGGGGCCGTCCAGGATCCGCACGGTATCGCCAACTGCGTAGTTGACAACGATCTCGCGCTTTTCCACGCCCATTTCGTATACTTCATCCTCGGTCAGGGGAATGGGGTCTTCTCCGGAAGGACCTACAAAGCCGGAAACGCCGCGGACGCCGCGAATGGCGTGCCAGGTGTTGTCGCTGTAGACCATCTTGACGAATACATAGCCGGGGTAGAGCTTACGGTCGTAAGTCTTGCTGACGCCTGCATCGGTGATCTCGGTGACAGTCTCCATAGGAATGGCGATGGCGAGGATCTGTTCCTGCAGACCGCGGCTCTGCACAGTCTTTTCAATGGTGGCTTTGACGGTGTTTTCGTAACCGGAGTAGGTATGGACAACATACCACTTTGCAGTTTCTGCCATAGTGCTACCCTCTTACTTGTTGAAAAGGGTGTTCAGACCGTTGATACCGAAACCGGCAACGGTGTCGAACAGCCACAGCAGGACGCCGACGACCAAAACACAGACGACGACGATCAGAGTGTTCTTCAGAACCTGCTTGGGAGTGGGCCACACGACCTTCTTCAGCTCGCTGCGGAGCTCACGGAAGTATCTGCAGATGCCGCCCCAGGCTCTTACGAACCAGTTTTTCTTCTTAGCTTCTGCCATGTGGGGACCTCCTTACTTCGTCTCGTTGTGGATGGTGTGCTTCTTGCAGAATCTGCAATACTTCTTCATCTCGAGACGGTCGGGGTCATTCTTCTTGTTCTTCATGGAGTCGTAGTTTCTCTGCTTGCACTCGGAGCATCTCAAAGTGACTTTAACGCGCATAACGGCACCTCCTTAAAATTGCCTCCCTGTATCACTTCGGCTATGAAAAGATTTAGTAAAGTGGGCAACTACATTCCCACCCCGAAGCTGAAAAGGGCATGGAAAGTAGCCCGTTTCACAGGTAAAATCCATTCTAACACAGAGAATTTCTATAGTCAACAACTTTTTTCTTTATTTTTCTAATTTTTTGCTGTATACTGTTTGCAAAGGAAAAGAAAGGAAGAAAGACCATGAAAGTTATGGGAATCGACTACGGCGACGCCCGTACCGGCATCGCAATATCCGACCTGCTTTGCTCCATTGTGGGTACCACCACGGTGATCCACAGCCGCAATGCGGATAAGACCATTGAGGAGATCAAAAAGCTGATCGCGGAGAATCAGGTAGGGGAGCTGTGTATGGGACTCCCCAAAAATATGGATGGCACGGAAGGCCCCCGTGCGGAGCTCTGCCGTGCCTTTGCCCAAAAGTTGGAGGAAGCCACCGGCCTGCCGGTGAAGCTGTGGGACGAGCGACGTACCACCGTGGAGGCCCACAATATTCTGTCGGCCCATAACTACCACGGTAAAAAACGGAAAAACACCGTAGACGCTGTGGCGGCTTCCTTAATATTAGAAGGTTATTTGGCTTTCCGCGGCCGATAAAACAGCTCCTTGACCCCGGTAAAGAGGAGAAGTACGCCAAACATTTTTTTTAATAAGGTAATGTCCATATGCCCGCCGATCCAGGCGAATATCCCGGCGCACAGGCATCCGGCAGCTGCCGCAGGCAGAACTTTCTTCCAGGGCAGCTTGCTTTGTTTCCAGCGAAATAAGGTGGCGATGATGGCCGACGGCAGGAAAAACAGCAAGTTCATTGTCCTTGCCGCGGGGTACTCCATGCCCACCACCAAAGTCAGCCACAGCATGAGAAGGCTTCCACCGCCCACGCCCAATCCTGACAGAAAGCCTAAGACGGCGCCGGCAAGCAAGATCACAGGAACGCTCTCTACCATAAATACCGAATCCCTCCCCATAGAATGAGTATCCCCAACGCCCGGTGCAGCCAGGTGGTGGGGATCTTTTTTGCAAAGATACCCGCCAATATGCCGCCCAATGCGCTGGATAGAAGATACCAGATGTTATTACCGGCAAGGGCCGCAGCATCAAACCGAATGGAGAGGGAAACAAGACATACCGGCAGAATGATAGAAACCGAAGCAGGGAAGACCTGGTCGTCCTCCAGGTCGGTCAGCATACAAAGCAGGGGCACCAGCACCATCCCGCCACCGGCGCCGAACAGACCGTTGACCACACCGGCAGCCCCGCCGGCCAAAACAGGCCCCAAATACTTGGATTTGCGCAAAAAAACACATCCTGTGGAAAGCTTTTCCACAGGAGGCGGTTTTATGCAGTGATCAGCCCAGGACCAGGTCCATGGACAGCTTGCTCAGGTCTTTCTTTACGATGGGGGTAGCTTCCTTAGCTGCCTCGTACCAGGCGTTTACTGTGTCAGCACGCAGTTCTTCACTGATCAGGTAGTCGCGGTAGGTCATCTCGGAGTTGCCCACGTAGTACATGATGTGGCAGCCGTAGGAGGTCTCCACAATGCCGGTATCGCCTTCCTTACGGGCGGGGTCAATTGCCCAGTCACGGAAGGTCTCCATGTACTCGGAGTTGTAGTGAATGTCCTCGTACAAACCGCCGTTCTCCACAGAAGCCTCGTCGTCACTGTGCTCCTTCACCATGGCGATGAAGTTTTCCTGTGTGGCGTTCTTCTGGTACTCTTCCAGCAGAGCCTTTGCCTTATCGCCAGCCGCTACCTTCTCTTCGTCGGTATAGGTGGTCTCGCCGGTGGCCTCGTCGAGGGTGCCGCCTTCGTAAGCGACCAGCAGGTGACGGACATCGTCCATGAGCTCAGCGTTGTCGGTCTTGGACTGGAAGATCACCGCATAGTAGCCGTTGACCACGGTTTCCTCGGAGTCCTCAGAGACATTGGCGGTGTTTTCCAGCACAGTCTTGTCGCCGGCCTTGCGCTTGGCGTCTGCCAACCAGGTGTTCAGAGGTGCGTTGATCGCAGAATGCAGGTCGTTGGACTTTGCATAAACAGTCACCTGGCTGCCCTCTTTGGTCTCGATGGTTTCTGCCAATTCCTTCATTTCCTCTTCGGTCTTGGCCTGTGCCAATTTCTCGGCAGCTTCCTTTGCCTTAGCCCGGGCGGCGTTGTTCTCCTCGTCGGAGTAGACCTTAGTGCCGTCCTCATTCTCAGTGCCGCCTTCCAGGAAGTCGTTGTAGCTCAGATAGCTGTAAACATAGGAGTAGGCGTTGTACTGATCAGCGCCGTTCTTCTCTTCCTGCTCGCGGATGGCGGCTTCGTCGAAGGTGCGGCTTTCGTAGTAGTAATTATAGTAGGCTCTTGCGATCTCGGAACGCTCCAGGTACTTCTCATAGCTTGCCACATCAGCACCGTAGCCGTAGATAGCCTGCAGGTACTTGTCGGGGGAGTTGTAGCCGTTCATAGTGGCGTATGCGTTGAGATTGTTGACAGCGGTAGTGATGGACTGCGTGCTCTCTTCGGGGAGAGTGAAGCTGGTGTCCTTCATAGCCAGGTCGTAGATAGCGTAATCACTCTGGGCGGTTTTCAGAGCCTCATCCAGGAAGTAATTTGCCCAGGTATCACCGGTTTCAGGGTGATTCTGCTTGGTGAGGGGCGTCTTGGGATCCAGACCCATAGCCTCCATATAGTACTCGGCGTAAACATCGCCGGAGCTGTAAAAGCTGTTGTACATGTTGTTGATGGCGTCGGAGTAGTAATAGGCCATCTCAACGGTGTTGATCTCATGACCGCCTACGGTAGCGGCGATGGTCTTCCGCTCCGCATTGCCGTTGGTGGTAATGGTCTTGGCGATGGTAATGCCTATTGCCAGGCAGGCTACCAAAAACAGGGCGGTGATAAAGGTCACGGTGTAAATCTTCAGCTTCTTGTCTTCTTTCTGCTGCTGGCGCTGTTTTTCGGTCATCTGCGCAGCAACCTGCTCCTTGCGGAGCTTCTTCTTATCGGATGCGCTCATTGAATATACATTCCTCTCATGGTAACATTACGCGCCTTGG
>JAZRZT010000056.1:0-5652 GCA_045601475.1 Faecousia sp.
TCGCCGTACCAGCGGAAACCCATTTGCATTGGCATAATAGTTCCTCCTATATGTTAAAGTAACGCTTGGCGTTTTCATAGCAGATGCCGGAAATGATCTGCTGTAAATCCTGTTCGCTGTTGGGATACTCGCCGTCTTCCACCCATTGGCCTACCAGGTTACACAGTATTCTGCGGAAATACTCGTGGCGGGTGTAGGACAGGAAACTGCGGGAGTCTGTGAGCATACCGATAAAGTTGCCCAAGATACCCAGGTTGCCCAAGCTGATCAGCTGCTGCTCCATACCCACCTTGTTGTCGTTGAACCACCAGGCGCTGCCGTGCTGGATCTTGCCGGGTACCTCGGTGCCCTGGAACGCGCCCATGAGCACATCCAGGAAGGCGTTGTCCCCGGCATCCAAACTGTAAAGAACAGTCTTGGGCAGACAGCCCTTGCTGTACAGAGCATCCAAAAGTCCGGGGAGGGTATCCGCCGCGCTCCGGGGACCGATGGAGTCAAAGCCCATATCGGGACCCAGACGGGAGAATTCTTTGGAGTTAGGGTTTCGCAGACAGTTGTAGTGCAGCTGCAGCACCCAGTCCTTTCTGGCATAGGCTTCCGCGCAGAACAAAAGAAGCTCGGTCTTGAAGATTTCGGCCTCCTCCATGGTCACGGCGTTGCCCGCAAGGGCTTTTGCCATGATTCCCTCTGCGGCACCGGCCACGGGGCGGAATACCATGTAGTCCAAGCCGTGATCGCTGGCCCGGCAGCCGCAACTGTCGAAATGATCGATTCTCTTTGCAAGGGCGACTTTCAGACTTTCCACATCGGTGATCTTCACACCGGAAACCTGAGAGAGGGTTGCGATATAGGCTTTCCAGTCAGCCTTCTCAATGTTCAGCGCCTTATCCGGCCGGAAGGTGGGAGCAACAATGGTGGAGAAGCTATCGTCTTCCATCAGCTTTTTGTGCCACTCCAGAGAGTCGATGGGGTCGTCAGTGGTGCCGATGAGGGCTACATTGCTCTTTTTAATGATACCCCGCACAGACAGCTCCGGCTGGGAAAGCTTTTGGCAAGTCAGATCCCAAACCTTTTGGGTGGTCTCGCCGTTCAAGATGCCCTCGTAACCAAAATAGTTCTTCAGCTCCAGGTGGCACCAGTGGTACATGGGGTTGCCGATGGCCTTGGGGAGCGTCTCGGCAAATTTCTGGAATTTCTCCCGATCAGGGGCATCGCCGGTGATGTAATACTCATCAATACCGTTGGATCGCATGAGCCGCCACTTGTAGTGGTCGCCGGAAAGCCACACCTCGGTGATATTCTTAAACCGCTTGTTCTCAAAAATCTCCTTGGGACTCACATGGCAGTGGTAGTCCAGGATCGGCAGCTGAGCCGCAATGTCATGGTACAGATGTTTCGCTGTCTCGGTCTTTAAAAGAAAGTCTTTGCTTAAAAAAGGCGTCATAAAATACCCCCTACTTTCGCATTCTATATCTATGTTATTATACCTTTTTTATATGGAAAGTTACAAGGCACAAAATGGTCCAAGTGTGACACCAGCGTATAGAAAATGAACCCCGGTTTTTGCGCAGGTTACACAAAAACCGGGATTTTTTACGGATTGAGCAGGGGAGTGGTCAGCATATCTACGGCCAGCCGGGTCATTTCGTTGGGTGAGACCAGGAAACCCTGACGATGCCACTGGAGGATCATGGACATGAGTCCACACACGGAAAAAGCCATAGCGACACCCCGGATTTCCGGGGAAAAGCGTTTGAACTGCCGGGGCATATGGCCTTCCTGCAGGGCGAAGTTTGTGGCTCGTTCCACCAAAATGCCGCTGAGGGAGCTGCGCTGCAAGGCATCCAGCAGGGCCTTGTGTTCGTACCAGAAAAGAAAGTACAGATCCAGGTCGCCGATGGCGGTGCCTCTGGACTTTTTCTCGCTGAGAGGCATCTGAAAAAAGTCTGCCAGGGTATGGTCAATGAGGGCATACAAAGCGCCGTCCTTGCTGGAGAAATACCGATAAAAGGATTTGCGGGGGATCTGCATATGTTCGCACAGATCGCTGACGGAGATATCCTCGTAATTTCTGCGGAGCATCAGTTGCAAAAGCCCCTGTTCCAGCTCCCGTTGCCGGCGGGTGGACTGCTCAGTCTGACAGATCTTGTACACGGTTTCCACCTTCTTCCTTTTTTGGTAATAGTATAGCACAAAATTAAGATTTGACAACTGCTGTTGTTTAAGATAAACAAAAAAATACCGGATAAATTTCTGCATGGTGCCACAAAAGTGTCAATTTGTGTCTGTGAAATTTGGGCAAGATGTTTTATAATCACTATGATAGGTGCGGGTATGTGCCCGCAAAACAAGGAGGACAAACATAATGGCAAAAAAACCTGTTACCTTGGATGCCAACGGCTACCGCAAGTTTGGCATTCGTGACTCCCTGGCATACGCTGCCGGCGACCTGGGCTGTAACATGAGCTTTGCCCTGAAGGGTACTATGGCGCTCTTCTGGACACAGGTCATGGGCATGGGCCTTTGGTACTCCCTGCTTCTGGTGATCGTTCAGGTGTGGGACGCAATCAACGATCCCCTGATCGGCTCCATGATCGACGCTGACAAAAAGAAATATAAGAGAAATAAGTTCCTGCAGTATATCTGGGCCGGCTCCATTGGCCTGATTGTAGGCGGTGCTTGTTGCTTTATTCCGCTGCCCCAGGCTCCTGTGCTGGCAAAGGCTATCATCTTTGTGGCAGGCTATGTGATTTGGGATGCTTTCTATACCGTGGCAAATGTGCCTTACGGCTCTCTGCTCTCCTTGATCTCCAAGGAGCCCGCTGACCGCGCATCTTTGTCTGCATGGCGTTCCGTCGGCTCTATGGTCGGCAACATGCTGCCCATGGTGATCCTGCCTTTCCTGATCTACAACCCCGATAAGTCTCTCAACGGCCCCATGGTTTTCGTGGCCGCTCTGGTGATGGGCGTTCTGGGCTTCATCTGCTTCCAGTTCATGATCAAGAACACCGAGATCCGTGTGGATACCGAAGTGAAGACCGGCGAAGAGATGCCCAAGTTCAATGTGATCAAGGCGATGGGCAACTTTATTAAGAATCGTCCCGCTGTGGGCGCAACCCTGGCTGCCATGGGTATGTTCATCGGTATGCAGGGCGCTACCACCGCTGTTTCCGTGGTGTTCCAGATCTACTTCAAGAACCCCCAGATCTCCGGTATCGTGCAGCTGTTTGCCATGATCCCCATCGTGGTATTCACTCCCCTGGCCCGTAAGATGGTGGTGAAGTACGGTAAGAAGGAACTGTCCGTTGTGGGCGCGATCTGCTCCATCATCGGCGGCCTGGGTCTGTTCATCATCACCCCCAATAACACCGGCCTGGATCTGATTATCTACATCCTCTGCCAGCTGGTCTACTCCCTGGGCCTGGGCATCTACTCCACTGTCTCCTGGGCAATGATGGGCGATGCTATCGACTACAACGAGTGGAAGACTGGTACCCGCGAGGAAGGCACTGTGTACTCTCTGCACTCCTTCTTCCGTAAGCTGGCACAGGGCGTCGGCCCCGCAGTGGCTCTGGTGATCATGAGCACCCTGGGCTATGTGAACAACGCCATCGACCCCGTTACCGGCGCAGAGATGATCGATGTCACTCTGCTCAGCTGGGATGTGGCAGTGAACCTGCGCACCTTGGTTGCCGCATTGTTCCTGGTGTCTGCAATTCTGCAGTTCATCGGCCTGGCCCTGGTCTACAACCTGGATAAGAAGACTCTGGCTAAGATGAACGCTGAGCTGGAAGCTCGCCGCTCCGCTGAGTAATTTCATACTGTAAAACCGTATCACCCTGTCGGTTTTCCGGCAGGGTGATATTTGAATAACGCAATGCTTTGGAGGTTCCTTTTATGAGAGAAATTATTAATTTAAACAGCGCATGGTCTTTCAGCAAGGAAGCAACCGCGGTCCCCGCTGCGATTGATGCTGCATGGGAGGTAGTCAACCTGCCCCATTCCTGGAACGCCATTGACGGCCAGGACGGCGGTAACGACTACTACCGCGGCACCGCTTATTATGCAAAGACCCTCAACAAGTCCGAACTGCCCGCTGCAGACCGCTACTATCTGGAGATCCGGGGTGCCAACTCCTCTGCCGATGTGTATGTGGACGGCAAGGCACTGGCCCATCACGACGGCGGTTACTCTACCTGGAGAGTAGATGTCACCGAGGCTCTGGGTGAAAACAGTCTGCTTGCCATCGCTGTGGACAACAGCGCCAACGAGACCGTTTATCCCCAGATGGCCGACTTCACTTTTTACGGCGGCATTTACCGGGATGTGAATCTGATTTGTGTCAGCGAGTCCCACTTTGATCTTGACTACTACGGCGGCCCCGGCATCATGGTCACTCCCGCTGTGAACGGTGCCAATGCCAATGTGGAAGTGAAGGTGTTCCTGACAAACGCCAAGGAAGGCCAGACCGTCAAGTACACCATCTACGACAAGGATGAAAACGAGCTGTACACCCAGGAAACTGCCGACACCACCGCAAACTTTGTGATTGAAAATGTCCACCTGTGGCACGGCCGCAAGGATCCCTACCTGTACTGCTGCGAGGCAGAGCTGATCGAAGGTGGTAAGATCATCGACAATGTGTGCACCCGCTTCGGCTGCCGCACCTTCAAGATCGATCCCGACAACGGCTTCATCCTCAACGGCGAAGAGTACCCCCTGCGCGGCGTATCCCGTCACCAGGACCGCTGGGGCTTCGGTAACGCATTGCTGCCCGAGCATCACGAAGAGGATATCGACCTGATTTGCGAGGTGGGCTGCACCACCATCCGTCTGGCCCACTACCAGCACGATCAGTACTTCTACGATCTGTGCGACGAAAAGGGCCTTGTGATCTGGGCGGAGATTCCCTATATCTCCAAGCACATGCCCACCGGTCGGGAAAACACCATCTCCCAGATGAAGGAACTGATCGTCCAGAACTACAACCACCCCTCCATCGTGGTTTGGGGTCTGTCCAACGAGATCTCCATCGGCGGCTCCGATGACGACCTGTTGGAGAATCACCGTATTCTGAACGATCTGTGCCATGAGATGGATAAGACCAGACTTACCACCATCGCGGCTGTGTCTATGTGCAAGATGGAAGATCCCTACCTGCTGATCCCCGATGTGGTTTCCTACAACCACTACTTCGGCTGGTACGGCGGCGACACCTCCATGAACGGTCCCTGGTTCGATAAGTTCCACGCCATGCACCCCACCATTCCCATCGGCTGCTCCGAGTACGGCTGTGAGGCTCTGAACTGGCACACTTCTGATCCCCGCCAGGGCGACTACACCGAGGAGTATCAGTCATACTACCACGAGGAGCTTATCAAGCAGCTCTTCACCCGTAAGTATATCTGGGCAACCCACGTATGGAATATGTTTGACTTCGGTGCCGATGCCCGTAACGAGGGCGGCGAGAACGGTCAGAACCATAAGGGCCTTGTGACCTTCGACCGGAAGTATAAGAAGGATTCCTTCTATGCTTATAAGGCATGGCTGTCTGATGAGCCGTTTGTCCACCTTTGCTCAAAGAGATATGTTGACCGTGTCGAAGACGTAACAAAGGTTACAGTATATTCGAATCTTCCTGAGGTAGAGCTT
>JAZRZT010000057.1:0-3091 GCA_045601475.1 Faecousia sp.
TACGATCCGACTTGCCTCCGGCCTGCTGCCCTGCAAGCTGGTCTACAAGGTGCCCGCCAAGACCAACAAGGAGATCACCGACGTGGTGCGCGAGGCCAACTATGCCGACAACTGCGCCGGCATCGTGACCTGGTGCCACACCTTCAGCCCCTCCAAGATGTGGATCAACGGCTTTGCGGACCTGCAGAAGCCCTACTGCCACTTCGCCACCCAGTACAACCGGTCCATCCCCAACGAAGAGATCGACATGGACTTCATGAACCTGAACCAGGCCGCCCACGGCGACCGGGAGCACGGCTTCATCGCCGCGCGTCTGCGGATGCCCCGCAAGGTCATCGCCGGCTACTGGGAGGACGAGGACGTCCAGAAGCGGATCGGCAGCTGGATGCGCGCCGCGGTGGGCGTGGCATTCTCCAAGGGCCTCAAGGTCATGCGCTTCGGCGACAACATGCGCGAGGTGGCCGTCACCGAGGGCGACAAGGTGGAGGCGCAGATCAAGCTGGGCTGGCAGGTGAACACCTGGCCGGTGGGCAAGCTGGTCAAGACCATGGACGAGGTCACCGAGGCGGAGATCGACGCGCTGATGGAGACCTACTGCCGCGAGTACACCCTGAACACCGACGACATCGCAACCGTGCGCTATCAGGCCCGGGAAGAGATCGCCATGAAGAAGATGCTGGACGCCGAGGGCTGTATGGCCTTCTCCAACACCTTCCAGGATCTCTACGGCATGAAGCAGCTGCCCGGCCTGGCCAGCCAGCACCTGATGGCCCAGGGCTACGGCTACGGCGGCGAGGGCGACTGGAAGGTCAGCGCCATGACGGCCATCATGAAGGCCATGAGCGAGGGTATGACCGGCGGCACCGCCTTCATGGAGGACTACACCTACAACCTGGAGCCGGACGCCAAGTACAGCCTGGGCGCGCACATGCTGGAGGTCTGCCCCAGCGTGGCGGCGGAAAAGCCCCGCATCGAGGTGCACCCGCTGGGCATCGGCGACCGGGAGCCCCCGGCCCGGCTGGTGTTCGAGGGACACGAAGGCCCCGGCATTGTGGTGAGCCTCATTGACATGGGCGGCAGGCTTCGTCTGATCGTGCAGGACATCGAGTGCGTCAAGCCCATACTGCCCATGCCGAACCTGCCCGTGGCCCGGGTCATGTGGAAGGCCTTTCCGGACCTGTCCACCGGCGTGGAGTGCTGGATCGCCGCGGGCGGCGCGCACCACACCGTGCTTTCCTACGACGTGACCGCCGAGCAGATGAAGGACTGGGCGCGGATGATGGACATCGAGTTCGTGCACATCACGAAGGACACCACCGTCGAGGCGCTGGAGCAGCAGCTGTTCCTGAACGATTTGGCGTGGAAGCTGAAGTAACCCGGCAATCCGGGACGAATTGAAATTCAGGGAGGAAAAGTTTGAAACCAACACATGACAAAAAGACATAGCAAAGCAAGCCACCCCCCGCAGGAGGAAGCAGCAGAAGCGAGAGAGTAGTCAGCTGGATGGGGCTGACTCGACAAGCGGGAGATCAGAGATATCCGCCACCTCGCTGATAACATAGCCCTTGCGAGTGAGCAGAGCAATAGCCTGACTCAACGAAATGATACGCTGTTCAGGAGCAGATTCTTTGGCAGAAGAATCCGCGGGCTGATACGGGGTATCATTCAAGAGGATGTGAAAGATAGCGGTAAGCAGTCTGCGAGCGATAGCGACCCTGGCCTTCTTGGCACCGCGCCTTTTTTTGAGGATTTGGTACTTGGCGAGGATTTCAGGATGCAGCTTAGAGCGCGGATTGCTGGCAGCGACAGCGCATTGAATAAGCAGGGGTTTGAGGTATTGCCCTGCTTTGCCGATGCGAGTTGTCTTCTTCTTGTTGGCACTTTCGTTGTTCTGAGGGGTAAGACCAGCCCAAGAACAAAGGTGTTTGGAAGACTCGAATTGACGCATATCAGCCCCGATTTCCGCAATCACACGAATGGCAGTCATGGGATCGGAGATACCGGGGACGGTAAGCAGCAATTCGATCTGGCGGGAATAAGGTTCAGCAAGCTTAAAGATGAGCTTTTGCAGCGCATCCCGAAGGTCATCAAGATTGGAAATATGCTTGCGGATGACCTTGAGCTTTTCCGCCTGCCAGGGAGAGAAGGCACCATCTATGGCCCTCTGAACTTCCTGAGGGGAAGCCTTACAGCGTTTGTCGAGGAAAGGCGCGACATCAAAGGCTTCACCCGGATGCTCCAACAACTGACTGATGATGGCGGACGCGCTCTTAATGAACACGCTACTGAACACGTCATCCAGTTTGAAGTTGGAGACTGTGAGGCAGTTCTGGGCACGGTTCTTCTCTCCCGTGGTATTCCAGACGAGTTTCTGATAGTAGCGGCACAGGTCACGCAGTTGACGAATATCCTCAGGCGGGATAAAGCTGCCGCGAACCAGGTCGTGCTTGAAAAGGTCAGCGATCCACATGGCATCTTTCTTATCCGTCTTCTTGCCTTTGATGGCTTTGACGAACTTGGGATGAGAGACGACGACGTGGAAGTCTTTTTCAAGGATGTTGTGAACGGGGAACCAATACTTGCCGGTGGACTCCATGCAGACATCCGAGCAATGGTTCTCCCTGAGCCAAACAGCGAGCTTGCGCAAATCTCCCGTATAGGTAGAGAAGCGCTTACTCTGATACTCTGTGACGCCCTGACTGTTCGTGCTTGCGATGCAGGCAATCACGAAATCGCGGTGTACATCCATACCGCAGCAGACAGGGAAAACGATTTTCAGTCTTCCCATAGTGATCCTCCTCGTGGATATTTGAGGAGACAGGCATTGACTGGATGTCCGGCAAAAAACGAGTAACGTCTTTTCACAGATAAGTTTACAGGCTACTGTGCCAGAAGACACATGTCCAACTCTTTGGTGCATCCAAGGACATCCGGCGACTTATAACATGGCGGGCTTACGCTCAGCGCGCACCACCTACCTCCGCGTGCTCTGTAGTATACCTGCCCCCTCTCTAACAGTATACACTACTTCGTAGGCACTGTGCTCGGTTTCATGCCTCGTTGGTGCCGGAAAGGAATGGTCATAACATGA
>JAZRZT010000058.1:0-7495 GCA_045601475.1 Faecousia sp.
CTGCCGGCTTCCTGCAGACCGATGAGATCCATGCCGGATTCGTTCAAATAGGTTTGCATATGCTGCGCCCGGACTTCCACAGGCAAATAGCCTTCATACCCATCAATGCCAAGTATATTAAAGCTCATGCATTTGATTTCCACGTTTCTTCCTCCCGTAAGTAAGTCAAAAAGCAAGCCGCCCAGCAATGGTAAGCAAGCAGCAAGAATGCTGACTAGAATGATCGTTTTCTTTTTCATAAAATCTCCGCTACAACACAGCTTACGCCGCCCATCCACAGGCTGGTTCCTTCGATTTTTACATTCTGGCTGACAACGATCTCTTTGACAGCCGGAATCTCACAGTGCTTTTCTTCTGCAGAAGGATTCAGGGCGATCAGGAATTTCTTTCCGGCAACCGTTCTTTCGTAAACGAAGGGATAGCCTTCCGCAAGGATCTTCCAATTGGATACATCGGAAAATCCCGGATTCTGCGTACGCAGCTTCACCAGCTGTTTCACCAGATTCAGCAAAGATTCCTTATCCTGAAGCTGCTCTTCCACTGTGGGTGCATCCGGCTTGGGATCGGTGGGCAAATAGGGTGTGTCACTTTGGGAGAAGCCGTGATTCTTCTGATGATTCCACTGCATGGGTGTGCGGGCACCGGTACGGACATAGCCGCCTTCCTTGGAGGGCAGATCTTTGATAAAGTCCATGCCGATCTCGTCACCGTAGTAGACGAAGGGCACACCGGGCATCGTCAGGATAAAGGTCATGGCAACCTTCATTTCTTCCTGCGTCCGTCCATAGCCGATTCTAGGCAAATCGTGGTTGCCGGTAATCAGGCCGATGGCGCCGTCCTCACCGATTTTTTCATATTCGCTAAGGTAATGCCGCAGGAAAATGTTGATGTCGCCTTTTCCCGCTTTATCGAAATAACTGTGACCGATGTACTCTCTGGTCACATTTCTTCCCTCTTCATGTCTAAAAAGAGAGGTGTAGGCCGGATCATAGGAATGCAGCAAAAAATCGCAGTCAAAGCCGGTCCAAACTGCTCTTGCAGGCTTGCCCCACTCAGAAATCAAAACAGACTCGGGGTTCTTTACCTTCAGATGGGCTTTTAATTCGTGCCAAAATGCCCGGGTAACATTGCCTTCTTTATCGCCCTTGATCAGCGTAGGCGCCAGATCCACACGGAAGCCGTCCGCGCCCATATCCATCCAGAAGTACATGATCTTTTTCAGTTCTTCCTTGGTGGCAATGCAGTCCGGGTGATCCACGGGAAGCTGCCAATCCTCCGTGGGGTTGGCATAGCCGTAGTTTAGTGATGGCTGTGACCAGAAGAAATTGGGTATGTAATTGCCATCTCGCTGGCTGTATCCACGGATTCCGGGACCTACCTCAAAGGTGCCCTTTGTCCAGATATAGCGATTGGTATATTCGTTTACCTCGTTCTTTGCCGATTCCTGGAACCAAGGATGGTCAATAGAGGTATGGCCGGCGACCAGGTCATAAATTACCTTAATGCCCCGGTTGTGCGCCTGACGGCAAAACTCCCTGAAGTCCTCATTGGTGCCGTATCGGGGCGCAACTTTATAGTAATCTGTGATGTCATAACCGCCATCCCGGAAGCTGCTGTCGTTGATAGGATGCAGCCAGATCACATTAAAACCGCAGTCTGCAATGTAGTCTAACTTTTGAATGAGACCCTTCAGATCACCGATGCCGTCACCGTTGGAATCATAAAAGGACTGAGGATAAACTTCATAAACAACCGCATTTTTCAGCCACTTTTCCATCGCTATCTCCTTATTCCGGCTTTGTCTCCAATTTCAAGGGGAAATCACCCAGTTTGTTGACCTTAAAGCCATTTGCCTTGTACTGCTCGTAATCGAAAGCTTCCAGCTCGTCAATGGCCAGCTTGTGGAATTCGTAGAAATTCTTCCACCATTCATAGCCGCTGCCCAGCTCTGCATTCAGATAAGCGCCAGCAATATCGCAGCCCATGGCCGGTGCCACATAGAATGCGCCCATTGCCAGAACATTGACACCGTTGCCGGTGATGGCGCGCAGCGCCGCAGGAACGCTCTCCACAACGCCGGCGTGGACGTGGGGACACTTGCTGGCAGCAATGTGGATACCCATACCGGTACCGCAGAACAGCAGGGCTCTTTCAAATTCACCTTCGGAGATTGCTGCACCTACCCGCAGACCCACTCTATGGAACATAAGGTCTGTATCGTTGGGATCAGAATCGGCACGCACGCCCAAGTCAGTAATCTTCCAACCCTTCTTTTCCAGATGGGCAACGACAGCTTCCTTCAGGGGGAAACCGGCAAAGTCAGCGCCTACTACCAAATACTTGTCTTTTACAGTTTTCATGGTTGTGCTCTCCTTTACTTTTCAATGATGGTCTGCACCAGCTGCCATGCAAACAGCTCATGCATTTCTCTAATGGGATGATTTAAACCGTTGGACAACAGATTGGTGGTGTCCACACCGGCTGCATACATATTCTTCCAGATGGCATAGCAGTCGCAAAGTACCACATTTTCTTCACGGCAAACCTGCCGTGCGCCATCCATATAGGCATCAAACACACCGTTTAACTGCCGTGCGCCAAAGATATCCGCCAAAGGCGCAAGGATCTCCCCCTGGAACACCCGGCTTGCGTCAGTGTTCATCATGTTGGGGGTCATGAAAATGGTTTCAATACCGTTTTCCTTTGCAGTACGGAAAATATTCCGCAAAGCATCCTTGTAGTTCTCCAGGCCTTCCATTTCTGCGTTGGCATCGTTCAGACCAAAGCAGACCACCAACAGGTCGGGAGAAAACGCCAAAACATCTCGCTTCAGTCGTTCGAAACCCGCAGGCGCAGAGCTACCGTTGACACCGCAATTCACCACAGAAATGGGTGCCTGGGGGTACAGCATAGCCAGCAGCTTCTTAACTTTTTCGGCGTAGGCGGCGGTGCTGTCAAATACCACCTTCATTTTGCCGTCTCTTTCATAGGTCTCAAAAACACCCTGGGTCACACTATCGCCCAAAAATGCAACAATGGGTGTTCTGGTGCCGGGATTATCGGCAGTTTTCTTTTTCAAAAGTTCTGTAAATCGCATAATTTCACCTTTTATTCTTCCAGCAGGTTATATTTTCCGTACAAATAGATGGGCACTGCCGACCAACCGTGGCAAAGAGAACCGGCGTTATGGAAATCCTTATCTCCCAAGTCCGTTTCCCAGAAGGTGGTGGCGCCGGCATAGAGCATTTTGCCCCAAACCTCCTCCACATCTTTGCGCACAAAGTCGCGGTACATATCGCCCATTTGCAAAAGAACATCGTATTCATAGGTGCTTGCGCTTAAGGTGCAGGGGATCATATCCTCGGAGAGCATATTTTCCACAACCTGGGGTTTCACATCCTCCGGGGTCGCGCCAACATACAGCGCCAAAGCCTGGGTAAAGGCGTGGAGCGGTCTTTCGCGGTCGTTTAACCGGGTTAGGTACACATTTCTTTCGGCATCAAAAAACGCTTTGTGGAGCTTCTCATTGAGTTTCTTGTGCAACGCATCATAATGCGCCGCCAATTCCGGCTGTACCGCCTCGCAAAGTCTTGCAAAGCAGTAGAAGCTATCGGAAACAAAAGCATTGAGGGGGCACTCGTAGGGAGGATTCTCGGCAAAATATTCTTCGCCGGCCAGCCCCTCTTTCCACTCATAGAAGTTCCAGTACTGATCGCCTGCAAAACAAGGGATAAGTCCCGTTTCATCGATCCGCTCTTCCAGCTTTTCTACGATCTTCTTTGCGCAATCAAACACTTCCCGGATAAATGCCACATCCTTGGAATACTCCATATACTCCATTAACTGCCGGATATAGATGGTAGTAAAGGAGGGGATCGTAATGGGAATGATGCCCGGGGCACACAGCTCCAAGGTGCCATCCTCACGCAAGGATTTTGCAAACAACCGCAAGGACTCTCTGGGGAACGTAAACTCCCCAAAGGCATAATAGCCGCAGAGCATCTGCACACGGCTGTCAAAGGTGTACAGCGATTGCTCTCTCCAGGGGCAGTCCTCGTAATGCTCGTGCATGCACATGTGCAGAGTTCTCACTGCCACATCATAGATTTTATGGTGCAATGCGTGGGAAATCTTGTTTTCCGGCAGCTGCAAGGGGTAATGGGTGTTGCGGATACCTGCTTTGTAAAGTGTACCGCTCTTGCTGGCGATATGGATCTGCAGATACCGCAAACCCAGGCGCAGGAACGGATTGAAAAATTGGTTTCTGCCCGCCTTGGCATAGTAACGCACAGCAAAGTTCCGGGATTTAATGCTGGAACGGACACGCAGATCCTCCAAATGCTCGCCGTAGCCGATGAGCACTTCGCAATCTTCCGGCACTTCGAAATCCAAGCTCAAGAAACCTACGGATTCCTGACCGGCATCCAACAGGAAATAGACGCCCTCTGCCATCTCCCCTTCCGGGATCTGCCAATGGGTAGCATTTTCTTGGGTCTCCAAAAGTTCGTTAGCCGTCCGGGTAGACAGAAATGCATTATATACTTTCTTGCCAATGGTAGTTGCCTTGCCGTCTGTTAAGTAGACGCCTTGGGTCTTTAGTATGCCAGTGGTTTCTTCTTCGATCACCAGCTTTTTGATGGGACGTTCAAATAAATGCTTTTCCTTGCCTGCCAATACGCTCTTCTGCCACGGCAGTTCCGCCGCGCAAGCGTCATACTTGAATACATAGCCCAACTGGCCGGAAATATGCTCCATAGGACCGTCCGCAAAATGGGCATTCTTTCTGGACAAAACTTCTTCGTTACTGCCCAGCACACAAGTTTCATCTTCCCAAACGGCAAAAATAATGCCGGGAATTTGAATTCTATGAGTAAAGTAATTGGTACCAATTACATAATGTTCGATTTTTAATGTATTCTTACCGGGTTTGATAAAGCGGCTGATATCCAGCTCGTCATATACCTGGTAATCTTCGTAGTCAGCATACTGTCCGCAATCTGCAAATACGCCGTTCACATACACTGCGTACAAGGTGCTGGCGCTGATAAAAAGGCGCACGTTTTCCGTATTTTCCACGGAAAACTCCCCTTCATATTCAAAATATGTATTGCATACATTCCCCGGGATGTCCTTTGCGAATATCCACTGGGCTTCTTCAAAGTAATTTTTCTTGTTTTCCATATTCTTTTCCAGCCTCTCTTAAGCATAATGGCTCCGGAAGTACACTTCCGGAGCCATAAGCGCTTACTGGATCCTTAAGGTGTTTTCCCAGTCTTTAGTTAAACCGAAAATGGTGAAATCTACTACAGGATTCGTGGACTGCATGGTAAGAGAACCGCCGTTCTTATCAATGTAAGAGAAGAGGCCTCTATCCAGAACTTCCGCATCCACGCCCTTTACCAGCAGATGCTTACCCTTGCACAGGGTATCGTTGATATAAACACCAATAATGGCGTCATAGGCTCCCTCTGCGGTTTCCACCACATCAAAGGTCACCCGGTAGGTAAATGCCTTGCCCTGGAAGGTGGTCATGCCCACCTCTTCGGGGCTGATTCGTGCCAGTCGCATCAGCGTACCGTCTGCGTGGACGAAGCCAATGGCCAGCTGAGAATTGGCGTCCAATTCCACACGAAGACCATACCACGACTTACCGCCCACATAGAAGGTGTTGTCGTTTGCCTGCTTGGTTTCATCAGAGAAGGTCAATACAGCGGAGAGGGCGGTATTGTTATAATTTGCACCCTCGTAGGACGCAAATCTTCCGCCGTAATCGGACCTTGTTTTATCTGCAACGATGAAATCTCGCAGAGTCAGCTCTTCATAGGTGTTTGCGCCCATACGGATTGCAGCACCGGAAGGCAGCACAGACATGCTTCTTGTGAGGACAGAGGTATCCACATCCTCCACAAGGAAGTACTTGTAGTCGGAAAGCTTTCCGTTTACAAACACACCCAGCTTCAGATCGGTCTTCTCCCCTGCCTTGATGAATTGGAAGGTGGTCCGCAGCTCTGCAGCCTTATTGACGGGCATGCTCACCCGGGTGATCTCCACCGCCGTGCCGTCTGCCTTCACATAAGAAACCATCACCGT
Source organism: Faecousia sp. (assembly GCA_045601475.1). Classification (GTDB taxonomy): domain Bacteria; phylum Bacillota; class Clostridia; order Oscillospirales; family Oscillospiraceae; genus Faecousia. The sequence continues at coordinate 6,091 of JAZRZT010000058.1, forward strand.
ATTGCTTCCGATATAGCGATACACAATACCCTTACCGCCCTTGCCCAAGGAAACAGAGCCGGTTCCGCCAAATGTAACATAGGCAGTAACAGAAGTCTGATCCAAGGTCGCAGTGCCGGAAGCGCCGTTCACCGCAGTCGTATAGGCGCCGTCCTTGATGCCCAGATCTGTGGAGGTCAATTCCTTGAGCGTCACAGCAGAGAACCGGGCAAAGTCCACCTCATTGACACCGTTGAAGTTCACGCCGGTACCCAGCGTCTTTGCTTCGTTGAGGATGTAAAGATAGCTGTTGCAATAGAGCTTGCCGTTAATGAAGACACCCAGCTTGATGTCGTTGGCTTCGCCGTTGCCGTCGTAATCCACAAACTCAGTGCTCAGCTGCAGCAAAAATTCCTTTTGGGCAAAGGTATCGCCCACGCCGGCCAGCTGAGGATCGATGACACAGAAGTTCAGGCCGATGGATGTCAACTCGTTGGTCTGGACACCCTCGACGGTGCTTAGTTCGTTGCCGATCACCAAGTTTTTGCCCTCCAGACGAATACCCAAACCGGAGTACGCATCCGCGCCACCGCCGGGGGTGCCCAAATGCATACGGGAACCCGCCTTGTTGAACTGCACATTGGCAGAGACCAGGGTTCTGTTCAGGCTTTCGATTCTGGAGAAATTACCGTAGGTAACCGTATTGCCGTCGGGAATGTTACCGTCGGAAAGGGTGATCTCCGTAAAGTCGGTGGGCAGAGAATGGATCTCCCACTGGCCCACAGAGGTAACGGGAACACCATTACCGGCTGCCACATCATAGGTGTGCAGACATCTGGTCAAGTCGGTCAACTTCACATTCCGGGCATAGATGTACTCGCCCTGCTGCAGTACGCCGTTGATCCAGACACCGATCTTCAGGTCGGTGGTAGTTTCCTTCTTGTTCTCATACTTGACGGAAACAGCAATTTCCAGATCCTCGTTGTTTCGCAGCTGCACCTTGGGGTTGCCGGCTGTCAGATCGCAAAGGGACTCGTTTTCAATGCTGGAGCCATCGGATACAACGGTCAGCAGAATGTTACCCACTCTATCCTGCGTAAATCCGATCGCCCACCAATCCGGTCTGCCCAAATAGATGTTACCAAACTGCTTCGCCTGCTCCAAGGTGGGGAACAGGTACTTGCCCTGGAAGAGGATCTCGTCCAGATCCCCAGGCAATGTGGCATAGGTCTTCTTTTCCTGGACTTTTCCGGAGAGGAGCTCTCCGTCCATGGCGCCGAAATCTGCAAAGGTCAGCTTTTCATAGTTGGCTTCTTCGGAGTCCTTCAAAAGGATCGTAGGAGGCTCGGGGACCTCACCCACAGAGGTAACGGTGACGGTGGTGTTGGTGTCCACGTCGGTGGTATGGAAGCAGCGAACCAGGTCG
>JAZRZT010000059.1:0-5025 GCA_045601475.1 Faecousia sp.
GCCAGCTCGATCTCGGCGGCGGTATCGCCGTCGGCGGTGCACAGCACAGCGCTCACATCGGCGGCCTGGAAGCGGTAGACAAAATCATGCTCCATGAGCTGATTGGTGGCGGGGATGGCGATAGCGCCCAGCTTGTGCAGACCCAGGATGGCAAACCAGAACTGGTAGTGGCGCTTTAAGACCAGCATCACCCGGTCGCCCCGCTTGATGCCCAGGCTCTTAAAGTAGTTGGCGCTCTGGGAGGAGGCATCCTTCATATCCTTAAAGGTGAAGCGGCGCTCAGTCATATCATTTGCCACATGGACCATAGCCAGCTTCTCAGGCTCACGGCGGGCAATGGCGTCCACGGTATCAAAGGCAAAGTTATAGGTATCGGTGTCCGCATAGCCCAGACCCAGCAGCTGGCCGTTTTCGTCCTCATGGGCGGTGACGAATTTGTTGCACAGAAGCTTCTGGTCCTTCTTGCCCTTGCGGCTCTGGCCGATGTACAGGGGCTGGTCCGTGGTATCGGAGGCCATGATCATGGAAAGGAACACACAATCCTTGCCGTCGATGGCGATCATGCCGTGGGGGGTGGAGGACTTATAGAAGATGCTGTCTCCCTCGTGGAGGGTCTCTTCATGGTCGCCCACACGGATGCGCATAGCGCCCCGGATGACCAGGTTAAACTCCTGGCCGGAGTGGGTGGTGGTGTGGATGGGCTTGTCCTGGAGTTCCTCGGAGTACTGGTAGGTAACCCAGTAGGGGGTGGCCAGCTTCTTGCGGAACATGGGGGCCATATCCTGAATGGTGATGCCCTCTTCGCTGGCGGTGACCAGGCCCTTGCCCCGGCGGGTCACGGTGTAGCCAGAAAGCTTTGCGCTGCGGCCCTCCAGCAAAACGGTGATTTCCACGCCGAATATTTTAGCACATTTATGAATAAAGGTAAAGGGCAGGTCCACCGTGCCGGTCTCGTACAGCCGGTACTGCTCTTCGGAAATTTCCGTATCCTCTGCCATTTTTTGGGTGCTGTAACCCAGGATCTCCCGCATGTCCCGGATGCGGGAAGCCACATCCATCAATTGAGTATTGGGGTCTTGATTGAACATAATACGCTCCTTTCGGGGCACAAAAAAACGCCCCAAGAAAACTTTCTTGAGACGAGTAACATTATACCCGCGGTACCACTCAAATTACGGCATGCGCCGTCCCTCATCGAGTTCAGACAAACTCTATCCCTTAACGCGGGCACACGGGAGAACTTACGCGCTTCAGCTCTCCGGCTCGGAAGTGATGGGCCAACTGGAACACCCCGGTCATCGGCTCGCACCACACGCCGACTCTCTGAAAACCGCTTGCTCCGACCGTCTTCGTCACAGCCTTTTTTGCTATTGCACACACTATACCATGTCCGCCCGGAAAAGTCAAATGTTTTCGTGCTAAAGATGACAAGAAATATACACGGATTTTAAGCAATGTGCATAAAAAGCATTTTTTTGGTTGACAACGCCCAATATTTATGGTTAAATGACCTCAATATAGAAAGACGTTGACGGAAAATTCACCTTTTCCATATGCTGCAGAGAGCCGGCGGTTGGTGCGAGCCGGAGCAAAAAGATTTGGTGATCTGCTTCCCGAGTTGACCCTGCCAAAGGAAACCAGTAGTGGGGTACGGCCTCCCCCGTTAAAAGGATAGGACTTAATGGAGTCTGAAGAGGTTTCCTTTGGAAACAATCAGGGTGGTACCGCGAAAGAATTTTCGTCCCTGAGGTCATTTGACCTCAGGGATTTTCTTATACAATCTGAAACCATCGTCAAATTAAAGGAGTTTTGACTTATGCGTAACATTAAGATCTGCGACATGACCATGGCACAGTGCGGCAAAGATCTTTCCTTCCGGGAGAAGATCGAGCTGTGCAAGCAGCTGGACAGTTTAGGCGTATCCGTGATCTGCCTGGAGGGTCTGGGTCAGAGCCGCACCGATGCTTTGCGCATCAAGTCCATCGCCGCCGCGGTGAAAAACGCCACCGTGGCCGTGCCGGTGAGCTTTACGAATATTTCTGATGTTTGGAACGCATTGCGGGAGGCCAAATCGCCCCGGCTGCAGGTGTGCGCGCCCTTAAGCTCCGTGCAGATGGAATACCTGTACCATAAGAAAGCCGACGCCATGGCAAAGGCCATCGCCGATGCCGTCGCCGCTTGTAAGGCCCTTTGCCCGGATGTGGAATTTGTGGCAGAGGATGCCACCCGGGCAGAAAAGGACTTTTTGCAGGAAGTGGTCACCGCCGCCGCCCAGGCCGGCGCCACCACCGTCACCCTTTGTGACACCGCGGGCGCCATGCTCCCGGAGGAATTCTCTGCATTTTTGCAGTCCGTCACCCTGCCCCAGGGTGTGAGCTTGGGCATTTGGTGCGGCAACCAGCTGGCCCTGGCCGATGCCTGCGCCATTGCCGCCGTTGCCGGCGGCGCAAACGAGGTAAAGGCCGCCGCCTACGGTGACAGCACCTGCTCTTTGGAGACCCTGGCAAGAGTCATCCACGCCCGGAAGGACACTTTGGATGCCGCCTGCACCGTGCAGGCCGCCCAGCTCAGCCGCGGCCTCACCCAGATCAGCTGGATGTGCCAGGGAGAGAAAAAGGCCGCCTTCCGCCCCGCGGAGCCGGAAGAGGGCATCTACCTCACCGCCCACGACTCCAGAGAATCTGTACTCAAAGCCGTGGAACAGCTGGGCTATGACCTGTCCGCCGAGGACGAAGAAAAGGTCTATGAAGCCTTCGCAGCCATTGCAGAAAAGAAAGACCAGGTGGGCATCCGGGAACTGGACGCCATCGTGGCCACCGCCGCCATGCAGGTGCCCTCTGCCTACAAGCTGGACACCTATGTGATCAACGCCGGCAACGCCATCTCCTCCTCCGCCCATATGCGCTTAGTGCGGGACGGGGCAACCTTGGAAGGCGTGTGCCTGGGTGACGGCCCTATCGACGCCGCTTTCATGGCAATTGAATCCATCACCGGCCACCACTACGAGCTGGACGATTTCCAGATCCAAGCCGTCACCGAGGGCCGGGAGGCCATGGGTCAGACCATCGTCCGCCTGCGCTCCCAGGGCAAGCTGTACTCCGGCAGAGGTATCTCCACAGACATCGTCTGCGCCAGTATCCACGCCTACTTAAACGCCCTGAACAAGATCGTCTATGAGGAGGAAGAAGCATGAATCTCTCCTTTTCCACCCGCGGCTGGCCGGATTTAGGCTGGGAGGAAATGCAGGAACTGGCCCTTTGTATGGGCTTTACAGGCATTGAGGTCTACAACCTGCCCAAATTCCCCACCCTCACCGGCAAATCCGGACCGTTCCACAAATACACCGTATCCGCCACTGTCCGCGCCTTGCGGGAGAAGAATCTCACCATCCCCTGCTTTGACACCTCCTGGGATATTTCCGAAAACGACTATCCTTGGCTGGCCTCTTTAATGGAGACCGCCCGGGATGCAAGAGTGCCCTATGTGACCGCCGTGGCCCTGACGGAAAACGAAAACTTAGTTATCAAGAATCTGGAAGCGCTGATTCCCGTTGCCCGGGAAACCGGCGTCACCATCCTCATAAAGTCCAGCGGTATCTATTCCGACACCGCCCGGCTTCGCCGACTCCTGGACAGCTTTGCCTGCGACGAGCTGGCGGTTTTGTGGGATGTACACCACCCCTACCGGGACTTCGGCGAGACCCCCGACACCACCATCAAGAATTTAGGCGACTATGTGCGCCATGTGCACCTGCGTGACTCCGACGACGCCGGCAACTACGACCTCATCGGCGAAGGCACCATGCCCATCGAATCCATTATGCAGGCGCTGTCCTCTGTGAACTACGATGGCTTTATCTCTTTGGAGTGGAAGCCGGAGTGGGTGGAAGAGCTCCAGGACAGAGAGGTGATCTTCCCCTACTTTGTCAACTACATGAGCCGCTTCCACAGCCCCAGAAACCAGAAGAAATCCCTGTACTTCAATCACGACGGCACGGGCCAGTATGTGTGGAAAAAAGACGAGCTCATCGACCTGACCTTCTCTCAGGTCTTAGACCGCATGGCAGAGGAATTCCCGGACCAGTACGCCATCAAATACACCACCTTGGACTACACCCGGACGTATTCTCAGTTCCGTAAAGATGTGGACGATTTTGCAAGAGCCCTGGTATCTTTGGGCGTCAAGGCCGGCAGCAAGGTGGCTGTTTGGGCCACCAATGTACCGGAATGGTTCATCACCTTCTGGGCTGCCACCAAGATCGGCGCGGTGCTGGTGACGGTGAACACCGCCTATAAGGTCCACGAAGCGGAGTACCTCCTGCGCCAGTCCGACACCCATACTTTGGTGATGATCGAAAGTTGCCTGGACTCCAACTATAAGGCCATTATCAACGAGCTTTGCCCGGAGATCGCGTCCAGTAAGCCCGGCGAACCGCTCCACTGCAAGCGCCTGCCGTTTCTTAGAAATGTCATAACTGTTGGCTTTCAGCAGCCCGGCTGTCTCACCTTCCCGGAAGCTATGGCGCGCAGCGCCTTAGTGCCTGCCCAGCAGGTGGCCGCCATGGCCGCCAAGGTAAAGCCGAATGATGTGTGCAATATGCAGTACACCTCCGGCACCACGGGCTTCCCCAAGGGTGTTATGTTAACCCACTACAATGTGGTCAACAACGGCAAGTGCATCGGCGACCGCATGGGGCTTTCTACCGCCGACCGCATGATGATCCAGGTGCCCATGTTCCATTGCTTCGGCATGGTGCTGTCCATGACCGCATCCCTCACCCACGGCGCCACCATCTGCCCCCTGCCCTATTTCTCGGCAAAGCAGTCTTTGGCCTGCATCAACCAGGAGCGGATCACCTGCTTTAACGGCGTGCCCACCATGTTTATCGCCATGTTCAACCACCCGGATTACCGCTCCACGGACTTCTCCCACATGCGTACCGGCATCATGGCCGGCGCGGGCTGTCCGCCGGAGCTGATGCGCCGAGCCGCCCAGCCGGACGAAATGAATATGCGGGGTATCGTC
>JAZRZT010000060.1:0-4813 GCA_045601475.1 Faecousia sp.
AGTATGGCAAACGTATCCCTGAAAAACATCAAGAGGATCTACCCCTTCAGCGGCGACGACATCAAGCGCAACAAGCGCAAGGCCAAGAAGAAGGTATACGAGCCCGAGAAGGAAAAGGCCAACCTGCAGGTTACCGAGCAGGGCGTCGTGGCTGTCCAGGAATTCAACCTGGAGATCAAGGACAAGGAATTCATCGTTCTGGTCGGTCCTTCCGGTTGCGGCAAGTCCACCACTCTGCGTATGGTCGCCGGTCTGGAAGAGATCTCCGACGGCGAACTGTGGATCGGTGACCGCCTGGTCAACGACGTAGCTCCCAAGGACCGCGATATCGCCATGGTCTTCCAGAACTACGCTCTGTACCCCCACATGACTGTGTATGACAACATGGCTTTCGCTCTGAAGCTGCGTCATACTCCCAAGGCTGAGATCGACCGCAAGGTTAAGGAAGCTGCTGAGATCCTGGACATCACCCAGTACCTGGGCCGTAAGCCCAAGGCTCTGTCCGGTGGTCAGCGTCAGCGTGTTGCTATCGGCCGTGCTATCGTCCGTGACCCCAAGGTCATGCTGATGGACGAGCCCCTGTCCAATCTGGACGCCAAGCTGCGTAACCAGATGCGTGCAGAGATCATCAAGATGCGCGAGCGTATCGACACCACCTTTATTTACGTTACCCACGACCAGACTGAGGCTATGACTCTGGGCGACCGTATTGTCATCATGAAGGACGGCTTCATCCAGCAGATCGGCACTCCTCAGGAAGTGTTCAACCATCCCTACAACCTGTTCGTCGCAGGCTTCATCGGCTCTCCCGCAATGAACATGTTCGATGCCAAGCTGGTGAAGAAGGAAGGCAAGTACTTCGTCAACCTCGCTGGCTACGAAGTGGAGCTGTCTGCTGAGAAGCAGGCGAAGCTGGCTGCCAACAATGTGGATGAGCAGGACATCACCCTGGGCGTCCGTCCTGAGCACTTGGCTCTGGTGGACAACGGTGTGGATGCCAAGATCGACGTCCACGAGCTGATGGGCTCTTCCGTGCACCTGCACGTGAACACCATGGGCAAGGACATCATTGTGATCGTTTCCACCATGGACATGACCGCAGCTGAGGTTAATGCTCTGTCTGCTGGCGTTGCTGTGAAGATCGGCTTCAACGGCAATGTCTGCCATGTGTTCAGCAAGGAGACCGGCATCAACCTGGAGGCTTAAATCTCTATACATAACAGACCCGCTTCGGCGGGTCTGTTTTTTATTGTCAACATTTCCAAAATTTCCGGAAATTCAGCACAAATTTCTTCCGATATTTAGAATATTTTCCCTGCAAAGGGGTTTATCTTGACAAATAAGAAATAAAGTATTACTCTCTATGTATTATGGATCATTATATTCTGAAGTAAGTGTCCCCTGACGCACCTATGTGGCAGCGCCTGCATATATTGAGAGGTATTCTTGCCGCTTTATAATGATGAAAATAATCCTGAATGGGAGTTTTGAATATGAAATACAATTGCCTGAACATTGTGAAAATGACTGAGGCGCATCTGAAGCTGACCCATGACGTGTCCTTGAAGGAGGCATCCGCCCAGGAGCTCCACGAGGCGCTGAGTACTGCTGTGATGATGACCATCAGCGAGCAGTGGAATCATTGCAAGCATGTGCGTATGCATCAGAGGAAGGCATACTACCTGTCTGCCGAGTACCTGATTGGCCGCCTGGTCTATTCCAATCTTTATAATCTGGGCATTCTGGATGAGATGAAGCAGCTGTTCTCTGAGCGCGGTGTGGATCTTGCCATCTTGGAAGATGTGGAAGATGCCGCATTGGGCAACGGCGGTCTGGGCCGTCTGGCTGCCTGCTTCCTGGACTCCGCCGCCAGCACCAATGTGCCCCTGTCCGGCTACGGCCTTCGTTACCGCTTCGGTCTTTTTAAGCAGAAGTTTGACGAGAACGGCAGCCAGGTGGAGGCCGCTGACGACTGGGCAAAGTTTGGCGATCCCTGGTCCTACCGCCGCTATAACCACACCGTGAAGATCAAGTTCCCGGAGCATACTGTTCTGGCTGTGCCTTATGATGTACCTGTCATCGGCTACGGTACCGACAATGTGGGCACTCTGCGCTTGTGGCAGTGCGAGGCAGAGGAAGAACTGGACTTTAACGCCTTTAATGACCAGGACTACCTGCGGGCTCTGACCCAGAAGAACAAGGCTGAGGACATCACCCGTGTTCTGTACCCCAACGACTCCACTTGGGAAGGCAAGCGCCTGCGCATCAAGCAGCAGTACGTGCTGTCCTCCGCATCCCTGCAGGACATGATCCGCATTTATAAGTCTGTCCACGGCACGGATCTGTCCAATTTCGCGGAGCACTACGCTGTGCAGCTGAACGATACCCACCCCGCCATGTCCATTCCCGAGCTGATCCGTCTTCTCATGAAGGAAGGCATGGACTTCCAGCAGAGCTTTGAGGTTGCCCAGAAGACATTCTCTTACACCAACCACACCGTTATGGGCGAAGCGTTGGAGAAGTGGCCTTTGGATCTGCTGGGCAGCGTGGTTCCCGAGATCGTGGATATTATCCGCCGCATCGACGAGAAGCTCAAGAGCGAGCATCCCGAGCTGTTCATCATCCGGGACAACACCGCGCACATGGCAAACCTGAGCATCTATGTGGGCACCTATGTCAACGGTGTTGCTGAGATCCACTCTCAGATTTTGAAGGACGATGTGTTTAAGCTCTGGTACAAGGCTTTCCCCGATCGCTTCCAGAACAAGACCAACGGCGTGACTCCCCGCCGTTGGATGGGCCTGTGCAACCCCGAGCTGACCCAGATGCTCAAGTACCGCATCGGCAGCGACTTTTTGGGTGACCTGGACCGGCTGAATAAGCTGAAGCCCATGAACGACGACGATATGGTCCGCCAGTTCAACGCCATCAAGCGCCAGAAGAAGGAACAGCTTTGCAAGATCATCGAGAAGAAGGAAGGCATTAAGCTGAATCCCGACTTTGTGTTCGATGTGCAGGTAAAGCGTCTCCACGAGTATAAGCGTCAGCTGCTGAACGCCCTGTCTATTGTGGATATCTATTTCCGCCTCAAAGACGGCAGCCTGAAAGACTTCCAGCCCACCGTGTACCTGTTTGGCGCCAAGTCCGCTCCCGGCTACGGCCGTGCCAAGGCGGTTATTCGCTATATCAACCGCATCGCCAAGATGATCAATAACGACCCCACCGTCAACGACAAGCTGAAAGTGGTGTTCGTGCAGAACTATAACTGCTCCTACGCCGAGCATATCATCCCCGCTGCGGATATTTCTGAGCAGATCTCTCCCGCGGGCACCGAGGCTTCCGGCACCGGCAATATGAAGCTGATGCTCAACGGCGCGGTGACCTTGGGCACTATGGACGGCGCTAACGTGGAGATCGTGAAGGAAGCCGGCCAGGAGAACAACTACATCTTCGGCGCTACCGTGGATGTGATCAACTCCAGCAAGGCCACCTACAATCCCCGCTGGATCTATGAGCACAACCCTAGATTGCACCGGGCTATGGATACCCTGGTGGACGGCACTGTGCCCACCGATCATGACCAGCGCGATCTGTACCATGCCATTTTGGACGGCACCAGCTGGCACCAGGCTGACCACTACTTCCTGATGATGGACTACGAGTCCTACATCGAGGCAAAGCTTCGCGCCAACCGGGACTACGCTGACCGCGTGGCCTTTGGCCGCAAGTGCCTGATGAACGTGGCCAGCGGCGCCAAGTTCTCCTCCGACCGCACCATCCGTCAGTACGCCGAAGAGATCTGGCACGTTACCCCCACCCAGTTCTAAATAAGAAAACCCCCAAGGAAAAATCCTTGGGGGTTTTTATTATCCTTCGTTGACTACGATCTCTTTGAGAACAAGGCCGGGATTGCGCCTCACGGTAAAGTCGATGGCCCAGTAGCTGGAGAAGACCAAAAGGCTTCTGCCCCGGTAATCTTCCAGAAGCTCGGCGTCGCTGCCCAAATTCAGGTCGGACAGGTCGCCGGGGAAACTGTCGATGAGACGGATCTCTTCGTAAGGCAGGCTTTCCATACGCAGATCCACACCGTACTCATTCTTCATGCGGTACTGGAACACGTCAAATTGCAGTGTGCCCACAACGCCCACGATCACTTCTTCCATACCGGAATTGGGGACTTTGAAGATCTGGATAGCACCCTCTTGGGCGATCTGCTCCGTGCCCTTGACGAACTGCTTGCGTTTCATGGAATCCTTGGCGGAAACACGGCAGAAATGTTCGGGAGCAAAGGTAGGAATGCCGGAATACAGGAACTTTTTCGAGGGAACAGTGATGGTATCGCCGATGGCGAAGATGCCGGGGTCAAAGACGCCGATCACGTCGCCCGCGTAAGCCTCCTCCACAATTTCCCGCTCTGCCGCCATAAGCTGCTGGGGCTGGGAAAGACGCATCTTCTTGCCGCCCTGCATGTGGTAGTATTCACTGTCGCGCTGGAACTTGCCGGAGCAAATGCGCATGAATGCCAGGCGGTCTCTGTGGGCCTTGTTCATGTTGGCCTGGATCTTGAACACAAAGGCGGAGAAGTCGGGAGAGAAAGCATCCACCACGCCGCAGTCCGCGGTACGGGACAGGGGAGGGGGCGTCAGCTTCAGGAATGCTTCCAGGAAGGGCACAATACCGAAGTTGGTCAGTGCAGAGCCGAAGAACACCGGGGACAGGGTGCCGTTGCGCACTGCCTCCATATCCATCTCCCGGCCGGCGGACAGAAGCTCCACATCGTCAATGAGCTGCTGATGCTTCTGCTCACTGTCCA
>JAZRZT010000061.1:0-6469 GCA_045601475.1 Faecousia sp.
GCACGTCTTCTCCGAGAAGATGATCGCTGTGGAACTGTGGCAGGGCAAGGAACTGGTAGAACTGGCCAACGAGAAGGGCCTGTACCTGGGTGTCGCTCCCGATACCTTCCTGGGCGCTTCCGTACAGACTGCCAAGTACATTGTGGAGTCCGGCCTCATTGGTAAGCCCGTCTCCTGCCGCGCCTCTATCAGCCGTAACTACGGCATTTACGGCGAATTTTTGCCCCACCTGTGCAAGCGTGGCGGCGGTATCGGCTTCGACATGGGCGGCTACTATCTGACTGCTCTGGCAGCCATCCTGGGCCCCGTGAAGGCAGTTTCCGCTTTCACCGCCATCAACGATCCTGACCGCGTCAACACCCGTGTTGCGCTGGACAGAGAGGGCAATATGCTCTACGGCCGTGAGTACAAGCTGGAGGACGCCAACGTTATCACCGCTACCATGCAGTATGAAAGCGGCGTGCTGGGCACCCTGCATATGAATTCCGACTGCATCCTGGACGAGACCTACGGCCTGGAGATCTACGGCACCGATGGTATTCTGTACATGGGAAACCCCAACGAGTTTGGCAATCCTGTCTACATTAAGAAGACCATGTCCGACAAGGTGGAGTTCCCTCTGACCCACGGTTATGCGGAAAACTCCCGTGGTGTTGGCGCAGCGGAAATGGCTTGGGCTATTACCAATGGGCGTAAGAACCGCGCAAGCAAGGAAATGGCATTCCATGTCTTTGAACTGATGCATGGCATCATGACCTCTGCCGATACCGGCAAGATGGTTCAGCTGGAATCTTCCTTTGAGACTCCTGCTGCTCTGCCCGCAGGCTACATGGGCGACGGCGGCTGGACCCGTACCGAAGAGAGTGCGCTTGCCTAACCAAAGATTTTGAAGTAGGGGGCGATTCATCGCCCCCTATTTACCCAAGGAGGTGCGCCTATGGCCGGCCCGAAAAGCCTGAAAGAAGAATATGAGGTTGTGGCGTATCCCAAGCTCACCCATGTCCGCGCCGGCGTGGTGCAGATCGTCAACCGCAACACCCATGTCCATAGGGCCTTGGAAATGGGCCTTGCCTTAGAGGGCGACGGATTGGTGCGGGTGAACGACAACTCCTTTTCCATCCATCCCGGCTCGTTGTTTCTTTTCAATTCCAACGAGCCCCACGAGATCATCGCCTCTGGCACGGAAGGCGTAAAGGTGGCATACCTGCAGGTGGCCAACAGCTTCTGCAGCGACTATGTTGCCTGCTTTAGGAATCTGGAGCTTCTAAAAAACGACTTATCTGTCTACCTACCTGCCCAGCAGAGAAAAGAGATCATCGGTCTGATGGTCCAGTCCCTTTTGGACTACTTTGCCGAGCCGGGAGATATGTACGGTCTGCGGTGCGTTTGCAGCATCGGGCAGCTGTACAGCAAGCTGCTTTCCTATGTGCCCTACCGGCAGATGACAGAGGCGGCCTACCTGGCCCGCAACAAGAAAATGGCCCGGCTGAGCCGGATCACCGAATACATCGACACCTATTACAGCGAAAAGATCACCTTGGAGGAGCTTGCCAAAAGCGAAAAGGTGACCAAGACTTACTTATCCCACTTTATTCACGACAATTTGAATATGACATTCCAGGAATATGTCAGCTCCATGCGCTTTGAAAAGGCGCTGAAGCTGATCCGCAACACCACCATGTGTCTGACGGACATCAGCGTGGTCAGCGGATTTTCCGACGTGAAGTACCTGTCCCGGATGCTGGAGAAGCACTTTGGCTTGCCGGCCCAGGAATGTTTTGTGAAACTGCGGTCCGAGGCGGAGAATGTATCCTCTGTGGAGGTGCAGACCTTTGCTTCCGAAGCGGTGGCAAAACAATGGATCCAGGAATTTAGGAATGCCTATTCTGTATAATACAACCGAAAAGAAAGGACGTGTTCTCTTATGAACAAAAAAGGAATCGCCGTAGCCGGCAACATGATCGTAGATCTGCTGTATCCCATCAACGGCATCCCCAAGCCCGGCGAGCTGACCACCATTACCCAGGATGCATCCCGCTCCGTGGGCGGCTGCCTGTGCAATGACATTGTGGACCTGGCCAAGCTGGATCCCGAAATGCCCCTGGTGGCATTGGGCCGTACCGGCGACGATGCCGAGGGCGCATACGTCATGGATGTGCTGAAGGGCCACAAGAATATCGATCTGCAGCACGTGAAGATCACCGGCACTACCTCCTTCACTTTGGTCATGGCCGATGAGATCACCAAGCAGCGCACTTTCTACCACTGCCGCGGCGGCAATGCCGGTTTCTGCGAAGAGGATATTCCCTGGGATAAGCTGGATGTGGACATGCTGCACATCGGCTACATCCTTCTGCTGGACACTCTGGATGAGGAAGATTCCGAGTACGGCACCAAGATGGCACGTCTTTTGCATACTGCCCAGGAAAAGGGTATCAAGACCTCTATCGATGTGGTCTCCGAGGCCGGCGAGCGCTTCAAGAAGCTGGTTTGCCCCGCCATGAAGTACACCGACTACTGCATCATCAACGAGGTGGAAGCCCAGGCAACCACCGGCGTGGAACTGCGCACGGAAGAAGGCGAACTGATCAAGGAGAATATGCCCGCTGCCCTTAAGAAGATGAAGGAACTGGGCGTTTCCACCTGGGCAGTCATCCACTGTCCCGAAGTCGGTTTCGGCCTGGATGAGAACGACAACCTGGTGGAAGTTCCCAGCATCAAGCTGCCTTCCGGCTGGATCAAGGGCACTGTGGGCGCAGGTGACGCTTTCTGCTCCGGCGTTCTGTACGGCGCATGGAAGGGCATGGACCTGAAGTCCGCTATCGAGATGGGTACCGCTTCCGCGGTTTGCTCCCTGTCCGAGCCCGGCGCTACCGAGGGCATGCGCACCGCTGAAGAGGCTATGAAGGTCTACAACCAACTGAGATAATGGAGGAGATACCAATGAATGCAGTTATGTACGGCGGCGGTAATATCGGCCGCGGCTTTATCGGCGCGCTTCTGAGCCAGTCCGGCTACCGCGTCACCTTTATCGATGTGGCAGAGCCTGTGGTGAAGCACCTGCAGGAAAAAGAGTGCTACCCCATCCGCTATGTCTATAGCGGCGGTCATGAGGATGTGCTGGTGGAAAATGTCACCGCTGTCAACGGCAACGACACCGAGGCCGCTTCCGATGTGATCGCAAATTGCGACATCATGGCAACTGCTGTGGGCGCCAGAATCCTGAAGTTCATCGTCCCCAATATCGTGGCCGGTCTGCGGAAGCGCTGGGCACAGGGCAATAAGCCTCTGAACATCATCGTCTGCGAGAATCTGATGGATGCCAACCTGGTGGTGGAGGGCATGATCAAGGAGCAGCTGACCGAAGAGGAATGCAAAAAGTTTGACGAGACCGTGGGCCTGGTGGAAGCTTCCATTGGCCGTATGGTGCCTGTGCAGACCGAGGAGATGAAGGCCGGCGAGCCCATGCGTGTGTGCGTGGAGCGCTACGGCTTCCTGCCTACCGATAAGGCTGCCTTCAAGGGCGGTGTTCCCGAGATCAAGAACATGGTGCCCTTCGCACCCTTCGATTTCTACATCAAGCGCAAGCTGTATGTCCATAACATGGGCCACGCCACCTGCGCATACCTGGGCGACCTGCTGGGTCTTGAGTATATCTACCAGTCCATCGATGTGGCAGATGTGCGCATCCTGGTGCAGAACGCTATGCTGGAAAGCGCCATGGCCCTTTCCAAGAAGTACGGCGTTGCCTACGAGGATATCGTCATGCACATCACCGACCTTCTGAACCGCTTCACCAACGCAGCCCTTCGGGATACCTGCGCCCGTGTTGGCGGCGACCCCGGCAGAAAGCTTTCTCCCGATGACCGCCTAATCGGCTCTTCCGCGCTGGCTCTGGAAGTAGGCGTTACCCCCGCTTACATCGCTGTGGGCGCAGCCGCCGGTCTGCACCGTTATATCAACGAGGCCGAGGGCATGGAGCAGGGCGTGGATGCTGCAAAGCAGGTGCTTTGTGAAGTTTCCAAGCTGGACGCAGACAGCAAGCTTGCCGGTATGATCCTTGCCATGTACGAAAAGATCCTCGCCGGCGCTACCGTTTCCGACCTGCGCCGCGCTGCCGATGCCGTAAAGGCAGAAAGCCTGGGCGCTATCATCTAAGTGGCTTGGGTGAATGAAACAGAAAAAACCGTCTCAATTTATGCTTATTGTACAAAAAAACAAATACAGCAACATTGTCATGCGGAAAACGCAACATAAACTTGATTACAAAATTTTTCTGTGTCATGATATCATCAGTAAAAGGTGAAAACCTGGAAACTATACATTAATAACGAAAGGATGCATTATTATGTCCGAATTCAAGTCTAGATTTAAGTTTACTGCCGGCCCCTGGAACGTCAACGAAGGCGTTGAGGCTTTCGGCCCCGGTGTCCGTCCTACCATCGACATGGAGGAGAAGTTCAAGAAGTTTGCCGAGATCGGCATGGGCGGTGTTCAGTTCCACGATGACGACGCAGTGCCCGATATGAACAACATGACCGAGAAGCAGATCATCGACTACGCAAAGGACGTCAAGGCTACTCTGGACAAGTACGGTCTGGAAGCTGAGTTCGTTGCTCCTCGTCTGTGGATGGATCCCCACACCACCGATGGCGGCTTCACTTCCAACTCCAAGGAAGACTACGAGTTCGCTATGTGGAGAGCAAAGCGCTCCATCGATATCGCTAACGCTATGGGTGCCAAGAACATCGTTCTGTGGCTGGCTCGTGAAGGCACCCTGTGTGCTGAGTCCAAGGACCCCGTGCAGAAGATCGGCCAGCTGATCGATTCTATCGACGACATGCTGACCTACGACGACAAGATCAAGGTTCTGATCGAGTCCAAGCCCAATGAGCCCATCGACCGTTCCTACTGCGGCACCATCGGCCACGTTATGGCTGTTTCCGCTGCTTCCAAGGATCCCAAGCGTGTCGGCGCAGTTCTGGAGTCCGCTCATGCTATCCTGGCTGGCCTGGATCCCGCTCACGAAATGGCATTTGCTCTGAAGTTCGGCAAGCTGGGCTCCGTCCACCTGAACGACCAGAACGGCTGCCGTTACGACCAGGACAAGAGCTTCGGCGTTGAGTCCCTGCGTGGCGCTTTCAACCAGATCAAGGTCCTGTGCGACAACAACTACGGCGCCAACGGCGAAATGGTCGGTATCGACGTCAAGGCTATGCGTACCCAGAAGCCCGAGGATCAGTACCGTCACCTGCAGAACTCCATCAAGATCGCTGTGGAGCTGGAGAAGAAGGTCGCTCGTTTCGACAAGGAGTTCCAGGCTAAGTGCATCGCTGAGCGCAACTACGAGAAGCTGGAGATGTACGTCATGGAGCTGCTGATGGGCATCGCCTAATCGGCATCTTACATACGATAAGTTCCCAAACGATAGGTAAGGGGCGGCACACGCCGCCCCTTATTTTACTGAAAAGGGAGGAACCCCTATGCAAAGCGAAATTCGAAAAACTGAGCAGTGGGGCAATGTGCTCTGGCTGCAAAACGCCGGTGTGGAGATCGGCGTGGCGCTGGATTTCGGCATCCGCATTGTCCACCTGTCCTGCGAGGGCATGGAAAATTTGTACTATGTGCAGCCTCTGGATCGCTCCGATAACTTCACCACTGACAAGGGCTGGATTCTCTACGGTGGTCACCGGATGTGGCTGGCACCGGAAAGTGACGACAGTTATTACCCGGATAATCATCCTGTGTCCTACACCGAGCTTCCCGACGGTGTGTTGGTGGAGCAGGATGAGGACCCCTGGAAGAAGGAGAAGAAGAGCCTTCGCATCCGCTTTTTGGAGGATGGGGGCGTGGAGCTTTTCCACAGCTTCCAAAACACTTCCTCCGAAACGGTTACCGGCGCGTCCTGGGGCATCAACACCCTGGCCGGCGGCGGTACTGCCAAGATCGGGTTTGCCGGAGAAAGAGGCTATAACCCCAAGCGGGTGGTTTCCTTATGGGGGCATACCGACCTCCACGATCCCCGTTTGACCTTTGATAAGGAAAGCCTCACTGCTACCCATATGGACAGACCGGATTATTTGAAAGTAGGCCTGTACTCCGTTCCTGGCAAGGCGGTCTTTAAAAATAAAGGTCAAAAACTGACCATTACCTATGAAACCCACCCCATGGATGCCTATATGGATGGCGGCTGTAACTTTGAGCTTTACATGTGCCGTCAGTTCATGGAGCTGGAAACGTTGGGTGCTAAAACAGAAATGGCCCCCGGAGAAGCTGCTACCCATACAGAAGTATGGCATTTAAAGAAAATTTAAGGGAGAAGATTAACATGATCACAAAAGCTGTTACCATTCACGGCAAGAACGACCTGCGTCTTGAGGAAGTGAACCTGCCCGAGGTTGGCCCTGACGACGTACAGATCCGCGTTGTGTGCGACTCCATCTGCATGTCCACCTACAAGGCTGCCCTG
>JAZRZT010000062.1:0-14558 GCA_045601475.1 Faecousia sp.
GGTAACGCCGATCTTGGTCTGGAACATCAGGTTGAAGTTGCGGATAGAGGTGAAGTGATGCTTGCCGCAGACGGGGCAGACCACATCCTCGTGCTCCTCGATGAAGGCGTTCATCTCCTTGGTGTCCATGGCGTCCACATTCACCAGCTTGCCGGAATCGCTTGCGGCGATCAGCTGGTCAGCGCGCTGACGGGAGCCGCAGCCCTTGCAGTCCACCAGGGGATCGGAGAAGCTGCCCACGTGGCCGGTGGTGACCCAAGTGGTGGGGTTCATGATGATGGCAGCGTCCAGGCCCACGTTGTAGTCGGATTCCTGCACGAACTTCTTCAGCCATGCCTTCTTCACATTGTTCTTGAACTCCACGCCCAGGGGGCCGTAGTCCCAGGAGTTTGCCAGGCCGCCGTAGATCTCGGAGCCGGCGTACACGTAACCTCTGTTTTTACACAGGGTCACGATCATATCTAATGTCTTTTCGCTGTTTTTCATTCTCTTTTCCTCCAAGCAGGGTTATTTTCCCTATTATAGCCACTTAGATGTGGTAAATCAAGTGTTTTCTTCGTAGGACAGGATATTTTCAGGCCCTAAATCCTTTGCCATCAGGTCATAGACCCGGTGAGCGATGTCCACGGTGGTGACACTCTGAATTTCCTCCACCGGGATCACCTCCAAAAGGTGCATATGTACATCGGTTTTCTTGCCCTTGAGCAAGTTGGGAAGTACCTTGTGGGTATTCTGCAAGGTGCACACCGCGATGGGCACATTTGCCTTTTGGGCGATCTTAAACACGCCGGGCTTTAGGTGCTGGAGCTTCCGCTCCTGGCAGATGCGCCCCTCGGGGAAAATGCCCACCGACACGATATCGTCTTTCAGAAGCTTGATGCACCGCAGGATACCTTTCAGCGCCTCCCGGTCATTTTCCCGGTTGATCAGCGGACACAAAAGCATGGGCAGGAACTTATTCACAAAGAACATATTCCTCGTCTCCCGCTTTGCCGCGAAGGTAAACTGCTTCTTTGGGAAACAGTGCAGAAAAATGGCGGGGTCGATCTCGTGGAGGTGATTGCTTACAAGCAGCACACGGCCGTCCTTGGGCATTTTATGAGCACCTGCGGTGTGCAGCCGCACAGGCAGAAGTGTTAAGGCAAAGTCTATGTACACCCTTGCCAAAAAGCGAAAGAAGGGGCTGTCTTTTCCCCGCTGCTTGTCCGGGTCCTGGGGCATGGTCACCAGGAACAAAAACAGCAGCGCCAGCACGATAAGCCCCAAAAGCAATCCCACAAAGAGAAGGGGCAGCAGCCACAAATATCGCAGGCTGTCAAAAGCGCCTGCGCCATAGCAGATCCCGCCTGCCCCAACGGCAGACATGATCAGCAAAATATAAAAAAGCATACAGTTTCCTCCAAATCGGCTCTTTCTCTTATTATACGCCCCACGGGGTGTGGAAACAAGTGTATTTTTTGTAAAAGTACTGGAAATCCCACAAAAAGATTGGTATAATATTATATTATTTATTGTTGGATGTGATCACATGGTGTTAAAGCCATCGAAATATAACCGCCTGCCTTTATGGGTGCTTTTGGCGGGGCTTTGCGGCCTGCTTCTGCGGTACTGGCTGCTGCAAACCGGCATTGACGACAAGGGTCTGTTTATTGCCGACCACCCGGCAGATGCCCTCAGCTATATCCTTACCGCGGCTGTGCTGGCCGCTCTGGGCATCTGGTGTCTGGGTGTGGTGCGGACGCCCTCTTACGACCGGCTGTTCCACCCCTCCGTTCTCCCCTGGATCGGCGCCATCATCGGCGGTGCCGGCATCCTGGCTACGGATATGTACGAGCTTTTACAGCTCAAGGACATCGTCTCCCTGCTTTGCTTCTTAGCCGGTATCGGTGCCTGCGGCTGTCTTCTGTACACCGGCTTTTGCCGGTGGAAGGGCCGCCGCCCCCGCATTTTGTTCCGTGGTATCGTCACCGCATACTGTATGATCCACCTGGTATCCCAATACCGGCTGTGGAGCGCCCTTTCTCAGGTGCAGCTATATTTCTTCCCGGTGCTGGCTTCCGTATTTTTAATGATGGCAGCCTATCAGCACACCGCTATGGATGCCGGTTTCGCCCATGCGGGCCGGTATGTATTTACCACCATGGCTTCCGCCTTCTTCTGCTTTATGGCAGTGCCCGCCACCGGCGGCCTGTTTTATCTGTCCATGGCCCTGTGGCTGCTTTTGGACATCTGCGACGTGACCCGGGTACCCCGGAGAAGAAAACACACCCCCATGCAACTGCCCCAGGCAGTACGCCCCTGCCTGCGCATGCTGCAAAAGGCAGGCTATCAAGCCTACCTGGTGGGTGGCTGTGTCCGGGACAGCCTGCTGGGCAAAAAGCCCCAGGACTACGATCTGTGCACCGACGCCACCCCCGAGGAAATCGCCAAGGTGTTCTCCCGATACCAATTGGTGCGTAACGGCGAAAAGCACGGCACCATCGGCGTGGTGATGGGCGGCACGCTGTATGAGATCACCACCTTCCGCACGGAGGGCGGCTACCGGGACAACCGCCACCCGGATTGGGTGCGTTTTGTGCAGGATGTGGAAGACGACCTGGCCCGCCGGGATTTCACCATCAACGCCATGGCATATAGTCCCAAAGAGGGCTATGTGGATCCCTGGGGCGGTCAGAAGGACCTGGAAGACGGCGTGATCCGCGCTGTCGGCGATCCCGACATCCGCTTTACGGAAGATCCCCTGCGGATCCTGCGGGGTCTGAGATTTGCGGTGCGCTTTGGTTTCTGGATCCAGGAGCCCACCAAGCAGGCAATGTTCCGCCATGTGCACCTGCTGGACGGGCTTGCCAAGGAGCGGGTCTTTGACGAGTTATGTAAACTTCTTCCCGATTTGACCACCGAGGATATTCTGGAGTATCAGCCCATTTTGACCCGGGTGATCCCGGAACTTGCTCCCTGTGTGGATTTTTCCCAGCACAGCCCCCATCACGCCTTTGACGTCTACACCCATATTGCCCATGTCACCGGGGGTACGCCTGCCGTGCTCCCCATTCGCCTGGCGGCGCTTTTGCATGACATCGGAAAACCCGTGTGCTTTACCCAGGACGAAACCGGCCGGGGACATTTCTACGGTCATGCCAAGATCGGCGGAGAGATGGCTGATCAAATCCTGCTGCGGCTGAAAGCTCCCACAGCCTTGCGGGAGCAGGTGGTATGGCTGATCCAAAACCACATGATCCCCTTTGAACCGGATGTGAAACAGCTGCGCCGGCGGCTGGGCCGTCTGGGCGGTGAGCGGTGCGGACAGCTTTTGGCCCTCCAAAGAGCGGATTTCTGCAACAAGGGCACCGGTGGCGACGACTCCTACTTTGAGGAGATTCAGATGCTGCTGGAGCAGATCGCCCAGGAGGACACCTGCCTGACCGTGCGGGATCTTGCTATAAACGGCAGTGACCTGCTGCATCTTGGCTTTGCACCCGGTCCGAAAGTCGGCAAGGTGCTCAGCACCCTTTTGGGCTGCGTGCAGGACGAAATTCTCACCAACAACTATAGTGTTCTGATGAACGCTGCCAAAAAATTTTTGCAGGAGGACACCCAATGAAAATTGCCATCGTCACCGGTGCCAGTTCCGGTATGGGCAGGGAATTTGCCCTGCAATTACAAAACTATGTTTCCGTGGAGGAGATCTGGGTCATTGCCCGCAGGGAAGAGGCCTTGAAGGCGTTGGACGGACAGTGCGGCGCCAAAGTAAGGGCCATTTCTCTGGATCTATGCAAGGAAGAAAGCTATCAGCGCTTTGCCGCCCTGTTGGAAGAGGAAAAGCCCGATGTGAAGCTTCTGGTCAACGCCGCCGGCTTCGGTAAGTTCGGCGACTACCACGACATTTCTCTGGAAGACGATCTGCGGATGATCGATCTCAACTGCAAAGCATTGGTTGCCATGACCCGGATCACCCTGCCCTATATGCAGGCCGGCGCTCACATTTTGCAGCTGGACAGCCTGTCCGCCTTCCAGCCGGTACCTTATATCACCACCTACGGCGCCACCAAGGCCTTCGTCCTCAGCTACACCCGGGCCATGAACCGGGTGCTGAAATACAAAAACATCCGCATGATGGCCATGAATCCCGGCCGGGTCAAGACCGACTTCTCTGACCACGCCCTCAAGACAAACGGAAATCGGGTGCAGTATTACAACCACCTGTATGAAGCCAAGGATGTGGTGGCCACCGGCCTTCGTCATCTGTACAAAACCAAAAAGGATTACTCCGTACACGGCTTCCCCATTCGTATGCAGGTGCGCCTTGTAAAGCTTCTGCCCCACAGCATGGTCATGACCACCTGGCTCAACCAGCAGAAAAAGCCCAAGAACAACGAAAATCTGACTACCAAATAAAAAAACAGGCACACGATTGTGTGCCTGTTTTCTTTATCCTAAGATTGCCCGGTCGCTGGCAAATTCTCTGCCGCTGGCCTGGGCAAAGAGTTTCAGAAGATCCTCCACAGTGAGTTTCTTCTTCTCCTCTCCCTCCACATCTACGATAATGTGGCCATCCTGCATCATAATGAGCCGGTTGCCGTGGGCAATGGCGTCCCGCATATTGTGGGTGATCATCAGGGTGGTCAGGTTGTTTTCCGTGACGATCTTCTCCGTCAGCGCCAGCACCTTTTCCGCGGTCTTGGGGTCCAGGGCAGCGGTGTGCTCATCCAAAAGCAGCAGCTTGGGCTTGTTCATAGATGCCATGAGCAGGGTCACCGCCTGACGCTGGCCGCCGGACAGCAGACCCACCTTGACAGAAAGACGGTCCTCAAGGCCAAGGTCCAATGTCTTTAACAGTTCCTTGTAGTAAGCTCTGTCGGATCTGCGGACGCCCCGCACAAAGCGGCGGCGGATACCCCGCTTGGAAGCGATGGCCAGATTTTCCGCGATCTCCATATCCGGGGCAGTGCCCTTCATGGGGTCCTGGAACACACGGCCTAAAAACTTAGCCCGCTTGTGCTCCGGCATATTGGTCACATCCACGCCGTCGATCTCAATGGTGCCGAAGTCCGGCTTCCACACGCCGGCGATGGCGTTTTGCAGGGTGGATTTACCGGCGCCGTTGCCGCCGATGACGGTAACGAAGTCGCCTTCTTTGATGTGCAGATTCAGACCGTCCAGGGCCGTCTTGGCATTGACTGTGCCGGGATTAAATGTCTTCTGCAGGTTGGTGATCTTAAGCATGGCGGTCACCTCCCGGCAAAGCATGCAGGTCCTTCTGCTTGGTAAAGTACTTGGTCTTCAGATAGGGAATACCCAAAAACAGCGCCACGATGATCGCGGAGAGCATTTTCAGCCAGTCGGTCTTCAGACCCAGAAGGATCACGAAGTTATAAACAATGTAATATACGATACCGCCTCCGATAACACCGATGAGACTCACCACGAAATTGGGCTTGATCTTCAGGGAAACGGAAAGGCCAATGAAGATAGCAGCCAGACCGATAACGATGGCGCCTCTGCCGTCATTGATATTGGCAGAGCCCTTATACTGGGCCAGCAGCGCGCCGGCCAGGGCCACGATACCGTTGGCAATGGCAAGGCCGATCACCTTGTTGCGGTCTACATCCACACCCTGGGCCCGGCTCATATCCGGATTGTCGCCGGTGGACTTGAGAGTCAGACCCACCTCGGTATAGAAAAACAGATACAGCGCCACGATCACACCGGTCACGATCAGCCCCAGCATCACGATAGAGCCGGTGGTGTCGCTCATGTGCACCAAAAGATCGTTGGCCCGGGGGTCGATGGACAGCATGGACTTACCGCCCAGGATCAGAAGGTTTACGGAGTACAGCATCAGCTGGGTCAGAATACCCGCCAGAATAGAGGGAATCCCCAGCCGGGTGTGCAAAAGCCCCGTCACCACGCCGGTCAGCGCACCTGCAAGAAGCGCCGCGATCACGCAGACCCACGGGGGGATATTTCCCAAGCTCAGAAGCAACGCGCACACACAGGCGCCGGTGCAGATAGAGCCGTCCACAGTCAGGTCCGCAATATCCAAAATTTTGTAGGAGATATAGACGCCGATGGCCATCAGTCCCCAGATCAGTCCTTCCGCCACCGCACCGGGCAGCGCATATAAAAACGCCATAATAACCTCGAATTCAGTAAAATTATGCGGGGATCTCAATGCCCAGCTGGGCGCACAGATCCTGGTTGTAGGTAACCGCGGGTTCCAGGGTCATGATCTCGATATCCGCGGGGGACTTGCCCTCCAGCAGGATGGAAGCTGCCATCTTGCCGGTCTCGTAGCCCAGCTGGTAGTAGTCGATAGCAAGGCTTGCGTAGCAGACAGCGCCGCCGTAGCTGGTGTAGACAGGGACCTTCTTCTCGGTGCAGATGGTGCCCACCACGGTGTCGTTATCGGCAACCGTGTTGTCAGAGGGGACATAGACTGCCTTGCACTCAGAAGCCATAGCGGTCACCAGCGCCTGCAGTTCCGTAGTCTCGGAGAAGGTGTATGCCTTCACCACGATGTCCTCGGTCTCAAAGAGCGCCTTGACTGCCTCGTACTGGATCAGAGAGTTGGACTCGTTGGTGCAGTACAGCACGCCCACCTGGTCGCCGGCCACCAAGCCCAGAGATTCGATCATCATCTTTGCCTGCTGGTCAAAGGGAACGGCATCGGAAGTGCCGGAAACATTTGCGGGAATGCTGCCCGCAAAGGTATCGGCATAGTCGGTGACGGAAGTGCCCAGCACGGGGATCGTGGTGGTGGCATTGGCTGCTGCCAGCAGGGCGGGGGTGGCATTGCCCATAATCAGGTCTGCCTTCTTGGCGGTGAACGTGTTGACCACGGTGGTACACAGATTGGCCTCACCGGCCACCTGCACATCCACAGTCACGGTCTTGCCCGCGGCAGCCATGGCCTCTTCCAGGGCAGCCTTAAAGCCGTTGGTGGCCTTGTCCAAGGATTCATGCTCCATCAGCTGGCAAACGCCCACGGTGTAGTCGGTGCTCTCGGCAGAACAACCGGCCAAAGATGCACTCAGCATCACCAGTGCCAAAATC
The DNA here is from genome assembly GCA_045601475.1 of Faecousia sp. GTDB lineage: Bacteria > Bacillota > Clostridia > Oscillospirales > Oscillospiraceae > Faecousia. The sequence continues at coordinate 7,054 of JAZRZT010000062.1, forward strand.
ATTGCTACGATCTTCTTCATTTTTCTTTCCTCCTAATTTTGCAAATAAAAGACGCCCCTGTATCTACAGGGGCGTATAATTACGCGGTACCACTCTGCTTCGACCCGGCCTCACGGCAGGATCCTTTAAGGGCTCCAACAAGCCCCGTGCGATGTAACGGTCGCCCCCGTTGTGCCTACTTAGTTTCAACACACTGCTTACAGAATGAACTTCACCCGGCTCTTTGCTATTGTCTTGCACCAATCGACAACTCTCTTTAGCATCCTTCCCGGCTACTCTTTCTGCTCAAACGCATTTGGGTATGGAAATGTTGTGCCCATCATAGCAGACTTTTGTTCTTCTGTCAAGCACTTTTGTTCACAAGGGAAAATCTTTTTATCTCTTCCTAAGTTTTGCCAGGATCTCCGGGGCGTATACGATCAACAGGTACACCACCAAAATCGGCACTGCCAGGTACATAAACCAGTAAGGGCCGGGGATCCACTTTTGGAACAGCTCGCACAAGGGGTTATTGGGTTTCATAGAGAACATATAGTTGGCGAACACGATCTCCCCTTCCGGGTTGCGGATCTGCGCCGCCTGAAACCACTTGTTAAGACCCAGATTGATAAAATGCACCGCCGTATAAATACCCATGGTTATCCCTACGGTGGAGGCAATGCACTTGGGGTCTTTCTCCACATGGCCTAAGCTGACAAGCAGCAACGGAACAATAAATTCCACCACATGGGGCAGGTAATAAAACATTGTGCTTACGGTGAAAAACGCATTCTCGCTCACATCATTGTTCAAAATCAGCGCCGCCAGCGCGCCCAAACACCACACCAAAAGCACATTGCCCCAGGTCTTGCTCTTGGTAAAGACCACAAAAGGAAGCACCATGGCGTTGAATGCGCACAGATGCAGCGGCAAATGTTCAAAGGGGCTCCCCTTGAAAATCAAGTGATACAGCACCGATACGATACCCAAAAAGGACATGGTGCCCAGCACAGCCGTCTGCGTCTTTCTTGTGCAACGGCGCAGGATAAAATGCAGACTCAGCAAAAGGACCACTGCAAAGAGAAGGCTGGCAATATGCAACGGTGAAAAGAATCCCCATTTCACAACGGATCACTCCTTAAAAAAGATATCTTATTTTACAAATTCCCCAATTTGTTGTCAAGTTTTCAGGAAACTTCTTTCCTTTTCTGGGAAATTGTAGTATACTGTGTTTAGAAAAAAGAAGGAGGACTTCCCATGAGACAAGCCCCCCACGATCCCAAGCTGCAGCAGCATATTGAAAAAACCGAAAAGCATGACCACCGCATTGAGCACTTCTTCCGCCGCTTCCTCCACTGGATTGAGCGGGTCATCGCCTTTGTGACGATATTGGTGATGGTGGCAGCCTTTATCTACGAGCTGTACCAAATGTTCACTGGTGGCACAAAATACCTTTCCGATGTCAGCGACTACCTGCACAACATCCTCACCGTGGTGGTGGGCTTGGAATTTGTGCGCATGCTCATCGACACCACCCCCGCCAGCATTTTGGAGGTGCTGACGGTGGCCATCACCCGTCATGTGATCTTAAACCATAGTGACCCCTGGAGCAACGCCATTTGCGTTGCCTGCATCGCGGGTCTGTTCGCCATCCGCCGTTTCCTGGTCCGCAAGAAAGAGCTTACGGAAGAAATGGTGGAAATGGATTAATGAAAGAAGGAGCACTCCTGGTGGCCCAAGGGTGCTCCTTTTTTATGCGTTTTCCAGAAACTCAGTGATCTTTTTGGCAATGGTGCAGTCCTGAACATGGGGGCAGTTTTCGTAGTTGCAATCTGCCTCCGTGAGGGTGTTGTCCTCGGCCTCCACCGCCACCATGCGGCTGCCGTCGATGCACCGGCAATAGCCGGAATAAAAGGCTTCTCTTTCCATGTTACGCCTCCAAAATGCACATGCCCATGGGCTCCAAACTGAGCCATTTGGGGGCAACAGACCGCAGATTTCTCTCAAAGAGGGTGTTTCCCCCGGGGATCTCCCAAGAGGTCTTACTGCGGTTTACATAACAACGTACTTTCTTCCCATCCAAGGTCTTGGTAAAGCCCATACGGCCTCCCTCGGCAAAGAAGAATTCGATCTCGCCCAAGCGGAGGGCAGGATGTGCTTTCCGCAAATTACCCAGAGTCTTATGGTGGGTAAGTAAGGTCTCATCCTCTCTGCCCCAAGGGTAAGTGCGGCGGTTGAAGGGGTCCTTGTGGCCCTCCATGCCCGCTTCGTCGCCATAGTACAGGCTGGGGCTGCCGGGAAGGGTGTACTGCAGGAAAGAGGCCATGAGAAGTCTTTCCTTGGCCAGTTTCTTCTGCTCTTTTGTAAGATGGCGCTTTGCCTGTTCCTGGCGGGGGCCTTCAAAGTCATCCACCAAGGCGGTAAGGATCCGCACCGTATCATGGGTGCCTAAGAGATTCATGTTGCAGTGGACCACCTGCTGGGGGTAATTTTCCACCACGGTCATGACCGCTTCCTTAAGGCCATGGCCGCCGTCCTTTTCCTTGAGGAAATTCAGGATCGCCGTACGGAAGGGATAATTCATCACGCTGTCCAGCGTGCCATCTACAAAGTAGCGGCGGCGGACGCCGTAGGCCTCCTTATTGGAGGCATCTTCCCACACCTCGCCCAGAACCAGGGCGTCGGGGTTGATCTTTCGCACACGGCGCTTCAGTGCCGCCATAAACTCGTTGGGCAGTTCGTCCGCCACATCCAGGCGGAAGCCGTCAGCGCCGGCTTTCAGCCAGTGGGCTATGACGGAATCCTCATCCTCGATGATGTAGTCCATGAAAGCCTTATCCAGCTTTTTTACTGTGGGCAGGGTATCGAAATTCCACCAGCACAGATAACTGTCCGGCCACCGGTGGAAAGTAAACCAACTGTGGTAGGGGGAGTTTTCCGACTGGTAAGCGCCTACGCCTGGGAAGGTGCCCTGCTTGTTAAAGTACAGGCTGTCAGAGCCGGTATGAGAGTACACGCCGTCCAAAATCACCCGGATACCCAGCTTATGAGCGGCGTCGCAAAGGGCGGTAAACTCCGCCTCGGTGCCCAGCATAGGGTCGGGAGTTTTGTAGTCGCCGGTGTCGTAGCGGTGGCTGGAAAAGCTCTTGCTGATAGGGTTGAGATACAAAATGGTCGTACCCAAAGAGGCAATATAGGGAAGCTTCTCCATGATTCCCTTAAAGTTACCGCCGTAAAAGTCGTTGTTCAGCACCTCGCCCTTAGGGGTGGGCTGCCAGAAAACCTCCTCATCCCAATTGTCGTGGATGACATAGGGTTTCAGTTTTCCTGCCAGGTCACACTCCCCGGCCTTATAAAACCGGTCCGGGAACACCTGATAGATGGTAGCGCCCTTGGCCCAGTCGGGAGTCACAAAATTCTGGGGGTAGCAGGTCAGTTGCCACTGGTCGCCTGCCTCCATGTTGGTATCATTGCCTTGCTTGAACAGGCGGAATGTGCCGGTGCGGCCGGTGATGGTGAAATAGTAAAAATAAAGGCCCGGGGCATCCATGGTGAATGTCCCCTCCCACACCTGGTAGGCGCCTCTGGTTTCCTTAAGGACAAAAGAAAAATCCCTGCGGCTGCCGTCGTCATCTTTCCGGAAGATCACATGCACCGCCACCGCTTCCACGGATACCGGGATGTGGATGCGCAGAGTGCATTTTTCCTCCGGCGCAACGCAGCCGAAAGGCTCTTTATGGAGTTTCTTTTTGGAGTCGAAGAGAATACGCATAGAAAGCTCCTTGCTTTAAAAATGTAGGGAAAACCCTACATTAAATTTACTGTTTATCGGGGCAAAAGTCAAGAAAAACCGGGGCGCTTAGCGCCCCGGTGATTTACTTTTTACCAACTGAGCATTCTATGGAACAGGTCCATATAGCGGCCGGCAGGTACATCCCAGCTAAAGTCCTGAGACATGCAGGTTTTCCGCAACTGCTCAAACTTTTCGGGCTGGTACTTATACAGGTCGATGCACCGCTTCAATGCGCCGTAGAAGTCATCGCCGTTGTAGCTTTCAAAGGTGAAGCCCAAACCGCCTTCGCCGTTCTCATCCACACCGGGCACGGTGTCCTTCAGGCCGCCGGTGGCATGGACCACGGGAATGGTGCCATAGCGCATGGCATTCATCTGACTCAGGCCGCAAGGCTCGGACTTGGAGGGCATGATATAGATGTCGCCGCCGGCATAAATTCTCGCCGCCAGGCCCAGGTTGAAGGTGATCTTGGCCGCTACCCGGTCGGGGAACTCATCGGCAAGATCCTTAAAGAAGCTCTCGTACTGGGCTTCGCCGGTACCCAAAATCAGCAGCTGCACATCCTCTTCCCACAGAAGTCTTCTTGCGATGTAGCACAAAAGATCCAAGCCCTTATGGCCGGCCAGGCGGGTAACCATGACAAGCAGGGGCACATCTTCCTTAACAGGCAGGCCCACCTCTTCCTGAAGCGCCGCCTTGCACTTGGCCTTGCCGGACAAATCGTCGGCGTTATAGTGGGCAGGCAGAGCGGGGTCGGTCTCCGGATTGAAGGTGCGGATATCAATACCGTTGGTGATGCCGGTAAGCTTCCAGGCGGCGTTTGACAAAATGCCGTCCAGGCCGTGGGCATAGTAGGGGTACATCAGCTCCCTGGCGTAGGTCTCGGACACGGTGGTCACCAGGTTAGCAGACTCGATGGCACCCTTCATGACGTTTACGGAGTTGTTCATTTCCAGAACACTTCTCCAGTGCCAGGGCAGGCCCAGCACATCGTCAAAGAAGTCGGCGTGCGCCCAGCCCTGATACTCCACATTGTGGATGGTAAACATACACTTGGTATAGGGCATCATGGGGCGGTACAGGGCGTTGAGGAATACAGGCACAGGGGCGGTCTGCCAGTCGTTGCACTGGATCACATCCGGCACAAATTCCAGACTCACCAAGGCATCCAAACAGGCCTTGGAGAAGAACGCGAAACGCTCGCCGTCGTCCATAGACCCGTAAATTGCGCCGTCCCGGCCGCCGAAGTACTGCTGGTTATCGATGAAATACACCTGCACGCCATCTTCCCGGCCCAGGAGCTTCATAATACCGGCATAGCACTGCCGCCAGCCAAGGGATGTATAAAACTGACCCACCTGCTCCACGTCAATAGCAGGATTTTCCTTGATCTTCTTATAGTAAGGCAGGAGGAGGACCACCTCATTGCCTTCGATGCGTGATAGAGCAGAGGGCAGCGCCTCCATCACATCGCCCAGGCCGCCGGACTTGGCATAAGGCGCGCCTTCGGAGGCCATTATGGCGATTCTCATACAACTTCACCTCTTCTGATGATAACAGGATTGCTGGGGGTGCCGATCAGCTTAGCGCCGGCGCGGACCACCACGTCTTTGTCCAAAATCACGTACTTCAGCTCCGCGCCTTCGTGGATCACCGTGTCGTTCATAATCACGGAGTCTTCCACCTTGGCGGTGGGATACACAGTGACCTGGCGGAACAGGATAGAATTACTCACTTCGCCGCCCAGCATACAGCCGTCAGCCACAGAGCAGTTTTGAATAGCGCAGTCGTCACCGTAGTAAGTGGGTACGCGGTCACGGACCTTGGTGTAAACAGGATGGTTTCTGCCAAACAGGTCAGCGCGGATATCCTTATTCACCAAAGACAGGCTGTTGCGGAAATACTCTTCCACAGACTCATTGAACATGGCAACGCCGTCGAATTTAAAGATGTTGATGGTGGCTTTGCCTGCCTGCCACAGACCCATGACTAAGTCACGGTCCATGTGGTAGAGATTTCTTGCGATGTGCTCCTTCACATTATCCATGAGCCAGCGCTTATTCAGCACGAAGATATCCATGGAGGTCTCATAGTCCGCAGGAGCGGCGTAGTCCACCAGCATATCGGCGATCTCGCCCTTGTCGTCCAGCTTGACTGCCAGGTCGGTCATCCGGTTACCGTCGGCAATGCCGCACTTGGTGACGACAGTAATATCCTTGCCGCTGGCAATGTGGTTATCGATGACCTTGTCCAAGTCAATATTGCTCAGAATTGCGGAGTCCACCATGACTACCAGCTCGTCGTCACTGCCGTACTCCAAAAATGCCATGGCAGAATACAAAGATTCCAGCTTGCCACGGTAGTCAGACACCTTAGAGGAGGAATAGGGAGTCAGGTATTCCAGGCCGCCTTCTTCCATCTCCAGGCCCCACTCTTCACCGGAGCCCACATGGTTCATGAGGGACTGATAGCTGTGGCGGGTGACGATGCCGATGCGGTGGATACCTGCGCAGGACAGGTTGGACAGGGCAAAGTCGATCTGGCGGTAACGGCCGCCGAAAGGCAGGGAGGCCATGGTACGCTTTTCAGTCAGGGCACTGGCAGTGCCGTCATTTGCAAAAATGATACCCATCAGTTTCATAGCATGTCCCTCCTTACTTCATTTCACCGGGCAGAAGCACGGTGTTTGCCTCGATGGTAACGCCCTTGCCGGTGACGCTGATCTCCTTCTTCTCGCCGGGAGCGAAAGCGCCGCCCACTACCGCGCCGCGGCAGATCCGGCAGTCCTCACCCAAAATGGCGTGACGGACGATGGCGTTTTCTTCGATCACAACGCCGGGCATGACCACGCTGTCCTCTACCAAAGCGCCTGCGCCCACGGTACAGCCGGTGGAGATAATGGAATGCTTCACGGTGCCGTAGATCTCAGAGCCTTCGGCAATGAAGCAGCCCACGGTCTTGGCGCTCTCGTCAATGTAGGAAGAAGGCAGGGCGTTGTTCCGGGCGTAGATCTTGCTCTTCTCATCACCACGGATATCAAACTCGGGGTCTTTGCCCAGAAGCTCCATATTGGCTTCCCACAGAGAATCAATAGTACCCACGTCCTTCCAGTAGCCCTCGAAGGTGTAAGCCATCATCTTATGTCCGGCGTTCAAAAGCTTGGGAATGATGTTCTTACCGAAGTCGTTGGAAGACTTCTCGTCGTCTTCGTCCTCGATCAAAGCCTGGCGCAGCACATCCCAATTGAACACATAAATGCCCATGGATGCATTGGTGGACTTGGGCTTGGCGGGCTTCTCTTCAAACTCATAGATAGAGTTATCGGGATTGGTGTTGAGGATACCGAAGCGGCTGGCCTCTGCCAAAGGCACATCACGGACAGCGATGGTGCAGGAAGCACCGTGCTTTTCGTGGTAGTCCACCATGGCGGCATAGTCCATCTTATAGATGTGGTCACCGGAGAGGATCACCACATACTCAGGGCTGTAGCGGTCGATAAAGGCGATGTTCTGGTAAATGGCGTTGGCAGTGCCTTTATACCAGCCGCTCTTCTTGTCGTTGCGCTCGTAGGGGGGCAGAACCTGCGCACAGCAAAGGCTCTTGTTCAGACCCCAGGGCTGACCGTTGCCGATATACTCATTCAGCTCCAAGGGCTGATACTGGGTGAGGATACCCACAGTATCGATGCCGGAGTTGACGCAGTTACTAAGGGGAAAGTCAATGATGCGGTACT
>JAZRZT010000063.1:0-7606 GCA_045601475.1 Faecousia sp.
TTGTTATTGACAATGGTAACGCCGCCCAGCTGCGCGGTGCTCAGCTGACCCACCATCACATTGTCCAGCAGCGACACAAAATTGGTAATGAAGTTCTGCAGGATAATAGGGGTGGCGATGGTGAGCATCCGGCGGTAGAAAGGCTTGTCACCGATATAGCGCTTGAACATGGGATACTTCCTCCTTGATACTCTCCCAATCATACCAAAACCGCCATAAAAAAACAACCCCTTTCCCATAGGAAAGGGGGTCGTTTGTGTCAGCACTTCTTCATCAGTCGAATATAGAATTCTGCGGCCCTCGCGGCGCAATCTACGCGGATGCGCTCGTTGTTGCCGTGGATGGTCTTCCGCTCTTCGGAGGTCAGGTCCATGGCTGAGAAACGGTAGACATGCCGGGAGATGTCCCGGTAGTGGCGGGAGTCGGAGCACTGGACCATGAGGTAGGGGGATACGATGCAGCCGCGCCAGGTCTCTGCCACGGCGGCAGCGACCTTATTCCAGCTGTCGCAATCGGTCTGGGAAATAGGGCTGGGCTCAAAGCTCTCCAAAACCTCGATAGCTACATCCGGGTCGTTTACCACCTTCTTAAGGTAAGCGGAGGCAGAGGCTACGGAGTCGGCGGGGTTCAGCCGCATATTGCTCACCAGCTCCGCCTGGGCGGGGATGACGTTACGGGCGTTGCTTCCCTCCATCATGGTAAAGGCGGTGGTGGTGCGCACCAAGGCGTTCATTTCGCCGCCGCTTGATTTGCAGATCAGATCCAGCACCGGCCGGAATAACCACAGGTTGGCAAACACCAGCTTGAGTCCAAAACCCGAGTGGCGGCCCAAGGTGTCGAACATCTCAGCGGCAGGCTTGGTCAGATGCATCTTGAAGGGGTTATTTACCACATTCAAACAGGCCTTTGCCAGGGAAGTCACGGGGGTCTTGGGCAGGGGTGCGGAGGCGTGACCGCCGCCGGATTTTACGGAGTAGCGCACATTCATCATGCCCTTTTCCGCAATGCCGATGAGACCGCAGGGTTCTTTGACACCGGGGAACACATTTTCCACCACAGCGCCGCCTTCGTCCACTACCAAAGCGGGGGTGATGCCCTGCTCTTTAAAGTAATTTACGATATTCACAGCGCCCATGCCGTTGACTTCTTCACCGCCGGAGAAGGCAAAGTACATATCGTTTTCCGGCACGAAGTCCTGTTCCATCAGATGGTTTGCGGCAAAGAGAACACCGCCGAAGGTGACTTTGGTATCCAAAGTGCCACGGCCCCACAAAACGCCGTCTTCCAGGACGGCTTCGAAGGGCGGCTTTTCCCAACTGTCCTCATTGACGGGCACCACATCGTAGTGGGCCATCATCACAGAGGGGTTTTGGCCGCTCTTGCCGGGCCAGCGGAACAAAAGCGCCCGGTCGGGCAGCTCCTGAAAGGAGCAGGTCTCAAAGACCTTGGGGTACAGGCCGGGAAGACTGTCAATGAGCTTACGGAACTCCGCCTCATCCTCCATAGCCCGGTCGTTGTAAGAGATCGTCTTGCAACGGACCAAGGTTTGTAGATTGGAAATCACTCTTTCTTTGTCAAAGGTGATCTCTTCATCGCTGATGCTTCCCTGGGGTTTGGGATTGAAGCACAGGGTGCGGATCAAGAGCACAGCGATCAAAAGGCCCAAAAGACCTAAAATGATGTACACAGCGATCATTTACAGCATCCCTTTCTTATACATAAGTCTGGACACGCCGATGGTAAACAGGGCGCTTACCGGCACCATAATGCCCACAGTGCCGGAATTGAGGGCAGGCACAAACACGAACAAAATCAGCATCAAAACAATGGGCGCAACGGCAATTTTCCAGTTTTTAGAAACAAATGCCACGCCTAATCCGCCGAAGAGGGCCGGCAGGATCTGATCGAAAGCGGGCTGCAAAACAGGGGCTTGCAGAATGGGGGTCAGGGGGACAATGAGCACAACGCCCAGGATAATAATAACGGTAGTGACGATGCTGGAAACGGCAATGGCGATGGTGGAGACAACCTCGCCCTCCTCGGAGTTGGCGGATACGTCATTTTGCTCCAAGGCGTTCAGGGCGCAGGGCAGCTTCAGGTTGGAGATGTTGCCGGTGACGAAGCTGAGGTACGAGCCGCCGGCGCCCAGCATGGGCACATAAGTCACCGTCTCGATAGCGCCCACGGCCCAGTACATAGGGGCGGTGGCGATAAGACCCATAACGAGGCTGCTCCACTCGGGCATAACACCGAAGATAAAACAGCAGGCGACGGGGAAGGCAAGAAGCAATACCATGACGGAAAGATTCCAAATTGTGCCGTCCCGGTGGACACTGGCCATATAACTTAATTTCTTCATATGGGCACCTCCTTAACCTAACCAGGATGTCACAGGAATGGCGATGGCCATACCGGCGATCAGGCTGATGGGCAGCGCGTACTCGCTGAGCCACTTCATTTTGGGAAGCTTCATTAAAAGTCCGCATGCTACCATCACAAGGGCGGAAACCACCATGACCACCACGGGGATCATGCCGGAAGTGGCGGTGAGGGTCACACCGTCCACCACCCGGGCAGCGGGGTCCCAGAGCCGGGAGACATCACAGAACACAAAGCCTAAGAAGGCGGCGATCATGCCGATAAACAAGGCGGCCTGGAAAATATCCGCCCACTTTTTGTCCCGGGTAGCCAGAGACTGCATACCGCTTTGCAACTTCTTGCCAATGAGAGGCACCAGCCAAATGCCCAGCATGATACTCACGGTCATAACGATCAGAACGTTGACAAACTGCTGGGCATTCAGGCTGCCTGCGCCTAAGGTGTGACCCATGGCGGTAAGGGCGTTGTTTGCGGCCACGGTCTCGTAGCTCATGGAGCCCACCACACTTAAGCGAAGCCAGGGCAGGGGGAGACCCAAAGTCTTGCTCAGCACCATCACGCTGATGACGATGGCCACCGCCGGAGCAATAGTAAAGATGGCGGCGGAGAGCATAGTCTTGCGCAGCTTCTTTTGATCCATGCCCAGTTCCTTGCTGCGGCGCAGGGCCTTTACCAGGAAGAACACAGACTGGGCCAGCACTACAGCCACCAGAAGTCCGGCGATCAGGAAAAGAATGGGGTGATTGACGGAAAAGTCCATAATATACCTCCTTTTTACAACAAATCCAGTATAGCACAACCTGCGCGTCAAAACAAGATTATAAAAACCGAGAGGAAATTCCTCTCGGTTTTTTCTCATTTAATAAGATCTTTAATGACTTCTCCGGCGATCATGAGACCGGCTACGGAAGGTACAAACGCCACGCTGCCGGGAAGGCTTCGGCGACCTTCCGGGAGTTCTTCCGTGGTGCCGCCCTGGGGGGCGATGGGGTCTTCCGTGGAGAAGAGCACTTTCAGGTGCTTGATGCCCCGCTTGGCGCATTCCTTGCGCATGATCCGTGCCAAAGGACACATGGAGGTCTTGGTGATGTCGGCAATCTGGAATTTGGAGGGGTCTAACTTATTACCGGTGCCCATGGAACTGATGATGGGCGTGCCTGCCGCCTGGGCTGCGGTGACCAGGGCCAGCTTGCCGGTGACCGTGTCGATGGCATCCACCACATAATCATAGGAGGAGAAATCGAAATTTTCCATGGTGTCCGGGCCGAAAAACTCTTTTCTCGCGGTAACCTGAATGGAAGGCTCGATGTCCAGCACCCGCAGCTTGGCGGCTTCTGCCTTATCCATGCCCACGGTGGACCGGGTGGCAAAGATCTGGCGGTTGATGTTGGTAAGGCTCACGGTGTCGTGATCGATCAGCTCCAGTTCACCCACGCCGGACCGGGCCAGGGCTTCCACCACATAGCCGCCTACGCCGCCCAAACCGAACACGGCGACTTTTGCGTTTTTTAGTTTTTCCATGGCATCATCGCCAAGTAATAAGGCGGTACGGGCAAAAGGCTCCATGGGAAATCTCCTTATTATAATAGTATCCCCATCCTACCACGAAACCGGGGCAAAGTCAACTTGACGAAAGTGGTCGGAAGTTGTATCATAGTAGCAGTATCAGGAAGAGGTGCGGCTATGAATTTTGATCAGGTTATTGAGCGGCGCGGTACGGATTGCGCCAAGTACGATGCCTACGCCGAGCACGGCTACAGCAAGGACATTCTGCCCCTTTGGGTGGCGGATATGGACTTTCGCGCCCCGGAGTGCGTGATCGAGGCGCTCCATAAGGCGGTGGATCACGGCATCTTCGGCTACAGTATCCGAAGCGAGCGGTATTTCCCCGCCCTGCAAAAGTGGTTTTTAGAGTATTTCGATTGGGAGATTGAGGAATCTTGGCTGCACCATACCCCTGGCGTGGTATTTGCCCTTTCCGCCGCAGTTCGGGCAACCACGAAACCAGGCGACAATGTGCTGGTGCTGCCCCCGGTGTACTATCCCTTTTACCGGGTCATCGTGGACAATGACCGGGGTATCGTAAAAAGCGAACTGACCTACGAAAACGGCCGCTATACCATGAATTTTGCCGACATCGAGGAGAAGATCGCAAATAACGATGTAAAGGCTCTGATCTTCTGCAGCCCCCATAACCCTGTGGGCCGTGTTTGGACTGTGGAGGAACTGCAGACCTTAGGCGCTATTTGTAAGAAACACAATGTGGCGGTGATCTCTGACGAGATCCATTGCGACTTTGCCTTCCCGGAGCATCCCCATACGCCTTTTGTCAAGGCGTGCCCCGACCTTTTAGAGCAGACGGTGATCTGCACCGCTGCCAGCAAGACCTTCAATTTGGCTGGCCTGCAGGCGTCCAATATCTTCATTCCCGGCGAAGAGCTGCGTAAACGGTTTAAAAAGGAACTGGACATTGCTGCCTACCACGATGTAAACCGCTTGGGCGCTGTGGCGGCCACCGCCGCTTATGAGGGCGGCGCCCAGTGGCTCACAGAGTGCAAGGCCTATATGCGGGAGAATCTTAACTATGTCCGCAATTTCCTGGCTGCCCGTCTGCCTAAGATCAAGTTAGTGGAGCCGGAGGGTACTTACCTTGCCTGGCTGGATTGCAGCGGCTTGGGGCTTTCCAAAGAGGCGCTGGACGATCTGATGGTAAATAAGGCAAATCTGTGGCTGGATACCGGCAGCATTTTCGGCCAGTGCGCGAAGCAGTTCCAGCGCATCGTCTTAGCCTGCCCCAGAGCTACCTTGGAAAAGGCTATGGAGCAGCTGGCAAATGCTGTAAGCGGCCTATAAAACCCTTGCTATTTTTCCCCGTTTTGTGTACAATAATAGACAGTTTTTTCGAAAGAAGGTGTTACCGCCATGGTAAAGACAGCCTTTGACAATGATTTATATATCCAAAGCCAGTCTGCCCACATCCGCAGCCGTATCGAACAGTTCGGCGGCAAGCTGTATCTGGAGTTTGGCGGCAAGCTGTATGATGATAATCATGCTTCCCGCGTCCTGCCCGGCTTCAAGCCCGACAGTAAGCTGCAGATGCTTCTGCAGCTGAAGGACAAGGTGGAGATGGTGATCGCCATCAATACCGACGATATCGAGAAAAATAAGGTCCGTGGCGACCTGGGTATCACCTATGACCGGGATGTGATCCGCCTGATCGATATTTTCCGGGGCTTCGGCCTGTATGTAGGCTCTGTGGTGCTGACCCGGTACAAGGACCAGCCCACCGCCAAGGCGTTCCAGTCCCGGTTGGAGGGCATGGGCCTGAAGGTCTACCACCATTACCATATCCCCGGCTATCCTGCCAACATTCCCTACATCGTCAGCGACGAGGGTTACGGCAAGAACGATTTCATCGAAACCACCCGGGAACTGGTGGTGGTGACTGCCCCCGGCCCCGGCAGCGGCAAACTGGCCACCTGCATGAGCCAGCTGTACCATGAGCACAAGCGGGGCGTCCAGGCGGGCTACGCCAAGTTCGAGACCTTCCCTGTGTGGAATCTGCCGCTGAAGCACCCTGTGAACCTGGCTTACGAGGCTGCCACCGCCGATCTTTCCGATGTGAACATGATCGACCCCTTCCATCTGGAAGCGTATAACGAGACTACCGTCAACTACAACCGGGATGTGGAAGCGTTCCCTGTGTTGGTGGCTATGTTTGAGCGAATCCTGGGCAAGTGCCCCTACAAGTCTCCCACGGACATGGGCGTAAATATGGTGGGTAACTGCATCATCGACGACGAGGCCGCTAAGAATGCCTCCCGGCAGGAGATCCTCCGCCGGTACTACGCTGCCCTGGCAGATCAGAAGCAGGGTAAGGCCACGGATGAGCAGATTTCCAAGCTGGAGTTTCTTATGAAGAAAGCCGGCGTCGCCCCCGAGGAGCGAAAGGTGGTCGCTCCCGCTTTGGCAAAGGCGGAAGTCACCGGCCTGCCCGCAGCCGCTATGGAGCTGCCCGATGGCCGCATCATCACCGGCAAGACATCCGACCTTTTGGGCGCGTCCTCCGCGCTGTTGCTGAACGCATTGAAGGCTTTGGCCGGACAAGACGATGCGCTGCACCTAATCGCGCCGGAGGTCATTGACCCCATCCAGCATCTGAAGGTGGACCACTTGGGCAACCGCAATCCCAGATTGCATACAGACGAGGTGCTGATCGCCCTGTCCATCTGCGCCACCACCGACCCTGCCGCCGAGAAGGCCATGGAACAGCTGGACAAGCTCCGTGGCTGCGAGGTCCATTCCTCTGTGATCCTCTCCGCTGTGGACGAGAAGGTGTTCAAGCGCCTGGGTGTGAATCTCACCTGCCAGGCTCAGTTTAAAGATTGATATTATATAATGTATAACCGCAGGAAAGGACCTCTTTCCTGCGGTTTTTTGCGCCCGAAATAAAATCTGCGAAAGTAACGAAAAACTTTACAAAATTTTGTGAATTTTTCTCAAAAAGTTATTGACAAACGGTGCCGGGCGTGTTACTATAATCGGGCGCGTGTAGGCGAAGTCTGCGCTGCGCACTGCGATGATGCAGGAGATTGCGTCTAAAAAACGGTAACTTCTGCGGAGTATGTCCGGTCATCGGGCGGCTGAACTGCTTCTGTTTTACGCTGCGTATATCGCTGTGGCAGGGGAGAGGGTCGGCCTTGCGTCGGCCATTTTTCTTGGCTCAGAGTGATACGCACGACGGCGTGGACAACAGTTCACCGTACCCAGACACCACGAAAACTGAGTACGTTTTATCAAGGAGGAAACACAAAAATGGCAAACCAGGAAATGATCCGCATCCGGCTGAAGGCTTATGATCATCAGCTGATCGACTCCAGCGCGGCAAAGATCGTCGAGACCGCAAAGCGCAACGGCGCTTCCGTGTCCGGCCCCATCCCTCTGCCCACCAAGAAGGAAGTCGTTACCATCCTTCGCGCTGTTCATAAGTATAAGGACAGCCGTGAGCAGTTCGAGCGCAGAACCCACAAGAGACTGATCGATATCCTCAACCCCAACCAGAAGACTGTTGAAGCTCTGATGAGCCTCGACCTTCCCGCTGGTGTTGAGATTGAGATAAAGCTGTAATTTATACATTATATAAATACAGCTGCCCGCCACGGTTCGTCAGCAAGAGGACGGACGGGTCATGTTGATAAACCAATGGCTGCCCAATGGCCAAGTTTGT
>JAZRZT010000064.1:0-5725 GCA_045601475.1 Faecousia sp.
GGTAAAGCAGCCATACTGTCAGACCCAAAAATTGAAGCAAAAAAAATAAAAAAAGCTCTTGACAAAAGTGGCATCTCTGTGTATAATGAACCACGTCGCTGAGGTGTGCAGCTCAAAAGCGGCGAGTCGGGAGCATAGCTCAGCTGGGAGAGCACATGCCTTACAAGCATGGGGTCACAGGTTCGAGCCCTGTTGTTCCCACCAAATTTGGCCCGGTGGTGCAGTCGGTTAGCACGCCAGCCTGTCACGCTGGAGGACGACGGTTCGAGTCCGTTCCGGGTCGCCATATAATGCATCTGTGGAGAGCCTAGGCTCTCCACAATATGCCTCTGTAGCTCAGTAGGTAGAGCAGCGGACTGAAAATCCGCGTGTCGTTGGTTCGATTCCGACCGGAGGCACCACGGTTCCCTTGTGGAACCGAGATGCGGGTGTAGCTCATCCGGTAGAGCGCCACCTTGCCAAGGTGGAGGTAGCGAGTTCGAGCCTCGTCACCCGCTCCAACAAAATAAAATAGGAACGCATTTGCGTTCCTGTTTTTATAAATGGTACCGTGGCCAAGTGGTAAGGCAAGAGTCTGCAAAACTCTCATTCGCCAGTTCAAATCTGGCCGGTACCTCCAAAAAGAAAAGCACACCATGCGGTGTGCTTTTTCTTATTCCCAGGCCGCCCAGAGGGGCAAACAAATCTGGCCGGTACCTCCCATAAAAATATCCGTTGCATATTGTGTTCGTGTGCTATAAAATATTCCCAAGATAAGACAGGGAGGAAACCCTATGCAAAAACGCATTTTACCTATACTTTTAACCCTTGCGCTGCTCCTGGGCATTCTCACGGCCTGCAGCCCGACGCTGACCCTAAACGGCGATGTTTATGAGATCGAAACTGCCGCGGACCTTTTGGAGATCGCCAAAGACCCCGATGGTAGCTACATACTCCTCTGTGATCTGGATATGACAGGGATCGACTGGGAACCCATTACTGAATTCTCCGGTACATTGGATGGCAACGGGAAAACTGTCAATAATCTTACCATCGACGAAAGCAAGGATGGGAATCTGGGTCTGTTTGCGTCTGTGGAGGCTGAGGGGGTGGTCAAAGACCTGTCCCTTCGGAATGTGGCCATCCACGCCGAAGAGACCTCTGCCAAGAACATCGGCACTTTCGCTGGCACTTTGGAGGGTAAGTTGAAAAATGTCACCGCCACCGGCGTGATCTATGATGACCGCAGCGGCGTGAATGTTGGCTGCCTGGTGGGGAAAGCCCTGGGCAATGCCCGTGTGGAGGGCGGCAGGAATGTGAAAACCAAGGATGCCGCCGGCGTCCGGGAAACCCCCAGTCTGGCGGCAGATGTAAAGCTCTTTGTAGCCGGGGATACCAACCGTGGCCTTGCGGGTGTGGTAGAGGGCGATGCCGAAGTTACCGGCTTGTGGCGTGACAGCTTCTATAGCTCCCAGCGTCAGCCGGAGACAATTCAAGCCCGGCAGCAAAAAGCGGTGGACTATATGAAGAAAATGGGCACAGTGCCCTGGTCTGCGACCAAGAAGATGACCCACTACGGCACCAGTGACGAGTTGCAGAAGCGTACCAACATTCACACCCAGATTTTTGAGCCCGGCGAAACCTACTACGGTATTCCCTATGACCATACCTCCGGCTCTTACGAGCGGTTTGTGTACTGCTTAGACGAGAACGGCACCATGAAGGATTGGGTCACGGAACTGGGTGACAGCACCTGGGGCGGGGACTTAGGATTCACCGCGTATATGGGCAACGACTGCTCCGCCGCCGTAGCCTGGGCGTGGATGCAGATATCTCCCAACCGTGTGGGTGAGCGTGAGGGCGGCGCCTATGTGTTTTTGACCACCCAGATGGTCCCTAATTTCAATAACCAGGGAAGGTATGGCATTTATCCCGTAGGCAGCTGGAACGGAGAAAAATTTACGGAGAAGGGCGCAGCCTATTCTGTAATGACATTGACCAGTACGCCGGAAATATTTAAGGCCAATAGTACTGAGAGAATGTACGAAGCCTATGCCCATACCCGCAAGGCGGATGCTCTTCTTTACGGCGATCCCGGCGGCCATGTACGCCTGGTGGCAGAGGATCCTGTGGTGATCCGGGACGGCGAAGGTGTGATCAATCCAAACGTGAGCTATTTCCTCTGTCATGAGCAGGGCGACGGTCTGTACAACAACCGCTATGAGAACACCCATTCCTCCTGGCGCATCCACTATCCCTACACCTTCCGTGTGCTTGCGGAGGGGAGCGAACGGTGGGGTGCCGGAAAACTCCTGGAGGCTGGCTCCGGCCATAGCTATATTCCCATTACCATCCGCGCACTGCAGCAGGAGGATATTCCTGCGCCCTATGTGACCGGTGAGATCACCTCCCCTGTAAAGGGTGCGATCTCTTCCAATTACCGTATCCAAAGTGTGTCTTTGATGGTGAAGGATAAGGGAGGCACTGTCGTTTACGATAAGCAGGCTTTCGTGGGCGTGCAATACGGATATCCTGATCTCCGCGGGTTGCTGATGGATGCCAGACTGGAGGATTACCATGGTGATGCCATGAAAAATGCCGCACCCGGCGACTATACCTACACGGTGCAGGTACTTCTTGCCAACGGCGAGATTCATACTGTGGCAGAGAATGCAGCATATACCCACCAATAAAATAAGCACCGAGGTGTTTACCTCGGTGCTTTTCTGTTAGTTAAGTGTCTCCATAACGGCCTTGATCCGCTCCACAGTGCGCTCATACCCTAAGATCTGCATCACAGTGTATAGGTCGGGAGAGTTTGTCTTGCCGGTGACAGCCTGGCGGATGAAGGTGGATACATCTGCCACCGTGCCGGGGAAGGCGGTGGGATCGGCCTTATAAGCCTTCATATCGGTGGTAAAGCCCATCTCGGCGGTGATCTCCTTGACCTTCTCAAACCACACGCCGGAGTCGTCCTGAATATCAAAGCGATCTAAGAACTTCTGCAGGGCGGTGAGCACGGTATCGTTTTCGAACTTCTCGTCAAATACGGGCAGTTCCAAATACTCGTCGTAGAAGAAGCCCATGTAAGGCTTGGCTTCCTGCCAGGTGGCAATGTCCTTGCGGGGCTTCTTGCCGCCACGGCCGATGGCCAGGATCGCTTTGGCGTAGTCGGGATCAGCCTTCAGCTTTTCGGCAAAGTCTACGTCAAATTCCTCCGCCCAGGCGGTCAGCAGGTCGTAGACCTTGCCTGCGTCCATTTTGGCGATCTCGTTCTTGGAAACGTCGGTGAGCTTGGCGTAGTCAAACAGGCTGCCTGCGGGGTTCAGCTTCTTGGGGCTGAACTTGAAGTCGTCGGCAGGTGCCATGGGGTTGGCTCTGCGCCAATCCTCAAAGTTGGAGTTGAGGACGGTCATGATATACTCATACACCGCTTCCACAGGGAAGCCTTCTGCTTTGTAGAAGGTCAGGGCCAGCTCCGGGTCCTTCCGCTTGGAAAGCTTACGCTTGGATGTGCCGTCCATCTTCATCAGCGGTCCAATGTGGACGTACTTGGGCAGCTTGAAGCCCAGGGCCTTGAAAAGCTGAATGTGGAAGGGCAGGGTGGGCAGCCACTCGTCGCCACGGACCACATGGGTGGTGCGCATGAGATGGTCATCCACCGCATGGGCGAAATGGTAAGTGGGAATGCCGTCGGACTTGAGGAGCACATGGTCCACATCGTTTTCGGTGATGGTCAGCTTGCCCTTGACTAAGTCGTCAAACTTAAACTGATTTTCGATAGAGCCGGTGGAGCGGAAACGCAGCACCCAGGGGTTGCCCGCGTTCAGCTGGGCCTGAATGTCCTCCAGGGAGCGGTCACGCCACATGGCGTACTTTCCGTAGTAGCCGGTGGTCTCCTTGTTGGCTTCCTGCTGCTCACGCATAGCGGCCAGCTCACTTTCTGTGCAGAAGCAGGGGTAGGCCATGCCTTCTTCCACCAGCTTCTTGGCGTACACATGGTAGATTGCCGCTCTCTGACGCTGGCGGTAAGGGCCGTATGCGCCGCTGTCGCCTTCCATGGTAGCACCCTCGTCAAAGGAGATGCCGTAGTGCTTCAAGGTGTTAATCAGCACTTCCACAGCACCGGGAACTTCCCGCTTGGCATCGGTGTCTTCCACACGCAAAAACAGCACACCGCCGCTCTGGTGCGCCATACGCTCGGCGGTCAGACCCATCACCAGGTTGCCCAGGTGGACAAAGCCGGTGGGGGAGGGAGCCATACGAGTGACCACCGCGCCTTCGGGCAGGTCACGCAGGGGATATCTTTCTTCTAAAGTTTCCGGGGTGTCGGTGACATTGGGAAACAGCAGATTTGCAAGGGCCTTATAATCCATAGCAGTTACCTCTATCTCAAAATTTACAATATTGTACCATACCGCACGCGGTAAAGTCAATTTCTCGTTGCGTTTTTATGAGCAATATGGTAGAATACAGGAAATTACCAATGAAGAGGCGAAAGCAAATGGAAGAAATCGTACAGAAGAAGAGAATGCTCTCCGGCATCCAGCCCAGCGGCGATCTGCACTTGGGCAATTACCTTGGGGCGATCAAGAACTGGAGCTCCCGCGCGGATACTTATGAGTGCTTCTACTTCATGGCAGATATGCACACCATCACCGTCCGTCAGACCCCCGCAGACCTGCGCCGCCGCACCTTGGAGCAGCTGGCTCAGTATATTGCCTGTGGCCTCGACCCGGAGAAGAATACCCTGTTCGTTCAGAGCCATGTGCATCAGCACCCGGAGCTGGGCTGGGTACTCAACTGCTACACCATGTTCGGCGAACTGAGCCGCATGACCCAGTTTAAGGACAAGTCTGCCAAGAATGCCGAGAACATCAACGGCGGCCTGTTTACCTATCCTGCCCTTATGGCGGCGGATATCCTGCTGTACCAGCCCGATTTGGTGCCTGTGGGCCACGACCAGAAGCAGCACTGTGAGTTGACTCGTGACGTTGCCCAGCGGTTTAACAGCATCTACGGCGATGTGTTCAAGATCCCCGAGCCCTTCATTCCCGAGACCGGCGCCCGGGTCATGAGTTTAAACGCCCCTGAGAGCAAAATGAGCAAGTCCATGCCCGAGGGCTGTGTGTTCCTTATGGAGCGCCCCGAGGACATTCAGCGCAAGTTCAAGAGAGCCATCACCGACTCCGATACAGAGAACTGCGTCCGCTTCGACCCCGAGAATAAGCCCGGTGTGGCCAACCTCATGTCCATCTACTCTGCTGTTACCGGCAAGTCTTTCCAGGAGATCGAGGGCGAATTTGCCGGCCAGGGTTATGGCAAGTTCAAGCCTGTGGTAGGCGACGCGGTCATTGAGACCCTGCGCCCCATCCGTGAGGAGTCTGCCCGGCTTCTGAAGGACAAGGCCTACCTGGAAGGTGTCTACCGTGCCGGCGCGGAAAAGGCCGCCTATGTGGCGGAGAAGACCCTCCGCAAGGTCTATAAGAAGATCGGCTTCCTGGCAAGATAAATAAGAAAGCACGCTGCATTGCAGCGTGCTTTTTACATAAAGAAGTATAATGCCAAGGTTAATAGGGCGCTGTTTCTGTCTTCTTCACAGTCTCCGGCCATCAAAAGGATCAAAAGAATGATGAGTAGATCTGCCGTATCCAGCCCCTGGGGCAAAAGGCGCCGGAAAAAGTCCCCAATGCCGATCCCGGGCAGCGGGTTGTGCGGGGGCGTGGGTATGTCGCAAGGGGGCGGG
>JAZRZT010000065.1:0-2764 GCA_045601475.1 Faecousia sp.
GTAAGTACCTAAGCCGTATTGTGGCCTTGCTGCTGGCACTGGTGATGTGCCTGAGCATGGCAGCCTGCGCCGGAAGCGGCGGGAACGGTGAAACCGAGGCTGGGGAGAGCAATGACGATGCCGTAGACACCGAGCGCACCCAGCTGTATATCCACAACTTTAACGGTGGTTACGGCGTGGAGTGGCTGAAAAACCTGAAAGACCGTTATGAAGAACTTCATAAGGACGATGTCTATGAAGAAGGCAAAAAGGGTATTCAGATCATCATTAACAACGAAAAAGCGCTGGCCACCGAGCTGGAAGACAAAATCCTGCACAACAAGGAAGAAATCTACTTCGCAGAGAAGGCATACTACTATTCCCTTTTGAACAAGGGCGTTTTGGCAGACATTACTGAAGCGGTTACCGGTGATATGGCATCTTACGGTGATCCTGCCGGCACCACAATTGAAGGCAAGATGTACCAGGAGCAGAAGGAATACTTAGGTGTAGATGATAATGGTCAGACCAAGTACTACGCTATTCCCCATTACGCGTCCTACACAAGCCTGATGTACAATGTGGACCTGTTTGAAAAGGAAAAGTACTATTTTGCAAAGGATGTAACCGATGCACAGAATATTGAGGACTACTTCATCGTCAGAAGCACCGATGAAAAGAGTGCCGGCCCCGACGGCCAGTATGGCACTGCCGATGACGGCCTGCCCGCAACCTATGAGGAATTTTTCATTCTGTGTGATTACATCGCTTCCAACGGCCAGACCCCTATGAACTGGAACGGCGCGAACCGGGATGACTACATTGGCAACCTGCTGCAGGCACTGCTGGCTAATGTTGAGGGCAGAGAGCAGACAATGCTGAACTTTACGATGAACGGCACCGCTGAAAACTTGGGCACCGTTACAGGTGATGGCTTTGTGAAGGACGCACAGCCCACCACCATTACTGCCGCAAACGGCTACGAAATGCTTCGGACCGAGGGCAGATACTACGCACTGAGCTTCCTGGAGCAGATGGTATCCAACGATGCTTATTATAATGAACTGGGCTTCAACACTGCGTATTCCCATATGAACGCGCAGGAGGATTTCCTCTACGCCGGTCACGACAACGGTCAGACGGCCCCCATTGCGATGCTGGTGGAGGGCACATGGTGGGAGAACGAGGCACAGGCCACCTACAAGGATATGGTTGACGCTATGGGCGACAGCTATTCTCAGCAGAACAGAAAGTTTGCGATCATGCCTCTGCCCAAGCTTGATGCCAATGAGCTTGGTGTTAACACCCTGTGCGAGAACAGCTATTCTCTGTGCTTTATGAAGGCAAATATTGAAGAGTGGAAGAAACCCATCGCATTGGACTTCATCCGGTTTGCTTATTCCAACCAGGCACTGGTTGAGTTCTCTCAGGTAACCAATACGCCCAAGGCACTGAAGTATGAGATCACAGACGAACAGATGACGCAGATGACCAATTTCGGTCGTTCCGTTATGGAACTGCAGAAGAATTCCGAGATCGTATTCCCTTATTCCGCTGAGCCCATTTACGTGAACCAGGCCGGCAGCTTCGCCATGGTGGATATGTGGGAGAGCATCATTGGCGGCACACATTACGGCAGCCCCAGCGTGCCTCTGCGTAAGGGCGATGTAGATTTGGCGGATTACTTTAACGGCATGCTCAGCCAGTATAAGAATATCTGGGGGCAGATGGTTTATTAAGCAGCATAAGCATAAGGAGATGGAACGATGAAAAAACACTTGAGACTCATCAGCGCGATACTGTGTTTTGCTGTTGTTGCCGGAGTCTTGTTTGTGGGTGAAATCGAAGCAAAAGCGACATGGCTGCCTGCGAAAATCGAGCAGCAGTATGACCTGGGGACCATTTTCACCGTGCCCGAACGGGAAATGAGCGTTGACGGGCAGCAGGCTGAGGTCACTGCGGTTGTACGCTTGCCCGACGGAACAGTTACCTCCAGGCAAGAATTTGCCCTGAACGATGCGGGCAAATACACAGTCGTGTACACAGCTGTAGCCAATGGTAAGGTATATGTGGATGAGGTTTCTTTCCTGGTAATGCAGGAATTTTGCGTGTTGACCTCGGAGAATTCCACCGCGGTTTACGGGAAGGCACCCAGTGTTCAGGGCGTATCCGGCTTGCATGTATCTCTGAAATACGGCGATAAGCTGAAATTGAATGCTCCTATTTCCATAGATGCGTTGGAAGACGGTATGCTGATCCAGGGCTTTGTTATTCCTGAAAAGGTTGGAACGCTGGATTATGAAAAGCTGTGCTTTCAGTTCACGGATGCGGAAAATCCTGAAATTACATTATATATGTCTGTGCGTCAGTACAATAACAGTCCGGAGATCAGAGCTTCCTACGTTACCGCCGGCGGTAACGGTCAGGAGATCATCGGCTTCGATGACTACGCTGACAAGTTCTGGACAGAGGGTCTGTGGGGAAGAAATATTTACCACGGCTTCGCCTATGAATGTACCGATGTGCTGAACACCGGTATCAATCTGAGCCTTGACACGGCCACAATGCAGATCCTTGCAAACGGCAATATGGTTGTGGACTTAGACAGTGTAGAGTATCAGAAGTCCCCTTGGGGCGGTTTCCCCAGCGGTAAGGCTTATTTGACTGTCTGGGCAGAAAACTACAAGGGTCTTACAGCCAACTTCTTCCTAAGCACTGTTGGCGATCTGGACCTGTCTCAGAGGATCATCAAGGACACCGAGCCGCCTGAATTTCAAATACAGAC
>JAZRZT010000066.1:0-23156 GCA_045601475.1 Faecousia sp.
GCACGGCGGCTTCCTGCTGTATAACGGCGGTTTCACCGCAGCGCTGATCTGCCTGGTGTTTGTGCCCCAGCTGGAGAAGTTCTGCAAGACCAAGGAAGAGCGCGCTTTGGCAAAATCCGCAAAATAAACACAAAACAGACGACACTGTTGTGTCGTCTGTTTTTTATTGCAAATGGAAAAAGGTTATGCTATATTGAAATTGGAAATATAGAATAAGGAGGCGTGTTTTATGAAACGATTGTTTGCCATCTTACTGGCGCTGACCATGCTTTTCCTTGCCGGATGCGGCGCAAAGGGCGCGGAAAGTAACGGCGCCGCTATGGACATGGTCGATTCGTCCATTACCGAAAGCGGCAAATTAGAGCCGGAGCAGCCGGCGCAAGGCGCTCTGACCCAAAATCAGAAGCTGGTGCGAAAACTTTGGCTGGAAGCGGAGACGGAAGACTTAGACACGCTTCTTGCCCATGTGGAGCAAAAGGTGAATGCCCTGGGCGGCTATATGGAGACCCGGGAAGTCCGCAATTACAGCATCTATAACCGTCATGCGGATCTGACCATCCGGGTGCCGGCGGAGAGCTTGGGTCAGTTTGCGGAAATCGTGGAAGAGAATGCCAATGTCACCTCCACCACAGAGACTTCTGACAATATTACCCTCTCCTATGTGGCTGTGGAGAGCCGTATGAAGGCGTTGGAGACAGAGCAGACGAGGCTTTTGGAGCTGCTTTCCAAGGCGGATAACATGACCGAGATCCTGCAGATCGAGGAGCGGCTGACCAAGGTGCGCACGGAGCTGGAGGAGGTCACCTCCCAGCTGCGGCTGTACGACAACCAGGTGGACTACGGCACGATCTATCTGGGCCTGCGGGAAGTGAGAGAGTACACCGAGGACGACCCGGAGGGCTTCTGGGCCCGGGTGGGCAACGGCCTGACCGAGAGTATTGAGTCCATCGGCGACGGCTTTGTGGAGCTGGTAGTATTTTTGATCGTAGCATCTCCCTACCTGGCGCTGATCGCTTTGGCGGTGGGCGCAGTGGTATTGATCGTCAAACGCCGGAAGAAGAAAAACAAGAAAGCAAAAGAAGAAAACAAGGAATAAGTAAAATCCCCGGACCAAAAACGGTCCGGGGATATTGTTATTTAATAAACTTGTCGATAGCCTGACAAAGGTCGTCGATAGCGTCTTCGTCACCGGCGGATACGGCGTCCACCATGCAGTGGCGCATATGGTCCTTGAGGATCACCTTGCCGGTGTTTTCCAATGCCGAGCGTACTGCCGCTAACTGAATCAGCACTTCCGAGCAGTCATAGCCGTCTTCCACCATCTTTTTCACCTTTTCCAGGTGACCCATTGCACGGGCAAGGCGGTTAATGACCGCTTTCTGATTTTCGTGGACATGACCGTGGCCGTGGTCAAGGCCATGGGCATGCATATAAGCGTGATCGTGGTCTGCCATGGAGGACCCTCTCTTTCTGTTTTGTCTATCATACCCTATTTTTTGCCAACTTGCAAGCCCCCATGGGGGATGGAGGTTGGCTTTCTTTTTTTGCATGATTTTTCTATGCCGGGAAATACTGTCTGTAAAAGGCGGTGTGAATATGCTGAGGTTTCATTGTAAGACAAAAATTCTGACAGGCCCGGCGGGGAAGATTTTGCAGACCCTGCACCCGGAAAAGCTTCTTTTGGTCACAGATCCTTATTTTGCCCAAAAGGGTGTGGCTCAAGCCATCCTTTCCCAGGCAGGGGCAAAGGAGACGCGGATGTTTTCGGAGGTTGCCCCCGACCCCTCCGTGGAGTTGGCGGCCCAGGGCACGGCGGTGGTAAAAGAATTCGGGCCGGATATGCTGGTGGCTTTGGGCGGCGGCAGCGCCATGGACTGCGCCAAGGCCATGGCCTATTTCTACGGCCAGCCCTTGCGCCTGGTGGCCATCCCCACCACCTCCGGCTCCGGGTCTGAGGTAACGGATTTTGCGGTGCTCACCCACGGGAGCACCAAGTACCCCTTAGTCGACCCTAAGGTCTGCCCCGATGTGGCGATTTTGGACGAAAGCCTGCTTCAGCAGCTTCCCAAAAGCCTGGTTGCCGATACCGGATTTGATGTGCTGGCTCATGCTTTGGAGGCTTATGTCGCCACCGATGCCGGGGCGATTACCGACGCCTTGGCATCGGCGGCGTTCTGTACGGCGTTGGCCCATCTGCCGGCGTCCTACAGCGGAAATACTGCCGTTCGGGGCAAGCTGCACCAGGCCTCCTGCATGGCGGGTATGGCCTTTTCCCAGGCGGGATTAGGCTTGTGTCACGCCATGGCCCATAGCCTTGGCGGCATGTTCCACATTCCCCACGGGCGGCTGAATGCGATCCTACTGCCTGCTGTGGTGCAGTGCAACATGGATGCCGCCACGCCCAAGTACGCCAAGCTTGCCCGGGCAGCGGGTATCAGTGGTGCAGCGGACACCGTGGCAGTGCGGAACCTCCGCAACACCCTCATCCGCCTGCGCCGGGAGCTGAAGCTGCCGGAGAATCTGACCCAGGCCGGTGTGCCGCCCCGGATGATGCGGGGAAAGGTGAAAGATATCGTGGAGGCCACGCTCCAAGACCCTTGTTGCAAGACAAATCCTGTGAAAGTGGAGGATTTCATGGTGCGCAGGATTTTGGAAGAGGTGGCGGGCCATGGATGAAAGCCTGCTGTCTGTAGGCTTGGATGTGGGGACGACCACCACCCAAATGATCGTCTCCCGGCTGTATGTGGAGAATAAGGCATCCTCCTTTACCGTTCCGGAGCTGGAAATCGCGGATCGGGAGATCCTCTACCGCTCCCCGGTGCATTTTACCCCCCTGGTGAGCGACAAATTGGTGGATGGGTCAGCCATCCGGGCGTTGGTCACCGCGGAATACGAAAAAGCGGGCATCACGCCCAAAGAGGTGCAGACAGGCGCCATCATCATTACCGGCGAGACATCCCGAAAGGAAAATGCCCGCACGGTGCTGGAGAGCCTGTCGGACTTTGCCGGGGACTTCGTGGTGGCCACCGCCGGGCCGGATCTGGAAAGTATCCTGGCGGCCAAGGGCGCAGGGGCGGTGGCCTACAGCCGGGATACCGGCAAGCGGGTCTTGCACATGGACATCGGCGGCGGCACCAGTAACCTTGCCCTGATCGAAGACGGCAAAGTGGTGCAGACCGGGTGCTTAAATGTTGGCGGCAGACTTTTAAAACTGCAAAACGGCGCGATCACCTATGTCTCCCCGGTGCTAAATGGCCTTACCGAATTGCGTGTGGGCGACCGACCTTCCAAGGAGCAATTGGAGACGGTAGCGGGGATGCTGACCCAGGCTCTGGAAATGGCGGCGGGCCTGCGTCCGCCTACCGATCTTCTGCAAAAATTGATGACGGAGGAGATCGTCACCGGGTGGCATATCCCGGAGAACGCGGTGGTCTCCTTTTCCGGGGGCGTGGCGGATTGCATTGAAAAGTTCCGGGAAGACGACAGTTTTGGAGATATCGGCCCGGTTTTAGGAAGAAAAATCAGAGAAAGCCGCCTGTGCGCCGGGGAATACCGCTTGGGAGAAGAGACCATCCGGGCCACGGTCATCGGCGCCGGGTGCCACAGCGCCCAGCTGTCCGGCAGCACCGTATTCTTTGAAAATATCCGGCTTCCGGTGAAGAATCTCCCGGTGGCGGTGTTTACGGAACAAGACCAGGAGCAAGCGGACTTGCCCCAGAGGATACAGCAAGCCTTTTTGCAAAAAGACCAGGCAAATGTGGCCCTTTCTTTCCCCGGCTACACCGGCGCTACCTATGC
The DNA here is from genome assembly GCA_045601475.1 of Faecousia sp. Taxonomy (GTDB): domain Bacteria; phylum Bacillota; class Clostridia; order Oscillospirales; family Oscillospiraceae; genus Faecousia. The sequence continues at coordinate 3,799 of JAZRZT010000066.1, forward strand.
CCAGGTGGCGGCGCTGGCGGAAAAGATCAACGAGGGCACAAAAGGGCGGGAAATCTTCGTCTGCCTGGAAGCGGATATGGCAAAGGCCTTGGGGCAATGTCTGTATCTCGGGGGGCGGCAAAATCTTTGTATCGACCGGGTGAAGCTGTCCCAGGAGAGCTTTTTGGACATCGGAAAACCTGTGGGGCCTGCCATCCCCGTGGTGGTCAAGACCTTAATTTTGTCACAGTGAGAGGTAACCTATGAAATTGAAAACCACATTATTGGGAAAGACATATCTGTTTAAGAGTTTAAAAGAGGTGCTGGCCAAGGCCAACGAGGAAAAGACCGGCGATAAGCTGGCGGGCCTGGCGGCGGAAACCGCCCAGGAGCGGGTGGCGGCCAAGGTGGTGCTGTCGGCGGTGACGCTTCACGACCTGCGGGAAAACCCTGCCGTCCCCTACGAGGAGGACGAAGTCACCCGGATCATTCAGGACGATGTGAACGAGGCGGTGTACCGCAAGATTCAGAACTGGACCGTGGCGGAGCTGCGGGAGTGGATTTTGGACGAGAATACCACCGGCGCGGATATCCGCAGGCTCAGCCGTGGTCTGACCTCCGAGATGGTGGCGGCGGTGTGTAAGCTCATGAGCAACCTGGACCTGATTTACGCCGCAAACAAGATCACCGTCACCGCCCACTGCAACACCACCATCGGCCTGCCGGGCACGCTCAGCTGCCGCTTGCAGCCCAACCACACCACCGATGATCCCGACGGCATCACTGCCTCCACTTTGGAGGGCCTCAGCTTCGGTGCCGGTGACGCGGTGATCGGTCTGAATCCTGTGACCGACTCCCCGGAGCAGGTGGGCAAGGTCCTGCGGCGTTTCCAGGAGATCAAGGAGCATTGGGAGATTCCCACCCAGATCTGCGTGCTGGCCCACGTGACCGCACAGATGAAGGCGGTGCGGGCTGGCGCACCCTGTGATCTCATTTTCCAGTCCATTGCCGGCAGCCAAAAGGGCAACGAGGCTTTTGGCTTTTCCGCTGCCACCTTGCAGGAGGCAAGAGACCTCCTTATGAAAGAGGGCACGGCGGAAGGCCCCAATGTGATGTATTTTGAGACCGGCCAGGGCTCGGAGCTTTCCTCCAATGCCCACTATGACACCGACCAGGTGACCATGGAGGCCCGGTGCTACGGCTTTGCCAAGCGATACAGCCCCTTCTTAGTCAACACCGTGGTGGGCTTTATCGGTCCGGAGTATCTGTATGACGCCCGGCAGGTGACCAGAGCGGGTCTGGAGGACCACTTTATGGGCAAGCTCACCGGCATCTCCATGGGCTGCGACTGCTGCTACACCAACCACATGAAGGCAGACCAGAACGCCATCGAGAATTTGGCGACGCTGCTCACCGTGGCAGGGTGCAACTATTTCATGGGCATTCCCCATGGCGACGACATCATGCTCAACTATCAGACCACAGGTTTCCGGGAGACCGCGACCCTCCGGGAACTCACCGGCAAGACGGCTATCCCCCAGTTCCAAAAGTGGCTTGAAAAGATGGGCTTTGTGGAAAACGGCAAGCTTACAAAGAAGGCCGGCGACGGCTCAAGCCTTTTGTTTTAAGGAGGCGAAGGAATGAACAAGCAAGAACTGTCCGCCATGGTTGCGGAGATCTTACAGAATATGGAGCCTATGGTCAAGGGGAGCGATTACAAGCCTACGACTCCCGGTCCCCAACCGGTGGATACCCACCTCCATGACGGTGATTTTGTGGAGGATGTGTCCAAGCTGGATCTGAGAAAGCTGTACCTTGTGGACGACCCGGCAGACAAGCAGAAATTTGCCCGGCTGAAAGAACGCACCCCCGCAAGACTGGGCTCCGGCAGAGCCGGCCCCCGGTACAAGACCCTGACCATGCTCCGTTTCCGGGCAGACCACGCCGCCGCTCAGGATGCGGTGTTCTCCCAGGTGGCGGAGGACTTTGCGGAAAAGAACGGCCTGGTGGCGGTGCAGACCAAGTGCCATGATAAAGACGAGTATTTAACAAGACCGGACATGGGCCGGTGCTTTGACGAGGAAAATCAGCAGAAGATCCGATCCAATATCTCCGGCACGCCCAAAGTCCAGCTGGTGGTGGGCGACGGCCTTTCTTCCGCCGCCATTACCGCAAACGCCATGGACTGCGCTGCCGCCATTCGTGACGGCTTGAAATTAAGAGGCATCGACTTGGGCAAGGGCATTTTCGTCCGCTACTGCCGGGTAGGCGCCGGCGACGCCGTAGGCGATGTCACGGGCTGTGAAGTGGTTTGCGTTCTGGTGGGCGAGCGTCCGGGCCTTGTGACGGACAAGAGCATGTCCGCCTATATCACCTACAAGCCCCATACCGGCTCTTTGGAGTCCGAGCGCACTGTGGTCAGTAATATCCACGCCCAGGGCACACCGGCGGTGGAAGCGGGTGCCCATGTGGCAGAATTGATCTGCAAGATTTTGGAGAAGAAGGTCTCCGGTGTAGGCCTGCATTTGGAGGGGAAATCATGATCCCCGTAAATGTACTGGCAGTGCGGTATCTTCCCAACGCCGCCCCGTCCCTTTGCAAGGCGTTGGGCGTTCCCAAAGGCTTCACCAGCCTTGCCATGATCACCACAGACTGTGACGATGCCACCTATATCGCCCTGGACGAGGCCACCAAGGCCGCCCAGGTCCAGGTGTGCTACGGCCGCAGTTTCTATGCCGGAGCAGCCAACGCGTCTACTCCCAACGCCGGCGAGGTGATCGGCATTTTGGCAGGCCCGGACCCGGACGCCGTAAAAAGCGGTATGGACGCGGTGCTGTCTGCTTTGGAGCATATCGGCTTCGATGCGGCAGGAGAAGTGCCGTATCTTGCCCACACCGTCAGCCGCAGCGGAAGCTTTTTGGCAAAGGAGGCGGGGGTGACAGAGGGGTCGGCGCTGGCTTACCTCATTGCACCGCCCTTGGAGAGTATGTACGCCATGGATGCGGCATTAAAGGCGGCGGATGTAAAGTTATGTAAACTATACGCACCCCCCAGCGAGACCAACTTCGGCGGCGGCCTGTTAAGTGGCACCCAGTCCGCCTGCGCAAGCGCCTGTGCTGCCTTCGCTGCCGCTGTGGCAGAGGTGGCGGCCCGGCCGAAAGGAGTGTAACCGTGGAATTAGATAAAGACTTACAGGCCCGGCAGGAGGCAAGAAACTACGCCCAAAAAGCCCGGGCCGCTCAGAAGATACTGGCGACCTTCTCCCAAGAGAAGATTGATGCTATCGTCAAGGCTGTGGCCGATGCCTTCGGGGAGCATGCCTCTGCCCTGGCTCGCCAGGCGGCGGAGGAGACCGGCTTCGGCAATCCCCAGGATAAGACCACAAAGAATCTGTTTGCTTCCCAAACGGTGTGGGATTCCATCCGGGACATGAAGACCGTGGGCGTATTAAAGGAAGACGCCCGGGAAAAGCTATGGGAAGTGGCGGTGCCTGTGGGCATGATCGCCGCCATCGTCCCCAGCACCAATCCCACCTCCACCGTGTGCTATAAGGCTATGATCGCTCTGAAGGCGGGCAATTCCATCGTCTTTTCTCCCCATCCCAAAGCCTTGGGATGCACCTTGGCGGCGGCCAATATCGTGGCGAAAGCGGCAGAAAAGGCGGGCGCTCCGGAAGGATGCGTGGCTTGCCTGACCATTCCCAGTATGGCCGGGTGCCAGGAGCTGATGGGGGCTAAGGAGACGAGTCTGATTTTGGCAACCGGCGGTCCTGCCATGGTGCGCTCTGCCTATTCTTCCGGCAAGCCGGCCATCGGCGTAGGCGCGGGCAACGGCCCGGCCTATATCCACCGCAGCGCTGATGTAGACCACGCCCTTTCCTGCATCTTGCGGTCCAAGACCTTTGACTACGGCACGGTGTGCGCCTCGGAGCAGAGCATCATCGTGGAAAAGGGCATGGAAGATACGGTGCGGCAGAAGGCGTCTGCCATGGGCTTCTATTTTATGAACACCGAGGAAGCGGGAAGCCTTGCAAAACTCCTGTTTAAGCCCAACGGCACTCTGAATCCCGCCATCGTGGGAAAACCCGCCACAGCCCTGGCACTCATGGCAGGTATTACCGTGCCCATGGACACCAAGGTGCTGGTGGCCCGGGAGCAGGAGGCAGGTCCTACCCGGCCTTACTCCATGGAAAAACTGTGCCCCGTGCTTGCCTTTTTCGTCATGGACAGCGAGGACGCGGTGCTTCAGAAGGCCATCGAGGTGCTGGAGCATGAGGGCAGCGGCCATACCTTTGCCATCCACGCAGAGGATCTGGAGGTAGTGAGAAGATTTGCCCTCCGGGTACCGGTTTCCCGCTTTTTGGTGAATACCCCGGCGGCCCTGGGCGGTATCGGCGCTACCACCGCGCTGTTCCCGGCGCTGACTTTGGGCTGCGGCGCGGTAGGCGGCAGCTCTTCTTCCAACAACATCTCTCCCATGGATCTTCTAAACATCCGCCGGGTGGCCTGGGACAGCAAGACGGTTTCCCAGCCAAAATGCGGCTGCGACGAAGGTTTGGTGGAACTGATCACTGCAAAAATTCTGGAAAAACTCAATAAATAAGGAAGGAAATTAGATTATGAACACAAATGCTTTGGGTATGATCGAAACAAAGGGCCTGGTGGGCGCTGTGGAAGCGGCGGACGCCATGGTCAAGTCTGCCAATGTGCAGCTGGTGGGCAAGGAGCAGGTAGGCGGCGGCCTTGTGACCGTCATGGTGCGCGGTGATGTGGGCGCTGTGAAGGCGGCTACCGATGCCGGCGCTGCCGCCGCGGAGAAGGTGGGCGAACTGGTGTCTGTCCATGTGATCGCCCGGCCTCACACCGAGGTGGATGTGATCCTGCCCCATGGCCGTGGCAACCAGGGCAATACTCCCGCAAAATAATGCTCTACGATGAGACCGCGGTGCGGGCCAATATCCGAAACCGGGAGGGCAAGCGGGTATTCTTTTTGGGCAAGGGCGATCAGCTGACCGCCTCTGCAAGGGACTTTCTCACCCGGGGGCGGATCGAGATCCGCCCCGGGGAGGAAGCTGCCATCCATACCTACCGGCTGTTAAATGGGGGCACGGTGACGGAAAAACCGGAGCACATGACCCACCTGTACGGGGATGTGCTGGCACCCAAGACCCACCCCCGGATCTTGTTCCGGGGGGCGGTGGATACCCTGGAAGCGGAGCTTTTGCTGGCAGCCCAGGCAGCGCCCAGATGGCAAAAAGAGCTGAAAGAGATCCTGGAGCAGGCCCGGTTTCTGATCCGCTGTGATGTGCTGAATGAGCCGGTGGAGGAAAAGCCCCTTTGCGGCTTGACGGAAGATAAGATCCGCAAGCGCAGCCATTTCCCCCAGGACTTTTACGGCCAGCCCCATTTCATGCCGGAGGTGTCGGACGGCCCGGCGCTTTTGCAGCTGAACCGTGCCCGGTGTGCCGCAAGGAACGCAGAGCTTGCGGCGGTGCAGGCTTTTTCCGACCGGGAGGGTCTGCCTACCAGGCCGGATATTTTAAAAGCCTTAAACCGCATGAGCAGTATGCTGTATCTTTTGATGATTCAGCAGAAGAAGGCTTCTCCTTGAGGAGAAGCTGGCAAAAATCTTTGATTTTTGACTGATGAGGTGTTACCGCAGTATTTTACACCTCATCCACCGCTAACGCGGTCCCCCTTCCCCTCAAGGGGAAGGCTCTTAAGGAGTTGAGAAAATGGAAATCGATGCAGTGGTGGAGGGGGTCATCCGCCGGGTGTTTGTGGAGCTGGAAGCCTCCGGCCGCCATGTCCATGTAACAAAGGAGCAGGCGCTCCTGCTTTTCGGCCACCCTCTGACCCCAAAACGCCCCCTGTCCCAGCCGGGGCAGTACCTGGCAAACGAGCGGGTCACGGTGGTAGGCCCTAAAGGGAAATTTGAAAATGTGGCGGTTTTAGGCCCGGAGCGATCGGCGGCCCAGGTGGAGATCTCTCTCACCGACGGACGGGTCTTGGGCATTACCCCCCCGGTGCGCCTGTCGGGAGATGTGAAGCACTCCCCCGGCGCCATTTTGCAAACGGAAAAGGCCACGGTGTCCATCCCGGAGGGCGTAATTGCCGCCAAACGGCATATCCACATGACCCCGGAGGACGCCGCCCGCATGGGAGTGAAGGACAAGCAGGAGGTGCGTCTGCAGGTGTTTACGGAGCGGCCTGTGGTCTTTGAGGAGGTTACCGTGCGGGTGAATCCCGACTTTGCCACCTTTGTCCACTTAGACTACGACGAGGCCAATGCCTGCGGCTTCCAAAATGGTGACCTTGGGAGGATATTGCCATGAAGGCCCTGCTCATAGGCAAAGAGCCTCTTTGGCCTTTGGGGTACACCTATGTGAACGAGCCGCCCTATGACGCCGTGGTGATGGGGTCGCTGACCTTGTCCGAGGTTCTGTACGGCCTGCCCCTGCCTGTCCTGGAAGCTTTGGCGGAGGGTCTGCCTGTGCTGCTCTACACCCCCGGTCTGCCCCAGGCACCGAAAAACCGGGCCCTGGGGGCGGCCCTATCTTCTGCCCAGCGGCAACTGAAAAGCTGGGGCGTTGTCTTCACCGACGGCAATCAGAAAAAACTTATTACCGCCCAGGAGGCAAAGCATCTCCGGGCGGCGGGACAAACTCCCGGCCCCGGGGCGGTGCTGACTCCCCTAGCGCGGGAAATTTTGGAGGAAAGCCAATGATGATCGGAACAGTGACCGGCTCTGTGTGGGCCACAAGAAAGGCCCCATGCTTGCAGGGACAGACCTTTCTCATTGTGAATACCCTGAAAGGGGCGGTGGTGGCGGCAGATCATGTGGGTGCCGGCACCGGGGATAAGGTGCTGCTAGTCACCGGCAGCGCCGCCACGAAATTTTCCATGGAAGCTCCGGTGGACGCGGCCGTCGTGGCGATTTTGGATCAGGAGAAATAGTATGTCTGTGCATGAAATTGTGATTTGGGTCATGGCGGCCTTTGCGGTGCTGGGCGTGGTGGACAAGATCATAGGAAACCGCTTCGGTTTGGGGGAGCGGTTTGAAGAGGGCATTGCCGCCATGGGCTCACTGGCTTTGGCTATGATCGGTATTATCACCCTGGCGCCGGTGCTGGCAAACCTTTTAAAGCCCATTGTGGTGCCGGTATACCGTTTCCTGGGGGCAGATCCTGCCATGTTTGCCGGCACCATCCTGGCCTGCGATATGGGCGGCGCATCTCTGGCAAAGGAGCTGACCACCGATGCCCAGGCAGCAGCTCTGGGCGGCGTGATCACCGGCTCTATGCTGGGCGCTACCATCGTGTTTACCATCCCTGTGGCCTTGGGCATTTTGCGGAAAGAGGATACCCCCGCATTGGCAAAAGGCGTGCTGGCGGGTATTGTCACCATTCCCGTGGGCGTACTGGTGGGCGGCCTGGTGGCAGGCTTTCCTATCGGTATGGTGCTGCGGAACTTGCTGCCCATCGTGGTGATCGCGGTGCTGATCGCGCTGGGCCTGTGGAAAGCAGAACGCTTCATGATCAAAGGCTTCAGCATCTTCGGTAAGTTTATCACGGCGCTCATTACCGCGGGTCTGGCGGTGTCCATCGTGGAAGCACTCACCGGCTTTGCATTGCTTCCCGGCATGGTGCCCATTGAAGAGGGTTTTCTCACCGTAGGCGCGATCGCCATCGTGCTGGCAGGCGCGTTCCCTCTGGTGTATGTGATCACCAAGGCTCTTCGTAAGCCGCTTTTGAAAATGGGCAGGCTTTTGGGCATCAACGATACCGCCGCGGCGGGTCTCATTGCCAGCCTTGCCAACTCCATCGCCACCTTTGGCATGGTCAAAGACATGGACGACCGGGGCAAGGTGGTAAACGTGGCCTTTGCGGTGTCGGCGGCCTTTGTGTTCGGTGACCATCTGGGCTTTACCGCCGGGTTTGCCCCGGAGCTGTTACCGGCTGTGATTTTGGGCAAGCTTGCCGGCGGTATCTCCGCCGTGGCGGTGGCGATTTTGCTGACCCGGAAGAACACTTGACAAAAAGTGCCATCTTGGGCTATAATGCATAAAGATATTGTAAAGGCATTGAAAAGAAGAGTACGCCGCAATTATCCGTTCAGAGAGCCCCGGCAGGTGGAAAGGGGTACGGCGAAAACGGCGGAACATGGTCTTGGAGCCGAGTTGTCGATAGGTAGGCAACTACGGGTGCGCCCGTTAAAGCGTTTTGAGGCACTTTTTAAGTGCGAATTAAGGTGGTACCACGGTAAATTTTATCGTCCTTGCTGTATAGCGAGGACGATTTTCTTTTTAGGAGGGGAGCGATCCGACCGCCGCCAGTGGCGGATGAAGGTCGGTGAGCGAGTGGCCGCGGTCGACGAGCAACGCAGGCGTTCGCGCCAAGGCGATCGTCGGGCACCGCAACAGGAATAACCTTCCGAGATATGCAAATCTATAATTATATAAATAACCCAGTTAATGGAGGAATTTTCATGAGCAAAGGCAATTATTACATCACAACACCCATCTACTACCCCTCTGCCAAGCTGCACATCGGCCACACCTACTGCACGGTGGCCACCGATGCCATGGCCCGCTACAAGCGGCTCACCGGCTACAATGTCAAGTTCCTCACCGGTACTGACGAGCACGGCCAGAAGATCGAGGACAAGGCCAAGGAAGCCGGCACGACACCTCAGCAGTTCGTGGACGACATCGTCCTGGGCGAGGGCGGCGTGATCGACCTGTGGAAGCTGATGAACATCTCTTACGACCGCTTCATCCGCACCACCGACGATTACCATGTGGCCGCTATTCAGAAGATCTTTAAGAAGATGTACGACAACGGCGACATCTACAAGGGCAAGTACACCGGCAAGTACTGCAAGCCCTGCGAGTCCTTCTGGACCGAGAGCCAGCTGGTGGACGGCAAGTGCCCCGACTGCGGCAGAGAGTGCGAATACGCAGAGGAAGAGGCCTACTTCTTCCGCCTTTCCAAGTATGCTGACCGCCTGCAGGACCTGCTGGAAAACACCGATTTCCTGGAGCCCCGCAGCCGTGTTCACGAGATGGTCAATAACTTCATCAAGCCCGGCCTGGAGGATCTGTGCGTTTCCCGTACCAGCTTCACCTGGGGCGTGCCCGTGGACTTCGACGAAGGTCACGTGGTCTATGTGTGGATCGACGCTTTGTTTAACTACATGACCGCTCTGGGCTTTGAGAACGATAAGTACCAGGATGTGGGTGACTTTTGGCCCGCCGATGTCCACTTCGTGGGCAAGGAGATCGTCCGTTTCCACTCCATCATTTGGCCCGCTATGCTCATGAGCCTGGATCTGCCCCTGCCCAAGAAAGTCTACGGCCACGGCTGGCTGCTCTTAGACGGCGGCAAGATGAGTAAGTCCAAGGGCAATGTGGTGGATCCCTATATCCTGGCGGAGCGCTTCGGCGTGGATGCCCTGCGGTTCTTCCTGCTGCGGTCCTTCCCCTTCGGCTCCGACGGCAACTTCTCCAATGAGCTGCTGATCTCCACCATCAACACGGACCTTGCCAACGACCTGGGCAACCTGGTCTCCCGCACCGTGGCCATGGCACAGAAGTACTTTGGTGAGAGCCTGCCGGAGAACCAGGAGGCCGACGAGGCCATGGATGCAGAACTGCTGGGCTTAGCTGCCGGCCTGCGGGCAAAGTACGAAGAAGAGATGGAAAAGTACGCCTTCCAGAATGCACTGGCAGAGATCTTCAAGGTCATCTCCCGCGCCAATAAGTATATCGACGAGAACGCGCCCTGGATTTTGGCCAAGGACGAGACTAAGAAGCCTCGCCTTGCCAAGGTGCTGTATAACCTGCTGGAAACCGTGCGTATCTGCGCAGGTCTTCTGACTCCCTTTATGCCCGCAACTACCGAAGAAATCGGCAAACGCCTGGGCGGCGCTGACCTGAGCTGGGATACTTTGGCCACTTTCGGTGTGCTGCCTGCCGCGGTTGCCCCTGTGGCCGGTCCTGCCCTGTTCCCCAGAATTGACATGGAGAAGGAACTGGCTGCTTTGGAGGAACTCAGCAAGCCCAAGTCCGACATCGAGATCGAGCCTTACGCCGAGGAAAATGTGGACTTTGACACCTTCTGCAAGTCCGATTTCCGCGCTGTGAAGGTCAAGGACTGCCAGCCGGTGAAGAAGTCCGATAAGCTGCTGCAGTTTACTTTGGATGACGGCACCGGCGTGGACCGTCAGATCCTTTCCGGTATTGCCAAGTTCTATAAGCCCGAAGAACTCTTGGGCAAGACCTTGGTGGCCATCACCAACCTGCCTCCCCGGAAGATGATGGGAAGAGAGTCTTGCGGTATGCTGCTGTCCGCCGTTCACACCGTCAAGGGTGAGGAGAAGCTGAACCTTATCATGCTGGACGACGCCATCCCCGCCGGCGCAAAACTTTGCTAAGCGACGAGTCGCCCCGTCAACACTCTTGACTGCGCCCGGTTCGTTGGCGCGGATGTAAAAAGAAAGAGGCGACCCCTTCTTTGAAGGGGTCGTTTTTTATTGCAATCTATTGCTTTCGTGTTATAATAGACACCGAAAGAAAGAAGGTTATCAAAATTATGGCAGAAAATAGACTTCCCGACAACAAAATGCGGACGATGCCCGTTGAAAAGCTTTTGTTTTCCATGGCGCTTCCGCTGATTATTTCCATGCTGGTCCAGGCCCTTTACAATGTGGTGGACAGCATTTATGTGGCCCAGCACTCGGCAAATGCCGTGACGGCGCTTTCCCTGGCGTTCCCCATTCAAAATTTGCAGATCGGCTTTGCCACCGGTATCGGCGTGGGCATGAACAGTCTCTTAAGCAAATCCCTGGGCGAGGGCAACCGGGAGAAGGCCAACCGTGCCGCCGGTAACGGTGTGCTTCTCATGGTCATCACGGTGGTGCTGTTTATGCTCTTTGGCGGCTTTGGCGCAGGTGCATACTACAATGTGCAAAATATCAGCGCCGAGACCAAGCAGGCCGGCACCCAGTATACCGCCATCTGCTGCATCTTCACCCTGGGTATTTTCGTGGAGATCCTGGGTGAGCGGCTTTTGCAGGCCTCCGGCCGCACCGTGTACACCCTGTTCACCCAGGGCGTGGGCGCGGTGATCAACATTATTCTCGACCCGGTATTCATTTTCGGCGTGGAGAAGCTGGGCATCCCCTCCATGGGCGCTGCCGGCGCAGCGATTGCCACGGTGATCGGCCAGTGGGTGGCAGGTATCATGGCGGTGATCTTCAACTTCGCCAAGAACAAGGATGTCACCTTCGGACTGCGCTACCTGCGCCCCCGGAAGGATGTGGTGATCCCCATTCTGGCCGTGGGTGTGCCGTCAATCATCATGATGGCCATCGGCTCTGTGATGAACTTCGGCATGAACCAGATTTTCCTGGGCTTTGAAACCATCGGCGAGACGGCTTCCGGCGTGTTTGGCATCTACTTCAAGCTCCAGAGCTTCTTCTTTATGCCCCTGTTCGGTCTGAACAACGCCGCCATCTCTATCCTCGCCTATAACTACGGCGCACGGCAGCCGAAGCGGATCACCCAGACCCTCAAGTGCGCCCTGGGTGCAGCCTTTGCGATCATGATCGCCGGCCTTTTGGTGTTCCAGTTTGCGCCCCGGGTGCTCATGGGCATCTTTGCCACCGACGGCGAGGAAAGCTCCAAGGCCTTCGTGGAGATTGGCGTCAGCGCCTTGCGGACCATCAGCTGGTGCTTCCCCCTGGCGGCGGTGGGCATCGTGCTGGGCGCCAGCTTCCAGGCTTTGGGCAATGGCATCTATTCCACCATCACCTCTCTTTGCCGGCAGCTGGTCGTTTTGCTGCCTGTGGCCTATCTTTTGAGCCTTGCAAGAGATGTACACCTGGTCTGGTGGGCATTCCCTATTGCGGAAATCTTCAGCGCGCTGGTAACGATCTTACTTTTCGCCCGCATTTATAAACAGAAGATAAAACCCTTGTAATCTTGTGGTGGAAAAATTTTCTCACCACAGTATGTTGTAGCATACCAAAAAAAGAGGACGATTTTCTCCAAAATCGTCCTCTTTTTGCAGTTGTACCCCTAAAAAGGGTGTGTTATAATGTCAGTAACTGACTGTTTTTAGGAGTAACCATGAACTTTACGGAACTGACAATTGAAAAGCAGGACCTGCAGAAGATTTTATCCGCCGCCAGCGGTGACACGGCGCTTTTGTACTTGTACCTGCGCGCCGGCAATGATCCTGCCCAGGCAGGCAAGGTCTTACATATGAACGACAGCCGCCTGGCCTGTGCCGGGGCCAATCTGCGGCAGCTGGGCCTGTGGCAGGAGGAAAAGAAGCGATTTGTTGTTGGTCAGCGCCCCGATTATACGGAAGAAGATGTGGTGTCCGCCATGGATACCGACCGGGATTTTCAGCTTTTGTACGGGGAGATCCAGCGGGTGCTGGGCAGGACTCTCAACACCGAGGAATTGAAGATCATTCTGGGTCTTGTGCGGTATTTGGGACTTGGCTGCGATGTCATCAGTATCTTAGTGAGCTACTGCATAGACAGAAACCGACGCAAGGGCCATACCCGCAACCCTTCCCTGCGCACCATTGAGAAAGAAGCCTACGCCTGGGCGGAACAGGGGATCGATACCATGGAAGAGGCCTCGGCCTTTATCAGCCGGCAGAATGTCCGGTACTCCCAGCTGGGGCGGCTTATGAATCTTGTGCAGATTCGGGGAAGAAATCTCACTCCCGCGGAGGAAAAGTACGCCCATAAATGGATCGAGTGGGGCGTTTGTGAGGAACTGCTCGCCGAGGCGTACCAGCGCACCTGCCTCAATACAGGCGGCATGAACTGGCGGTACATGAATACGATCCTTACCCGCTGGCAAGAGGCAGGCTATACTACCTTGCAGCAGGTGAAGGACGGCGACAAGAAGAAACCTTCCATGCCCAAGGGCGCGTCCGGCAAGCTGGGCGACGCGGAGATGGAAGCCATGCGGAAAATGTTACAGGAGGTGTAAGCCATGGCATACAGCAATGAAGTGCTTCGCCGGGCGCAGGAACGGTTGGCGCAAAAGAAGGCTGATCATGAATCCAAAATGAATCAGCGGCTGTGGGAAGCTTACAATAAAGTTCCCCGCCTGCGTGAAATTGATATGCAGCTGCGGCGCACCATGACCGTGGCGGCGCAGACTGCCTTTATGAAGGGCGGCGACCCGGTGGCCATTATGGAGCAGGTGAAACAGGCCAACCTTTCTTTGCAGGCCGAGCGGAAAGCCTTGGCAGAAGAAAATTTTGCCCCTGGCTACTTTGAAGATACCCTTTGCCAAAGTTGCGGCGGCAGCGGCTTTGTGGGAAGTTCCATGTGCGATTGCCTGCGGCAGCTTTGCCGTGAGGAACAGAAACAGGAAATTGCCAAGCTGACAACCGGTGTGGAGCGCTTTGAGAATTTCCGCCTGGACTATTACCCCCAAAAGGTGGATGCCGCGTTGGGCGTCAGCCCCCGGCAGGTGATGGAAAAGGTGTTTGCCTACAGCAAAAAGTATGCCGAGAATTTCACGCCCGGCATGAACATGCTCTTTGTGGGCGGCACAGGTTTGGGCAAGACCTTCCTGTCTGCCTGCGTGGCCAACACCGTGGCGGACAAAGGCTACTCCGTGGCCTATGAGTCTGCCCCCCAGCTGTTTGAAAAGCTGAACAAAAACCAGTTCAATCCCGACGAGGAGAGCGCCCGGCAGGTACAGGCGCTGAAGAACTGCGACCTTTTGATCATCGACGACTTGGGCACGGAACTGACGAACAACTTTGTCATCTCTGCCCTGTACAGTTTGGTCAACGACCGGCTGATCACCGGCAAAAGCATGCTGATCTCCACCAATCTCAATGTGTCGGAGATCGCCCAGCGGTACAATCCCCAGATCGCCTCCCGACTCCAGGGCAATTTTAAGAATCTGGTGTTTTTGGGCGAGGATATCCGCGTATTAAAAAACAGAGGTATTTGATTTGATGATCGGAATTTTATTTGACTTGGACGGTACGCTGCTGAACACTTTGGAGGATCTGAAAGATTCCACCAACTACGCTCTGCGGCAATATGGCTGTCCCGAGCGTACGATTGAGGAGATCCGCCGTTTTATCGGCACCGGCGCAAGACGGCTCATCGCCCAGGCGCTTCCCGGGGGCGAAAATGACCCGCCCGTGGACGAGGTGCTGGCAACGTATCAGGCCTATTACGCTACTCATGCCCAGGTAAAGACCGCTCCCTACCCAGGCGTTATGGATGCCATCGCAGAGATCGCAAAGAAGTATCCTGTGGCCATCGTGTCCAACAAGCCGGACAAGGCGGTAAAGATCCTGTGCGCCGACTATTTCCCCGGCATCTACGCCCGGGGCGAGAGCACCGACTGTCCCCGTAAGCCCGCTCCCGATATGCTGTATAAGGCGATGGAGGAGATCGGCGCAACCAAGTGCGTGTATGTGGGCGACAGCGAGGTGGATGCTATCACCGCAGGGAACGCCGGCGCGCCCTGTCTGAGCGTTTTGTGGGGCTTCCGGGACAGAGAAGAAATTGCGGAAAACGGCGGCAAGCATTTCTGCACCGATCCTGCCGACATGCCCGCAATGATTGATAAAATCGTAGAGGAATACTATGGCTAACGAATTTTACGCGCTGCTTAGCAGAATGCGCTACATCACCCGATGGGGTCTCATGCGCAACACCTTTTCCGAGAATATCCAGGAGCACTCCCATCAGGTGGCGGTGCTCTCCCACGCCTTGGCGCTGATCCGCAAGGAGATCTTGCATCTGGAGGGCCCCGATCCCGACAAGTGCGCCGTGGCGGCATTGTACCACGATGCCTCCGAGATCCTCACCGGCGATATGCCCACCCCCATCAAGTACTACAATCCGGACATCAAAGCCGCCTATAAGCAGGTGGAGCGGATCGCCGGAGAGCGGCTGCTGCAGATGCTGCCGCCTCAGCTGACGGACAGCTACCGCGGCTATGTCCTGGAGGAGGACGAAGCAGTCGCCGCCATTGTCAAGGCCGCCGACAAGCTGTCGGCCTATATCAAGTGCCTGGAGGAGCAGAAGGCAGGCAACACGGAGTTTGACTCCGCCGCGGATCTCACCCGCAAGGCGTTGGAGGACATGCAGCTGCCGGAACTTACCTGGTTCTTGGACAACTGCCTGACCCCCTTCACGCTAAACCTGGATCAATTGTAAGAAAAGCCCCTGTGGATTTCTACAGGGGCTTTCAGTTTTGTTTTAGGTTGGTGTGCTACCATAAAGCGGAAAGGTGGTGTTGCCGTGAAGTATCAGAATGTCTTTCAGCGGTATGAAATGAAATATTTACTGACCCGGATGCAAAAGGAAGCGATCTTACAGGGTATGAAAGATTATATGGCCCTGGACAAGTACGGCAGGACCATCATCCGCAACCTCTACTTTGACACGGAGGACTACCGGCTCATCCGCCACTCCATTGAAAGACCTGCCTACAAGGAAAAACTGCGACTTCGCAGTTATGAAAAGGTGTCGGCTAAGGGAAAGGTCTTTGTGGAGCTGAAGAAAAAGTACAAGTCCGTGGTCTATAAGCGGCGGCTGGCGCTCCCGGAAGCGGCGGCAGTTGCCTGGCTGGGTGGCGGCGAAAGCCCCGAGTCCTGTCAGATCGCCCGGGAAATCGACTACTTTATGGACTACTACGGCACTTTGAAACCAAGGGTATTCCTTTCCTATGAGCGGGAGGCCTATTACTGTAAAGAGGGCGGGGACTTTCGGGTCACCTTTGACGAGAATATCCTGTGCCGCCGGGAGGAACTTTCCTTGGAGAGCGAGGTTTGGGGCACGCCCATTTTGGACGAAAACCTGACCCTTATGGAGATCAAAACCGCCGGGGGCATCCCCCTTTGGATGACAAGACTGCTCACGGAGCAGAAGATTTATAAAACCTCATTTTCCAAGTACGGGACGGCGTACCAAAAACTAATTTTTAAGGATGTGTTTTTGTATGTTTGACAAACTTTTTCGCGGCCTTTTTGACACGGACATGACCCAGGTCATCTCTGTGGGAGATTTCCTTTTGTGCGTGGCGGTATCGCTGCTTGTGGGATTGGTGCTGGCCTTTGGGTATATGTACCGCAGCCGCTACACCAAAAGCTTTGTGATGACCCTTTC
Source organism: Faecousia sp. (assembly GCA_045601475.1). Lineage (GTDB taxonomy): Bacteria > Bacillota > Clostridia > Oscillospirales > Oscillospiraceae > Faecousia. The sequence goes on from JAZRZT010000066.1 coordinate 19,944, forward strand.
CCTTTTGCCCGCAGTGGTGTGCGTGGTGATCATGATGGTCAACGGCAACGTGGGGACCGGCGTGGCGGTGGCAGGCGCGTTCAGTTTGGTGCGCTTTCGCTCCGTGCCCGGCACAGCAAAGGAGATCAGTATGCTCTTTGTGGCTATGGGCGCCGGACTGATCGCAGGCATGGGCTACTTGGGCTACAGCGCTCTGTTTGCCCTTTTGATGTGCGGGATCAGCATGGTGTATAACCGCCTGGACTTCGGCACCAAGAAAAATGCCGCCGTCTACAAGACCCTGAACATCACCATCCCGGAAGACCTGGATTACTCCGATGTGTTTGAAAGTATTTTTGCAGACTATACTAAAGAGTATGACTTAGTGCGGGTAAAGACTACCAACATGGGAAGCCTCTTCCGGCTGACCTACGATGTGGCGCTAAAAGACCCCGCACGGGAAAAGGAAATGATCGATGCCCTGCGTTGCCGTAACGGCAACCTGGAGATCACCGTCTCCCGCCAGGACACCTCTGTAACGGAGCTTTAATATGAAAAAATGGATTGTAATGGCATTGGCTCTGACACTGCTGCTTTGCGGCTGTAACAAGCAAGAGGCGGTGCCCACAGAGCCGAAAACCGATACCCCGGCAGTTGCTGTTCCCCAGTCTTTGGAGGACCTGTTTACAAACCGGGATTACGAAACGAACGCGGAAAGCTTTGCCACTGTTAGATTAAATGGCGATTCTGCCACAGCGTCCTCCGATGCAGTAAAGATCGACGGAACGACGGTTACCATTACCGACGAGGGGTGCTATAAAATTTCCGGCACTTTGGAAAACGGACAGATCGTGGTGGATGCGGACAAACAGGATAAGACCCAGCTGATCCTGGACGGAGTGACCGTCACCAACCAAACCACCGCGCCATTGTATATCGCCCAGGCGGACAAGGTGTTTGTCACCTTGCAGGGGGAAAACGAACTGGCCAACACCACCGCCTTCACGGAGGGTAACATCGACGGTGTGGTGTTTTCCAAGGACGATGTGACCTTTAACGGCACGGGAAACCTGACTGTCAGTTCTGCGCAGCACGGCATCGTGTCCAAGGACGAGCTGACCTTCACCGGCGGTAATTTCAATCTGACCACGGCATCCCACGGCGTTGCGGGCAAGGACAATGTGTGCATCAACGGCGGCAGTTTTTCCGTCGCCGCAGGCAAGGACGGCATCCACAGCGAGAATAATGATGACGAAAGCCTTGGCTTTGTGTATATCAAGGACGGTAGATTTGCCATAGATTGCGAAGGTGACGGCATCAGTGCTGTTGCCTGGATGAAGATAGACGGCGGCACTTATGATATTACCGCCGGCGGTGGCAGCGAAAATGGCGGCAAACAGCAATCCGACCGCTGGGGGAATATGGGCGGTGGCATGGGCCCCGGCGGATTCGGCGGTATGCGCCCGGATAGACCCGGCAAGCGCACCACCGGCGCAGAAGTGACCAACACTTCGTCTGTTCAACCGGTAGACACGACGGACAGCACCTCTATCAAGGGCATCAAGGCCGGGGGTGACATGGTGATCGCCGGAGGTACATTTACGATCAATTCTGCCGACGATGCCGTCCACTCCAATGGGAGCATGACGGTGCAGAGCGGAACATTTACTGTTGCCACCGGTGACGACGGATTCCACGCCGAGAATACCCTGCAGATAGAAGGCGGTAAGATCACCATTTCCGAAAGCTATGAGGGCTTGGAAGCCCTTCATGTTAATGTTCTGGGAGGCGACATTACTCTCACCGCGTCTGACGACGGCCTCAATGCCGCCGGCGGCACAGACCAAAGTGGCATGGGCGGCAGAGATCAGTTTGGCGGCAAGGGTGGCCGCGGTGGTATGCGTGCCGGTAACGGCAGTATCGTCATTTCCGGCGGTAAGCTTTCTGTAACCGCCTCTGGCGACGGCTTGGATGCCAACGGCACCTTGGAGCTCACCGGTGGCTACACCGTGGTTTGCGGTCCTACCCGTGGCGACACCGCCACCTTGGATTACGACACCTCGGGGGTCATCTCCGGCGGTACCTTTATCGGCACCGGCGCTTCCGGCATGGCCCAGTCCTTCAGCGACTCCAACCAGGGCCTGATCGCTCTGAGCGTGGGCAATATGTCTGCGGGCACGAAGATCACCGTCTCCGACAGCAAGGGAAAGGAAATCCTATCCCATGAGCCGGCTCTGGATTTTGCCGTGGTGATCGTAAGCAGCCCGGAACTTACGAAGGGCGAAGGCTATCAAGTGACTATTGGCACCGCATCCGACACCGTCACGGCGGAATGAGAACAAAAAATCCCTCCCGATGGGGAGGGATTTTTGTATGTAGATTAGATAGAGATGCCGGCCATGTCCAGGATGGTGGGGACATTCTTCTCGGCGCCGATGGCCATGACGTGAACGCCGTCACACAGCTTCTCGTCGCGGATCTTTGCGATCATCTCGGCAGCCATTTCCATACCCAGCTTTGCGGGCAGGCCCTTGATGCCCATTTCCTTGCCCACGGCAGCGGCAGCAGAGAGCTTCTCGATCATTTCGTGAGGAACAGCGATGCCAGGCACATTCTCGTTCATGTACTTCGCGCCGCCAGCGCCCTTCAGGGGGATGATACCGGCCATGATGTGGGTCTTGATACCGGCCTTGTCAACAGCTTCCAGGAAGCGCTTCAGCACGTCCAGGTCGAAGATGCCCTGGGTCTGAATGTACATAGCGCCGGCTTCCACCTTCTGACGCAGCTTGTTGATCTGCAGGAACATGGGGTCGTACAGAGGCGTGACGGATGCGCCCTTGTAGAACTTGGGAGCGCCGCCAACGATCTCGTTGCCGCCGCAGTCGCAGTTCGTCTCTTCCATCTTGGTCAGCATGTTCAGAATGCCGACAGAGTCCAGGTCGTAGACGGGCTTGGAATCTCTGCAGTCGCCCACTACAGGGTGGTCACCGGTAAGGGCCAGCATGGTATCGATGCCAAAGCCGGCAGCGGCCAGGATATCGCCCATGATCGCCATGCGGTTACGGTCCCGGCCGGTCTTCTGCAGGATAGGATCGATGCCCGCCTGCTTCAGCTTGATACACAGACCCAGGCCGGTAGCCTTCAGGCAAGCGGACTGCATATCGGTAACGTTCACAGCGTGAACCTTGCCGCGGAGAACCTCAGCGGCCTCCATCTGCTCAGCAAAGTCATAAC
>JAZRZT010000067.1:0-11810 GCA_045601475.1 Faecousia sp.
TTGCCGATAACTTCCTTTTGTTCCATAAGTTCTCCTCCCTGGGGGTCACATGAGGTAATTTGTTCTTCCTGCTTCCTTGCCGTCTTGGATGTACACCCGCTCCACACGGCGGGAGATGTCGCACACCTGCTCATAGTTGAAACTATAGGCGGCCTCGCCCATAGTTTCGGCAGAAATCTCTTCTTCCCCGTCTTTGCCCATGAGCGTCACGGTGTCGCCGGGGTCGACCCCGGGAATATCCGTCACATCCACCATAAACTGGTCCATACAGACTTTACCCAAAATGGGGGCTTTCTTTCCCCGGATCAGCACATAAAAGCGGTTGCCTAAGGATCGGCGGTAGCCGTCGGCATAACCGGCGGGCACTGTGGCTACCACAGTCTCTTTTTCCGTTACAAAGATGCCGCCGTAGCTGATGGCTCTGCCCGCTTCCAGGGTCTTCACATGGGACACCCGGCTGTACCAGCTCATGGCGGGGGTCAGCTCTAACAGGTTCTTGTCCACCTCGCCGCTGGGGTACAGACCGTACAGGGCGATGCCGCCCCGGACCATGTCATAGTGCTTGGAAAAATTCAAAATTCCGGCAGAGTTGTTCAGATGTTTCACAGGCACATCCACGCCCCGGGCCTTCAGCATTTCCAAAAACCCGTCAAAAGCCACTCTCTGATCTTCGGCAAAGGAGAGATCTTCTTCGTCCGCCTTGGAGAAGTGGCTGAACACGCCCTCGATCGCGATACCGGGAAGCTCTGCGATCTTTTTGCAGATGTCGGCGCTTTCTTCGCTTACCTGGAAGCCGATGCGGCTCATGCCCGTATCCACGGCGATATGGCAGTACGCCTTCTTATCCCCGGCAGCCGCCGACAGAGCCAACGCATCCTCAAGCTTGAAGATCGCGGGGCGAATATTCTGCTGGACCAGGGTCTTATAATGGGCAGGATGGGTATGTCCCAAAATCAGAATGGGCTGCCCGATTCCCGCGCCCCGCAGTTCCAGGGCCTCCGCCACCGAGGACACCCCGAAAAAGGGGCAGTCTTCCAGCATCTTTGCCACTGCCACCGCGCCGTGGCCGTAGGCATCCGCCTTCACCACAGCCATCACCGGCACACCGGCCTTTTGGCAAAGATTTCGGTAGTTTTCCCGGATGGCATCCAGGTCGATCTTTACATAGGTATTGGAAAGTTCCATAGGCTCATCTCCAGTATGTTTATGGGTAGATTATACCAAAAGACACCCTCCTTGTAAACATGTAGAAATATGTTGCATTTACATTCCGCTTTTTATATAATGTATAGAATAATGACGAAACACTAAGTGAGGTAGTAAACGGTATGAAAACGAATAAGAAAATTTGGCTCATCGCAGGGATCGCCGCCCTGGTGCTGGCCCTTGTCGCCGTGGGTGTTTTCGGTTTCCTGCTGCCTTATGTGGGCGCCGCCGGCAGTTTCCCCCAGGAGCGGCTGGTGGTGCTGCAGGAGCGGGCCGACGGCCGTGTGGATATTTTCTGGCCCGAGAGCCCGGAGGCGGACCGGTATTATCTGGAAGTTCTGATCCCCGGCGAAGAAACCGCCGAGGAATTTTCCGCCTATGTGGTGGGCAAGACCCAGCACACCCTGCCCCCTATGGCTGCCAAGGAGCGGACCATCCGTGTGCGGGTAGCCAAGGAGTATAAGCTCCTCTTTGACAGCGAGCCCCGTCTGCGGCTCAGCGAGGATGCCATCGTGCTTACGGACACCTTCACCGCCCCCGCCGCCCCCAAAGTCACCTGGACCCCCGACCCGGACAAAGACACCGTGGCGGTGGCGCTTGCCATGGACGCCGGCTGCAGCGCCAGAGGCTTTTTGCTGACCCAGTCTGTCACCGAGCCCATCGTGACCATGACCACCCCCCAGACCATCCTTTCCTTCGGCGAGGGCAAACAGCTGCCCCTGCCTGCCCATAATCAGCCTTACGAGTTTAACTTCGATGCCTACCGGGAGGGAGAAGGTTTTGTGTTCTACGGCACCCGCTCCGAGACGGTCAAGCTGACCCGGGACGACCTGCTGGGCATGTACATAAACCTCACCGCCAAGAAAAACGACAATAATACCTGCACCCTCACCTGGGACGAGGCTAAGGGCGACTACTACGAGATCCAGACCCGGGAAGATAAAAACGACCGTTGGGAATCCCTGTCCCGGATCGAACTGGGCCAGACCCTTACTTACACCACCGAAAAACTGGCTCCCTACTCCCACCGGGAATACCGGGCCGTGACCTACAAGAACGCCGACGCCAAGGGCTCCGATCCTCTTTCCAAATCCGACCCCGCCCTGGTGGAGACTGCTTCGGCGCTGGTCTACTCCACCATCTGGCCCATTAAGGATCTGCCGGTGTTTGACAGCGCCGCTAAAGTCACCCAGACCGGCACCGCCGGCAAGGGTGATGCCCTGTGTGTACTGGCCTTAGAAAACGGCATGTTCCGCATCCGCACCGGCAAGGACACCTACGGCTACATCGACAGCAACTACTGCATGATCAACCTGCCGGACTTTTTAGGAAAGCTTTTGGCCTACAACATCACCAACAGCTATAGCTCCCTGTTTGCCTTCCACGGCATCGAAATCGCGGATGTTACCGGCGAGACGGTGGTGGGCTATGAGCGGGTCATGCTGGACGATGACACCTACCTGGTGCCTTACCTGTACCCCTCTGCGCTGAAGCTGGAGAATGCGGCCCTTGCCGCCAAAAAAGAAGGCTATCAGCTGAAGATCATCGACTCCTTCCGTCCCCAGGAGGCCACCCAGGATATGTACAGCCGCATGGAGAGCCTGTGCCCCACGCCTGTACCTGTGCCCCAGGCGGCAGAGGGAGAAGAGCCCATTGCCCAGGAGATTTTGGCCCAGTATCTGAAAGAAGACGGCACGCCCAAGACCTATCAGGAATTCATTACCGATAACAACCGCTATAAGCTCAACTACTTCCTTGCCAAGGGCACTTCCCGTCACAACCGGGGCGCGGCCCTGGACATGACCCTTGTGAAAAACGGCCAGGACCAGGAGATGCAGACCACCATCCACGATCTGACCTGGTACTCCGAGACCGCCCAAAACACCTCCGCCGCCAAGAAGCTTGCCAAGTTTATGAAGGGCGCGGGCTTTGGCGGACTGGTATCCGAGTGGTGGCACTTCCAGGACGACGACGCATTGAAGAATCTGGACCTGCCCGCCCTGAAAAAAGGCGTGACCCCGGAAGGCTGGGTGGCCGATGAAAACGGCTGGCGCTACCGCCGCGCCGACGGCAATTTCTACAAAAGCTGTCAGAAGACCATTGACGGCCAGTCCTACTCCTTTAACTCCGAAGGCTACACAAGCTAACAGAAAAGGACAGAAAGAGAATGAGAGAATTTTTCAAAACCATCCCCGGCAAGCTGTGCCTGGGCGCCGCGGCCCTGGTGCTGCTTACCGCCCTTGCCCTCAGTGGCTATACCCTGTTTCATTACTTGCAGCCTAAGTTTCAGGATGTGACCATGGAACTGGGAGAAGAATTCCCCGCCATTACCCAGTTTCTGACACCTTATGCCAAGAAGGAACAAGTAACTCTGCTCACTACCTCTCCCGATATCTCAAAAGCGGGGGATGTGGCGCTTCACTTCTCCCACGGCGGCCGCGAGGAAACGGTGATTCTGTCCGTAAAGGATACCACCGCCCCTGCCGTCACCTTCCAAAACCTCACGGTGGATATCGATGCCCAGGTAAAGCCCGAAGACTTTCTGGCAGAAGTCAAAGACTTTTCCCCCACCACGGCATCCTTTGCTGCGGATTTTGACCGTCCCGAAAGCGGCACGGCAGATCTGGAAGTGGTCGTTACCGACGCATCCGGCAACCAAACCGCCGGCACCTGTTCTGTGACCTATGTGTGGATGCACGAGGCTGTGACCTTGGAGCTGGGCGAAAAGCTCACCCGCGAAATGGTCCTTCTCAACGCAGAGCGGGACGGCAAGCTGCTCTCCAAAACAAAAGTCGATAAGATCAATAAGTCCGGCACCGGTGAATACGTTCTGACTTTGAAGCGGGATGGCCAGACAAACACCTGCACCGTCACCGTACAGGACACAACCCCGCCCACGTTAAAGCTGAAGACCGTGGACATTGATCTGGGCGACAAGGTCACGGTGAAGAAATTCATCAAAGAGAGCTCCGACGCCTCCGGGAAGGTGACCACCGCTTTCGTGGAAACACCCTCTGTGAAAGAAGAAGGCACCCAGCAGGTGACCATCGAAGCGGTGGACAAAAACGGCAACAAAACCACCGCCACAGCCACCCTGCACATCCACAAAGACAGCAAGCCCCCTGTTTTTTCCGGTCTGAAGGCCATGACCGTGCAGAAAAACTCCACCCCTAACTTCAAATCCGGAGTCAAGGCCGTGGACGCCAAGGACGGCGCGGTGGAGTTCTCCGTGAACACCTCCAAGGTCAATCTGGGGAAGGCCGGCACTTACTACGCTACCTACACCGCCAAGGACGCCGCAGGCAACAAAGCCTCCGCCCGGCGGAAAATCACCGTGACCCACTCTGACGCGGACACCAAAGAGCTGGTGCAAAAACTGGCCGCCAAGGTTTCCAGCGACCCGGTGGAGATCATGAAATATGTGCGCAAGACCATTAAGTACAACTCCAACTGGGGCGGAAACGACCCCGTATGGTACGGCCTTAAGAACAAAGCCGGCAACTGCTATGTCCATGCCAAGGTCCTGGAGGCGGTCCTTAAGGAAAAAGGTTTCAAAACCCAGCTGATCTGGGTCACCGACAAATCCCACTACTGGAATCTGGTGTATGTGGATGGCGGCTGGAAGCATATTGACAGCACCCCCGGCACCAAGCACCCCACCCGTCTTATGAACGACGAGGACCGCCACAACAATCTGCAAGGAAGAGATTGGGACCGCTCCAAGTGGCCCGTCTGCAACTGATTTATGATCGTAAATATACTTCTTTTCATCGCGGGCCTTTTGGTCTACGCCGGCTACGGACTTCCGGGCTTTGCCTATCTGGCAGGCGCGGTGGGTCTGAGCTTCTCCTTAGGCCTGCTGATCCCCAAAAGAAAATGGCTGCTATGGGTAGGCGTTTCTCTTAATGCCCTGTGGCTGCTGCTTTTGAAGCTGCAGCCGGTCACCGGCTTTTCCCTCTTGACTCCCATGGGTATCTCTTACTTCACCCTGCGGATCATGGGCTACATGGCCGATGTGTACAGGGGCATGGCGCCGGAGAGGAATCTCTTCCGCTACGGCCTGAATATCACCTACCTGCCCCATCTGTTCCTGGGCCCCATTGAGCCCTACGGCAGCATGGCCGACGCCCTGTTTGAAAACAGACAGATCACCTGGGAAGGCATAGGCGATGGCCTGGCGCGGGTGGCCTGGGGCGGCTTTAAGAAGCTGGTGATCGCCTCCCGCTTAGGCGTGGTCATCGGCGCTATCAGCGCAGACCCCGCCACCTACAACGGCGCTTACGCCCTGGCCGCCATGCTTTTATACTCCATCCAACTGTACGCCGACTTTTCCGGCGGCATCGATATGGTGCTGGGTCTTTCCCGGATGCTGGGCATCCGCCTTTCCGAGAACTTCCGCAGTCCCTATCTGTCGGAATCCATCCAGGAATTCTGGCGCCGGTGGCACATTACTCTGGGCGCCTGGTTTCGCAACTATGTGTACATCCCCTTAGGCGGCAGCAAAAAAGGCACACTCCGGAAAATGCTGAATACCATGGTAGTGTTTCTGGTGTCCGGCATCTGGCATGGCGTGGAATACCTGTTTTGGGGCATCGGCCACGGCATCGGTGTGCTGTTCGGTAAGAAATTGCAGACAAAATGCAAGCTCCTCAACCGCCTGGGCACGACCCTTCTTGTGAGCCTTCTGTGGTCCTTCTTTATTTGGCCCACGGCGGCTACCGCGGGAAAGATGCTTTTATCCCTTGTTACCACCTTTAACTACGGCGCGTTTTTCGCCGGCATTGGGCAGCTGGGTCTGACCTTGGGCGACTGGATCGTGTTAGTCGCTTCTGTGGTAGTTCTTACGGTCTACGACGGCTGGGCAGAGAAGTTCCAAACCCGGTGGCATACCCTTCGTCCCTGGGCCAAGACCGCCGTCATCTGCTCTTTGGGACTTTTGGTGGCGCTCTTTGGTATGTACGGCATCGGCTTTAACGCCGAGTCCTTCATCTACAGCCGTTTCTAAAGGAGGGTGTCATGAAGAGAAAGATATTGACTGTTACCTCTGTTGCGGCTGTGATCGCCGTATTCTTAGGCATCTTCGCCTTTTTGAACATACTCCTTGCTCCCAAGTATATGGAAGACTTGGTAGAGGGCAGCATGATCAGCCAGTACTACCGGGAGGACCGGTATCACGATGTGATCTTCATCGGCGACTGCGAGGTCTACGCCAACTTCTCTCCCATGGAGCTGTACCGGGAAAAGGGCATCACCGCCTATGTGCGGGGCACTTCCCAGCAGCTTCTTTGGCAGAGCTACTCCATTTTGGAGGAGACCTTCACCTACGAGACCCCCAAGGCGGTGGTGTTCAATGTGAACGCCATGCGCTACGGCGAGCCGGTGAACGAAGCCTTCCACCGCCTGACCATTGACAAGATGCACTGGTCCAAGCAAAAGGTGGACATTATCAAAAGCTCCATGACGGAAGAGGAAGATTTTGCTTCCTATGTGTTCCCCATTTTGCGGTACCATTCCCGGTTTGACGAGCTGACACAGGAGGACTTCACCTATTTATTTAAGGTAAAGGACAACACCCACAACGGTTTCCTCATTAACGACAATGTAAAACCCGTAGGCAAGCTCCCCGCCAAGCGAAAGCTTCCCAACTACGACCTGCCACAGATCTGCTACGACTATCTTGAAAAGATGGTGGCCCTGTGCAAAGAAAAGGGCACAGAGCTGATCCTCATCAAAGCCCCCAGCTTGTATCCCTACTGGTACGAGGAATACGACGCCCAGGTTGCGGACTTTGCGCAAAAGAACGGCCTTGCCTACTACGACTTTACCAAGGAAATTGAAGATATCGGCCTGGATTTCCAGACGGATACTTATGACGCCGGATTGCACCTGAATCTGCAGGGCGCAACCAAGATGTCTCAATATTTTGCAAAGATCTTGGCAGACAATCACGGAATCCCCGACCGGCGGGAAGATTCCCAGGTCGCCCCTGTCTATAACGAAAAGCTTTCCCGCTATGACGCGGAGACAGAAAACGGAAAGGATTCGTAAGATATGAAAAAGCTGATCGCATTTATTTTGATTTTTGTGCTCACCATGAGCCTTGCCGCCTGCGGCGGCGGAGAAACATCCCAGGGCACCCCCGCCCCCTCTGATTCCACCCCTGTGGAACAGCAGCAAAAACCGGAGGACGCCTACTTCTTCGTTCTGGAAGGTGTCAAGCTGATCCCCGGCGCTGTTTTCGACGCTGAGCTGCTGCCCGAGGCCAACGATGTGTTCCAGGTCCCCAGCTGCGCCATTGAGGGCACCGACGATGTGTACAGCTATGACGCTGCGGAGATCACCGCCTACAACGACGGCACCGGCCCTGTGATCTACTCCATCTACCTGCTGGACCCCAATGTGGCCACCGAAGAAGGCCTGCTCTTAGGCGATGACCTGGCCCAGGTGGAGACCCTTTGCGGCACAGAGTATCAGGACATGGACGGCGAGCTGGTGTACACCAAGGGCGCAACGGAGCTGCGCATCATCCTGGAAGATGACGTGGTGGTTTCCATCGAGTACCGCATGGTCACCGAATAACAGAAAAACGCCCCGACAAAAGTCGGGGCGTTTTATATTGATATATCAGATATTCAGCAGATCGCTGTAGGCACGCAGGGCGCCGTCGGTTTCATGGGCCAGAACCTTCTTTGCCAGAACCTTACCCAGCTGGACGCCTTCCTGGTCGAAACTGTTGAGATTCCAGGCAAAGCCCTGGAACATGACCTTGTTCTCAAAATGGGCAAGCACAGCACCCACCGCTTCCGGTGTCAGCTGATCGCCAATGATGATGCTGGAAGGTCTGCCGCCTTCAAAGTTCTTATTGCGGTTGTCGTCCTGCTTGCCGCAGGCAAAGGCCATAATCTGCGCCACTACATTGGCGCACAGCTTCTGCTGGGAGGTAGAACCCTGAATGACCACATCGGAACCCATCTGGCTCTTTCTAAAGCCCATGAACTGCAACGGGGTAATATCAGTGCCCTGATGCAGCAGCTGATAGAAGGAATGCTGACCGTTGGTGCCGGGCTCGCCGAAGATCACAGGGCCGGTGGCATAGTTCACAGGCTCACCGAAGCGGTTGACAGACTTACCGTTGGACTCCATGTCCAGCTGCTGCAGATGTGCCGGGAAGCGGCTGAGTGCCTGGGAGTAGGGCAGTACAGCGGTGCTGGGATAGCCCAGAACATTTCTCTCGTATACACCGATCAGCGCATCCAGCATAGCGGCATTGCTCCGCAGGTCGGCGCTCTTTGCCAAGGTGTCTGCCTCTGCGGCACCGGCAAGGAAACGGTCAAACACATCGCTGCCGAAGGCCAGGGACAGAATCGCACCGCCTACGCCGGAGCAGGAGGAGTAACGGCCGCCGATATAGTCATCCATAAAGAAGGCTGCCAGGTAATCGGCGCTCTTTGCCAGAGGAGAGGTCTCGCTGGTCACGGCGATCATATGCTTGGATGCATCCAGACCCGCCTTTGCCAGGGCGTCCTTCACGAAGGATTCGTTGGTCAGGGTCTCCAAAGTAGTGCCGGACTTGGACACCAGCACAAACAGGCTGCGGGACACGTCGATCCGGCTCAGAACTGCGGCGGCATCGTCAGGATCCACATTGCTGATAAACTCCGCCTTCATCTTCATGCAGCCATTGACCTTTGCCCAGTTTTCCAGCGCCAGATAAATGGCTCTGGGGCCCAGGTCACTGCCGCCGATACCGATCTGCACCACGGTAGTAAAGGTCTGGCCGGCAGCATTGGTCAGCTCGCCGCTGTGTACCTTATGGACCAGCGCCTTGATCTTGTTCAGCTGATCCACATAGAATTCCCGCTTGTTCACGCCGTCAGCGATCACATCATCGCCCAGCTGGCCGCGGCACAGGTGGTGCAGCACCAGGCGGTTCTCACCGGTGTTGATCACAGCGCCGTTATAAAGGGCCTGGAATTTTTCTGCCAGCTGTGCTTCAGCAGCAAAAGCTTCCAGCTTGCCTAAAATTTCTTCGTTTACAGGTCTTGCGGCATAGTTGAAATCCATTCCGGCGCCCATCGGCACAGTATAGCGCTTAACACGCTCTGCTCCGTTCTCACCGCTCATTTCAGCAGCCAGTGCCACCGGCGTTGCCTTTTTCAGTGCATCATAAGTACTCAGCTTATCCATATTGTTCCAGTTGATCATATTCCAAACGCTCCTTTTCCCTGTTAACTATCCGTCTTCATACCTGAACTATCCACCGAAAAAGGCTGTTTCTTCGCTTCGAGTGCTCTTTTGTGGTAATATTCAGAAGACTTCATTTTGATTATATCTTAGAACTGTTACCCAGTCAAGCCGCTCCTGAATCTTTTCTGCAATGCGGGAAGCAACATAACAGGCATAAAAAATATGGGATACCCCGCGGGGTATCCCATATTTTGGTGCCGCTGACCGGGATCGAACCGGTACGGTGTTGCCACCGAGGGATTTTAAGTCCCTTGCGTCTGCCTGTTCCGCCACAGCGGCGTGGGAACATACTACCATATTTTTTCCTCCCCGTCAAGGGAATTGACAGTGCCTTAAAACCATGGTACACTTTTCTTATCCCATATATAAAAGGAGAGAGAAATTATGGAACAAGCCATAAAGCTGAACAAACGGCAATATCTGAAACAACTGGCGACCCCAAAAGTCAAGAAGAAAGCTGTGACCACGGTAGTTTTGACCTTCCTGTGCATCATTGCCCTGCTTTTGGGACTGTACCTTTCCTTCACCACACCGGTTGACGAGCTTCCCGTGATTTCTCTGGCGCTGGATCTGACCGGCGCAAGATCCGAATTTAACACTCTGAAAACAGAGCTTACCGATGCGGCTGCCGGCATTGACATGATCCTTTCCCAGGCAGACGATTCCGTGCCGGAAGCTGTGGTCGCCTATATGCAGGAGCTGTCCGTCTTTGCCAAAGGCCTTTCCCAGGGCATCACCCTGCAGAATCTGCGTGAGTTTATGGATCTCTACGCCGATGTTCCCGCAGAACTTATGGGTGTTCTGGGGGACGAAGTCCTGGCCACCGCGGAAATGGCTGTGGCCATTGTTCAGGCTGTGTTCATGGGCATCGCCGTGTGCATTCTCTTCCCCATGCTGCTGACCACTTTAGGCGGCTTCTGCCGTGTCACTTTCCTGGTTGTGCTGGGCATGATCTTCTCCATTCCCATCACTGCCGCCCTGTACATGGGTCCTCTGTTCCTTCTGTGCCTGCTGACCCATATCCTGCTGATCGTGTTCTTAGTGCAGGTGAACAAGGCCTACAAAGTCTACAAGCGCGCCCCTATGGCCCCTCCCGAGCCCGCGGAGTCCGCTCCCATCGCTGAATAAGTCTTTCCCATAGGTGGCATCCGTTGGATGCCGCCTTTTTTTAGGCTTTTTGGGGAAAATCGGTTGATTTTTCTGCCCCATTGTTGTATCATGGTTACGTAAATATGGTGGAAATTTCCGCGGAAATTCCCGCACTACTGAATAAAGGAGCGATTTATTCATGATCATTACCCAGAAGAAACCCATTGAAGAGGTCATGGCTCTGGTTGGCAATGCCAAGACCGTCGGTATCGTTGGCTGTGGCAGCTGTGCAACCGCCTGCCAGACCGGCGGCGAACCCCAGATCAAGGAGCTGACCGAGATCCTGGAGAAGGCCGGCAAGAAGGTCGTGGCCACTACCATCTGCGACTACTGCTGCATGAACCTGGGCGTCAAGGCCAAGATGAAGGCCATCAACGCCGCAAACCCCGACTGCGTCATCTGCATGAGCTGCGGCGACGGTGTGCAGTGCGTAGCCAAGAACGCCAATAACAAGCCCGTCTACCCCTCCAACGACACCATGTACTTAGGCGAAGCCGTCCGTTTCGGTGTTTGGGAGGAAGCCTGCCGCTTCTGCGGCCAGTGTGTGCTGGGCAAGACCGGCGCCATCTGCCCCATCACCCAGTGCGCCAAGAGCCTGGTGAACGGCCCCTGCGGCGGTCAGAAGAACGGCAAGTGCGAGGTCAACCCCGAGAACCCCTGCGCATGGATCAAGATCTACGAGCGCCTGGAGGCCACCGGCGAGCTGCACAAGCTGTCCGAGCGCCGTGAGGACAAGGGTCATGGCGATTACGCATATCCCAGAACTATCAGCTTGAGGGGGAAGAAATAATGAGCATTTTGAAAGACGCACTGGAATCCGGCAAGTTTGGCGTTACCGCCGAAATGGCGCCTCCTAAGTGTTATGATTTTTCCGAATGCATGGAAGCCGCTGAGCTTCTCAAGGGCAAGGTCCACGGTGTCAACGTCACCGACATGCAGAGTGCATGCCTGAAGGCCACCGGCCTGGGCCTGTGCATTAAGCTGAAGCAGGCAGGCGTGGAGCCCATCCTCCAGATGACCGGCCGTGACCGCAACCGTATGGCAATCATGGGCGATATGCTGGCCGCTGCCGGCTTCGGCATCGACACCATGCTGGCTCTCACCGGCGACCACCCCGTGGTGGGCGACTGCCGCGACGCCAAGCCCGTTTACGACCTGGACTCCGTCGGCATTCTGAACATGCTGACCAAGATGGAAGAGACGAACTG
>JAZRZT010000068.1:0-12878 GCA_045601475.1 Faecousia sp.
AACTTTCCGGTATCAAGCTCCAAAATATACAGTCCGGAGAAGTATCGGAACTTTCCGTTGACGGTGTATTCGTCAGCATCGGCAGAGAGCCGGCAACCTCTCTGGTAAAAGGGCAACTGGAACTGGACGACAAGGGCTACATTATAGCCGGAGAAAACACCGCCACTTCCCTGACCGGCGTTTACGCTGTAGGTGATGTTCGTACCAAAGATTTGCGGCAGATCGTCACCGCTGTGGCAGACGGCGCTTACGCCGCCCACGAAGCGGAACACTATTTAGCGCAGTAAAAAGAAGCACCTTTTCCTTGTCCGCAGGCCTTATTTATGCTATAATGTCTGTGGTGATAATATGAAAGCAAAAATTATAGCTGATCTAAAGACCTTGCGGTGGCAGAATTTCATCTTCCTGCTGGTCGCAGGTTGCGTCAACGCATTTGGCGTGACAGTGTTTTTGGCGCCGGTGAGACTGTATGACAGCGGCATTTCCGGCACATCTATCCTGCTGTCACAGATCACACCACTAAGTTTGTCGGTTTTTCTGCTGATCCTCAACGTTCCCTTGTTCCTGTTCGGTCTTAAGAAGCAAGGCGCCGCCTTTACTGTATATTCTATTTTTACTGTGGCGGTATACTCTGTGATGTCCTGGCTCATTACCGATGTATTGCCCATTGATGTGCGGTTTGCCTCCCCCCTTGCAGGTGAGGATCTTCTGCTGTGCGCCCTTTTCGGCGGCATCATCTCCGGCGTGGGCAGTGGCCTTACCATCCGCTACGGCGGCGCTATTGACGGTGTGGAGGTCATGGCGGTGATTTTCGCAAAGAGGCTCAACATTACTGTGGGCACTTTTGTGATGATCTACAATGTGATCCTGTACATCATCTGCGGCTTCACGATCCACAGTTGGATCCTGCCTCTGTACTCCATTGTGACATACGCCGCCGGACTGAAAACTGTGGACTTTGTGGTGGAAGGCTTCGACCGCTCCAAGGAAGTGATGATCGTAACGGGCAAACCCGACGAGATCAGCGAGGCCTTGATGGAAGCCTTTGAGTGCGGCACCACAAAAATCGCCGCAACAGGCGGTTACTCCAACGCGGACAAGACCATCATTTATTTCGTGGTCAACCGCTTCCAGATCGCAAGAATGAGAAGCATCATCCAACGCATTGACCCCAAGGCATTTGTGACCATCAGCGAAGTAGCGGATGTATTTAAAAGCAACGACTAAAAACACGGTGCATCATTTGATGCACCGTGTTTTCTTATAATGCGTCACATAATTCATCCAGGATGCCCAAGTCCCAGGCAAGGCGAGACAGAACATACTTATCCCGAATATCCTTGGTAGCTTTGAAATACAAGGGCAGATCACAGCTGGAAAGACCGATCTCTTCCAACGTCTTAGGGGCTTCGATGGTGTCCATCAGTTTTTCAAGTTCTGCGTAGGAGGGCAGTTCTTCCTCGATGATCTTCAGGATAGCATCCCAATTGGCGATGATGTCCTCCAGTCGTTTGGCATGGCGTTCCTTATCGTACTTTTTCTCCTTGGCTTCCTGGGCAATCATAGCCTCTGCGCCCTTGCCCAAGAGATTACGCAAAGTAGCGCTCCAATCGTCAAAGCTGAAAGATGCCACATATGTCCTGGCCTTTTCCCGGCTGGGTGTAATCTCTTTGACTTTCTCATACAGTTTTGCCTGGATCAGGGTACCAATTGCGCACTGGATACCGTGAAGATCCATGGGCGTGCCAAACTCTACCGCACGCATATCGATCACATGGGACAGGTAGTGTTCGCCACCGGAAGCAGGGCGGGACAATCCGGCATAGTTCATGGCGACACCGCCGATTACCAGGCCCTCAAACACCGCCTGAACAGCCGCTTCATCCCGTTTAAGCAGGCCCTCTGCATTGTCCGTACAGGACTTCAGGGCACCCCGAATCAGCTGGGCGATCTCTTCACAGTAGTATTCACCCAACAGCACATGGGCAATGCGCCACTCACAGATACTCACGAACTTTGCCAGCATGTCGCCAAGGCCCGCTTTCATCATGTGCATCGGCGCCCGGCACAGAATGTCAACATCGCCCACAATGATGTCCGCACTTCTGCTGGGCAGGCTGGTCTTAAGGCCATCCCGGGTCATGGAAGAGGTAGCGGAGGCGTAGCCGTCCATGGAGGGAGCTGTGCCCACAATCATGTAGGGCTTGCCGGAAACATTGGAAAGGATCTTTCCTAAATCGTTCACAACGCCGCTGCCCACAGCCACGATCACGTCGCACTTAGGGTCATAGTGCATCATCATAGAGCCCACGCTGTATTCGTCGGGTTCGATGGGATCATGGGTAAAGCTGTAGGCGGTATAAGATATTCCGGCCTCATCCAACACAGCGCAGACCTTATCGCCTGCTGCCTTATATGTATTGGGATCAGACAGCACAAAGATCTTCTTTGGGTTATACTGCCGCAGGTACTGGGGAATGTTTTCCACCACGCCCTTGCCTACATAGACCTGGGTATCGTAGGTGTGGGTCTTGCCGCAACTGCACTGTGCGCCGTTCATTGCGTTCAGTTTTTCCATACTCATGGGTATCACGCTCCTTATTCTGCTATTATACGGTTTTTTGCACCGTTTGGCAACTAAAAAGCCGAGGTATATACCTCGGCTTTTATTATACCTGCAAAATCACGGAGAATGCGGCAAACAGGATCATGGTGACAAGGGTCAACGCGGAAAGTGCGGAACTGATCTGCACCCGCTCCCCAGGCTCGTCAGCAAACACCGGCAACACATAAGGCGGCGGCAAAATTACAAGCAATAACGCCGCGCCCTCAAAGATCATATCCTTCAGGACTGTTCTGTTCAGCAGTACCAAAATACCATAGCACACCGCTACAACAAACAAGCGCATGGCAATAAGTCCGGCAGTGCTCTTCCAGGGAATCTCCCGGATTACAAGATCATAGCCCACAGTAAGCAGAATGATCATGCCGGTGGGGGCGCTTATGAAGCTTGTCACGCTGTCCACGATTCCCGCAACACCCCACTTGCCCATGGCAGCGTACAGCCCGGTAGCACCGGTAAGGATACCCAAAAACACCGCCCACAGAATGGGAGATGTGACCATATCACGGCCTATAGCCCTCAGGTCGGTCTTGCCGGACAGTAGAATCTTATAAAGAGTAAAGACAAACAATGTCTGTCCGATGTCCAACAGGGCAAACCGGGACACGGGAACATCGGGAAACAGCAGCACAAACAGGGCGTAGCCCAGCATACCCGCCTCGAAGCCCGAGGCCAAGAACGCAGACAGCCTGCTGTTCACCTTGAATACCTTAACAATCAGCTTGCCCAGCGCCAATGCAACACAGCAAAGCACAAACACCGTTACAGGCAAAATGATTGCCGCCAAGGTATACTCTGCGGTTGCGAAGGCATTGAACAGCACAAAGGGCAAAGTAATATTGATCACTACTTTTTTCAGCGCGTCAATGCCGTCCCGGGAAAGGAATTTCTTACTGCGGCAGAACATACCCAATGCCAGCGCCAAAAACACCGGCAACGCGGTCTGGATTACGGAAATGACCTTATCCATAAATTACTTGATAACACCCTTTTGCAGGATGATATTTGCATAGATCTCGGTCTCACCGGACTGGATCACACAGTAGCACTTCTTGGCCTCATCATAGAAGTCAAAGCGATCGATATTACCCACTGCATCGGCACCACGGTCATCGTGCTTGGCGACGATCTCCTTGTAGGTCTCCCACACGGGGATGTTCAGATCTTTATCGCACTCCATCTTCTCCATGAGGATGGCGGGCTTTTCCACATAGGTATCCAGGGGCATCACCTGCAAAATGGCGTCCAACAACTCGGGCACGCCGTGGCCGTCCGCCCGCAAGAAGATAGCGCCGCCGGCCTTTGCCATGGCTGCGCCGGGGAAATTGCCGTCGCCAATGCAAATACGGTCGCTGTGACCCATCTCACAAAGCACCTTCAAAAGTTCGGGAGAAAGGATAGAAGGAATGTTTTTCAGCATAATTTTACCTCCAAAAAATCTCTTTTCAAAAAGTGGCGGTCAAGAGACCGCCACTTTTTATGGATGTTTTAATTAGTAAGCCTTGTACATGGGGCCGTAAGCGGCGCAGGCACGGTAGTCAGCGCCTTCCTTGTCCATGCCGAATGCGTTCCAGGCCGCGGGACGGAAAATATCCTCAGTGGGAACGTTGTGCATGCAAACGGGAATGCGGAGCATGGAACACATGGTGATCAGATCAGCACCGATGTGGCCGTAGGAGATAGCGCCGTGGTTGGCGCCCCAGTTGTTCATGACCTCGTAAGCAGTCTTGAAGGGAGAGCCTTCCTTGCCGTCGCAGCGAGGTGCAAACCAAGTGCAGGGCCAGGTGGGGTCGGTACGCATCATGAGCTTCTTGGTGACATCATCGGGCAGCTGCACGGTCCAGCCTTCTGCGATCTGCAGCACGGGGCCCAGGCCCTTCACCAGGTTCAGGCGGATCATGGTTGCGGGCATCTCAGCACGGGTAGTGAAGGAGGAAGAGAATCCGCCGCCACGGAAGTAGCCGTTGTCAGCTGCGGGCCAGGTGGTAGCCTCGGTCATCTTCTTGATGTCCTCGTCGGTGACTTCCCACCACTTTCTCATAATACCATTGCCACTTGCATCCTTGCACTCACCACAGGCATCCAATGCGGTGGCGCCGGAGTTAATGAGGTGGATGAAGCCGCCGTTTTCCAGAGCCTTGCCTTCCACCTTGTAGCCGGAAGCGCGCTCGCAGGCCTCGGGAGACCAGTAAGTACGAACATCGGAGAACATCTGGGCGCGGTTGGTCAGAAGCTTCATAAACAGCATACCCAGACCGTTGAGAACGTCATTCTCAGTTGCCAGAATATAGGGCCCACGGGCGCCGTTGTGGTCGAAGGTGGAGTTCAGCAGAGCCTCGGGGAAGTCGCAGTTGGGATAGAAGTCGGTCCACTGACGCTGACCCTGGAAGCCACCGGCGATGGCGTTATGACCAACCATCTCTTCCTCGCAACCTGCGGGCAGATTGGGGTTGCCGTTGAACATATCCTTGATGATGCAGTACATCTTTGCCAGGAAGTCCCACTGCTCAGCCTTCTTCTCGTCGGGAGTTCTAACGAATTCGGGGTTCTTGTCCCAGCCTTCCTTGCAGTTCTCAGCCATCCAGGCCTTTGCCTTGGCAACTTCTTCTGCGTCGTAGATGCCCTCAGACATTCTACGGATGATCTCTACCTCGTCAACAGACTCTACACGCATGCCCAGGTAGGACTCGATAAAAGCGGGATCGATGATGGAACCGCCGATACCCATGCAGATAGAGCCGATCTGCAGGTAGGACTTACCGCGCATGGTAGCAACGGCAACAGCAGCACGGGCAAAGCGCAGCAACTTCTCCTGCACGTCGGCAGGAATGTTGGTCACTTCGTCCAGATTCTGCACGTCATGGCCGTAGATGCCAAATGCAGGAAGACCCTTCTGGGCATGGGATGCCAAAACGGAAGCCAGGTAAACCGCGCCGGGACGCTCAGTGCCGTTGAAACCCCATACGCCCTTGATGGTCTGAGGATCCATGTCCATAGTCTCGGAACCGTAGCACCAGCAGGGAGTCACGGTCAAAGTGATGTCCACGCCGTTGCGCTTAAATTTCTCTGCGCAAGCCGCAGCTTCAGCTACGCGACCGATGGTGGTATCAGCAATGATAACCTTAACAGGCTCACCGTTGGAATACTGCAAATTTTCCTCAAACAGTTTCTTGGCAGCCTGTGCCATTGCCATGGTCTGGTCTTCCAGGCTCTCACGAACTTTCAGAGGGCCACGACGGCCGTCAATGGTGGGACGAATGCCGATCACAGGATATTCGCCGATGTATCTGTTTTTAGCCATAATTTTTCCTCCATTTTCTCGCCGCTTACGCGGGCGTTTGATACATTATATATAAAAGCGCTTACGCTCCTATATTAATAAATAAGCTTGCACTTGAGTCGGGTCAGCCGGGATTCTCCCTGATACCCGCCCATGCGCTCAATCATGTAGCCGGCGGCAGTCTTGCCGATCTGCTCTTCCGGCTGCCATACCACAGGCAGCGGGGGCTTCATCATGGTGCACACCTGGACACAGTCAAATCCGAAAATATCGATGTCCTCCGGGATCCGCAATCCCCTGTCCCGGATCGCCGTGAACAGGCCGATGGTAATGTCATAATTGGCGGCGATCACCGCGTCCGGCGGGTTCGGCAAAGCCATGAGCTTCTCAAAGCTCTGGTAGCCGGTGCCAAAATCATGGCCACCGCTGATAAACAGATCGTCATCATAAAGAATGCCACTATCGGAAAGAGCCCGCAGGTATCCCACCTGTCGTTCTTTGGCTGTGGCTACGGATTTGGGGCCGCTGATCATAGCGATCCGCTTGTGGCCTTTTTTAATCATTTCCGTAGTCGCCGTATATACGGCATCGGCATTGTCCACCATGACCGCATCGCAATCCACACCCTGGATATACCGGTCCATCTGGACCATAGGCACATTGTGTTTTCCGGTAAGCTCGTAATACTCCTCCGCAGTCAGGTTCTCAGGTATGTAGATCAGGCCCTGAATGCCGGTGGAGATCAAATAGCGAAGGTTGTCACGCTCCAGCGCGTGGTGTCCGTCATAGCAGGAAATGATGGTATGGTATCCGTGCTCCCGGAGGACACTGTCCAAAGCTGTGACCACCGTACCGAAGAAAGGCGCCGAGATATCGGGAAGCAAGATGCCCACCGCTTTGCCATGCTGCATCTTCAAACTGCGGGCAAAAGGATTGGCACGGAAATCCAAAGCTGCGATCGCCTCCGCAATCATGCGGGCATTCTCCGGCCTTACGTTTCCTCCATTAATATATTTAGAAACTGTAGCCAAAGAAACGCCGGCCATCCGGGCAACATCCTTGATCGTAGCCATATTTTCCTCCGAATCTGTCGCTAATCTCGAAACGTTTCGCTTTTTGTGCTTATCCTCCCACCAACTAACACGTATATAATATAAAAACATTTTTGTGCTGTCAATACAAAAATGTTAAAAAATTGCTTGATTTTTTAGGCAAAGTCTATTATAGTATAGACAAGAGCACTGATTCAGGGGCGATTTATGGCCTTCTTTCCAAATTCGACCATTTCTTTTGTGCAGAGGTTATACACGAAACGTTTCGTTTTTGTTGAATCTGCACACCCCCCATTATTTTGTGCTTAATTTTAGGGCGTGTGGTCCCCTTCTGTACCGCATCCCCCAGCGTAGATGTTTTAAATTAGGAAGGTGATATTTGTATGGCCGAGACAATTCTGAAAATGCAGGGCATTCATAAGTACTTCTCCGGCGTGCATGCCCTGAAGGGTGTTGACTTTGAACTGAAGGCCGGCGAGGTCCATGCACTGATGGGCGAAAACGGTGCAGGCAAGTCTACTTTGATCAAAGTCCTGTGTGGCATTCACAAAAACGATGCCGGTACGATTGAATACTTCGGCGAACAGGTTTCTTTCGCCAACATTGCAGAATCCCAGGCAGCCGGTATCAGCGTCATCCACCAGGAGCTGAACATGATGAACCACCTGACCGTGGCGCAGAACATGTTCATCGGACGCGAATTTAGAAAGGGCGGCCTCATCGACGATAAGAAGATGGAGCAGGAAGCCCATAAGATGTTTGAGCGGATCGGTGTCAAAATCGACCCCAGCTGCAAACTGGGTGATCTGACCGTCGGCAAGCAGCAGATGGTAGAAATCGCCAAGGCTGTTTCCCGTGACTGCAAACTGCTGGTTCTGGACGAGCCCACCGCAGCCCTCACCCTCCCCGAGGTGGAAGAGCTGTTTAAGATCATGCGGGATCTGCAGACAAAGGGTATCGGCATGATTTACATATCCCACCGTATGGACGAGATCAACCGCATCTCCGACCGGGTCACCGTTATGCGTGACGGCGAATACGTGGGCACCGTGAACACCTCTGAGGTCACCAAGGACGACATTGTGAAGATGATGGTCGGCCGCGTGATCATGGGCGAACAAAAATCCGCCAGCACCGTTCCCGCAGACGCACCTGTCATTCTGGAAGTCAAGCACCTCAAGGCCGGTAAGGAAGTCAAGGACGTGAGCTTCACCCTCCGCAAGGGCGAGATCCTGGGCTTTGCAGGTCTGATGGGTGCCGGTCGTACCGAGGTCGCCCGTGCGCTGTACGGCGCTGACCCCCGTCAGTCCGGCGAAATATATTTAAATGGTAAGAAAGTCAAGATCAAGACCCCCAACCAAGCTGTCCGCAACGGCATCTGCTACCTCTCCGAGGACCGCAAGCGCTACGGCCTGATGCTTGATAAGTCCGTTACCGAGAACACTGTGATCGCATCTGTGGATGATTTCATCACCGCCGGCATTATTAACGACGGCAAGATGCGCTCCTCCTCCGCAGATTTCAACGAGAAGCTTCGTACCAAGACACCGTCCATGGAGCAGCTGCTGAAGAACCTCTCCGGCGGTAACCAGCAGAAAGTCATCATCGCCCGCTGGCTGATGAAAAACTCCGATGTCTTTATCTTTGACGAGCCCACCCGCGGCATCGACGTGGGTGCCAAGAGTGAGATCTACCGTCTGATGGAAGAGCTGGTTGCCCAGGGCAAGTCCATCATCATGATCTCTTCCGAATTGCCCGAGGTCCTGCGTATGAGTGACCGTGTTCTGGTCATGTGCGAGGGCCGCAAGACCGGCGAACTGGATATCGCGGAAGCAACCCAGGAAAACATTATGCAACTTGCAACCATGCGAGAGGAGAATTGATATGAACAACAAAAAATCCCCCCTGCTTGCCGTAAAGAACATTTTTGCAGGTGGTAAGCAGAATTTCGTGATCATTCTTGCCGCTATCGTTCTGTTCGCGGTATTCTATCTGATCAACCCCGGTTTTGCCAGCCAGGGCAACCTGCTGACTATGGCCAAGTCCTTTGTCCCCTACGCCATCCTGGCTTTGGGTGTCACCTTCGTCATTGCCACCGGCGGCATCGACCTGTCCATCGGTACCGTGTGTATCGGCTCCGCTGTTCTGGCAGGCGCTATCTGCAAGACCGGCGTTTCCGTTGAAGACGGCAATCTGGCAATGACCATCCCCCTGGTTCTGGCTACCGGCCTGGCATTCGGCCTGATCAACGGACTGCTGGTTGCTAAGTGCAAGATCGCACCCTTTATCGCAACCCTGGGTTCCATGCTGGTATCCCGCGGCCTGACTGCTGTGATCGCAGAAGCCGTCCGCGAGACCTCTTCCGCCGTGAAGTACCCCACCACCGGTTGGTTCCAGAAGGTGTTCACCAACCTCAACGGTTTCCCCATCGGTCTGATTTGGGTTCTGGCTCTGACCATCATCTGCATGATCGTCATGTACAAGACCAAGGTCGGCCGCTACATCCTGGCCATCGGCTCCAACGAGGAGGCTGCCCGTCTGTCCGGTATCAACACCGACAAGTATAAGATCATCGCTTACTGCATCGGCGGCACCTTCGCCGGCATCGCTGCTCTGTTCTACCTGGCTTCCAACCCCTCCCTGACCATTGCTGCAGGTAACGGTATGGAACTGGATGCCATCGCCGGCGTTTACATCGGCGGCACCAGCACCACCGGCGGTTCCGCTTCCGTGATCGGCACTGTTCTTGGCTCTCTGATCCTGGTTATCATCCGTCAGGGTCTGAATATCGCCCTCTCCAGCGGCAGCGTTGTCTCCGCTACCAACATTACTTACGCTGTTACCGGCGTAATCGTTGTGGGCGCTGTTCTGCTGGACGTTCTGAAGAAGAAGAACGCCGCAAAGGTCAAGATCCCCGTCGAGGACAAGAAGAAGGAAGCAGCAAAGTAAGCGCCCCCTTCCCTGCAACTATATTGTAATAAAACCACAAGGTTTTATATAAAAATTCTAGAATTCTAGGAGGAACACGAAAATGAAGAAACTCATCGCATTGCTTTTGGCTCTGGTTATGGTTCTGGGCCTGGTTGCCTGCGGTGGCACCGAGGGCGGCTCTGAGGGCGGCTCCGCTGCTGGCGGCACCAAGACTATCGCTGTCATCGCCAAGGGTGAAACCCACGCTTTCTGGCAGGCTGTTAAGGCCGGTGCTGTCGACGCTGGTAAGGCTGCCGGCTACGAAGTCACCTTCCGCGGCCCCACCGCTGAGAGCGAAGAGTACGTGAACGCACAGCGCGAAATGGTTCAGGCTGCTCTGAACAACGCTGACGTCAAGGGCATCGTCCTGGCTACCATCGGCCTGGGCTTCGCTGACGAGCTGACCGCGGCATTCGACAAGGGCCTGCCCGTTGTCGAGTTCGACTCCGGTCTGTACGACGGCGGCGCTGACATCACCGAGGGCAAGGATCCCACCATCGGCGGCGTTGCTACCGACAACAAGGCTGCTGCAGCCGTTGTTGCTGTGAACTTCTACGCTTACCTGAAGGCAGAAAACGTTCTGACCGACGGCTACAAGATCGGCGTCATTCAGCACGACTCCACCGCTACCGGCATCAACCGCGCTGAAGGCTTCATCGAGAAGATCGAAGAGCTGGCTGAGGCTGACGGCATCACTCTGTCCATCAACCGCCAGGTCAAGGCTAACAACCCCGGCGAGTACAAGCTGGGCCTGACCGCTCTGAAGGAAGACAATGCTCAGGCTATCTTCATGACCAATGAAGGTGTCGTCAACGAAGTCTTCCCCGAGATTTCCGACAACGCTGCTACTTACAAGGACATCCTGTTCTGCGGCTTCGACGCAGGCACCAATCAGTACAACTGGATGAAGGACGCCGGCGCAACCTACGCTAAGCTGGTTGGCTCCGTCGCTCAGGACTCCTACAATATCGGTTACAAGGCAGTCGAGATGGCTATCAAGAAGCTGGCTGGCGAGACTGTTGAAGACGTGGGTATCGCCGGTGTTTGGTACACCGCCGAGACCATCGACGCCGAGAAGGATCGCAACATCTTCTACATGGGCTAATCCTTTACGGTAGTTCAATAGCTAATACGGCTTAAACCGACCGGCACCACTTCGGTGGTGCCGTTTTTTTGAAATATCGCAGCTGAAAAGTGCCAACAAATTTTGTTGGCAGTCTTGAACTGCAACGCAGAAAGTAGTATACTAAACTATGGAGGTTGTATTATGAAAAAAATAAGAAACCTTTTAGCTTTTGACCTGGGTGCCAGCAACGGCCGTGCCATCTTAGGTCAGTTTGACGGTGAGCGCATCACTATGAAGGAGCTTCACCGTTTCGAAAATAACTACATAGAGATGAACGGTGTGTTCTACTGGGACACCCCCTATCTTTTCAAGCAGCTGAAGGAAGGTCTTTTGGCCTTTAAGCAAGGCGGCTACGGCGACCTGGACGCATTCGGCATCGACACCTGGGGCGTTGTCTACGGTCTTTTAGGCAAGAACGGCCACTTAGCCGGTGTCCCCCGTTCCTACCGTTTGGGTACGCAGGAGGACATTGAGGCGGTAAAAGAAAAGATTCCCGCTGAGATTCTCTACAGCCGCACCGGCATTGACACCTCCCTCACCTTCAATACCCTCTATCAGCTCTACCGCAGAAAGCGGGAAGGCGACGTGGCTCTGGAAAATGCGGAGACTATGCTTCTGACCCCCGACCTTTTGGGTTACTTCCTCACCGGCGAGAAGGGCACAGAATACACCATTGCCACCACAACCCAGCTCTATAATCCTGCCACCAAGGACTGGGATTGGGAGACAATTGAGCAATTGGATCTTCCCAAGAAGATCTTTACCAAAATTGATAAGACCGGCACCATTCGTGGTCATCTGCGCCCGGAGCTGTGCGAAGAGTTGGGTCTGAATCCCGCCGCCTTTGTAGCTGTAGGTAGTCACGATACCGCCTCTGCCGTGGCAGCTATTCCCGGCCAGGGCAGCTTTGCATTCTGCTCCTCCGGCACATGGTCCCTCTTCGGCGCGGAAATGGACAAGCCCGATCTCTCCCCCGAGGCCGCCGCTGCCGGTTTCTCCAACGAGGGCACCATTCAAGGTACATACCGTCCCTTGCGTACCATTATCGGCATGTGGATCATTCAGGAATGCCGCCGTGACTGGATCAAGAACGGATTGAACATCTCCTGGGATGAGGTGGTGAAGGAAGCACAGAAGGCCGCGCCTTTGCGCTCTATCATCGACCCCGACGCTCCCGAGTTCTATGCCGGCGGCAATATGGAAAAGAAGATCCAGGAATTCTGCCGCAAGACTTCTCAGCCTGTTCCCGAAACTGTGGGCCAGGTTGCCCGCTGTGTGTATGAATCCCTGGCACTCAAGTACCGCCATGCGCTGGAGGGTCTCGAGAAAATGAAGGGTCAGCGGATCGATTCTCTGAACATCGTAGGTGGACCCATCAACAATAAGTTCTTAGATCAGCTGATCGCCGACTCTTTGGACCGTCAGGTGGTCACAGGCCCCATTGAAGGCGCTGCCATCGGTAACCTGTTGACCCAGGCTATGGCTCTGGGCGACATCAAGGACTTGAACGAGCTGCGTCAAGTCGTCCGCAACAGCGAAGCCGTGGAAGTTTGGACGCCCAACCACACCGACTCTTGGGAAGAAGCCTATAAAAAGTTACTGACACTTTTAAAATAAGGAGAGAATGTTATGAGCGTAGACATGACTAAGTACCAGGAACTGGCTAAGGCCAACATGGGCAAGCGGCCCGCAGGTCAGGGCCGGCTGGCCGGTAAGATCACCATCGTCACCGGCGCCGCACAAGGCTTTGGCAAGGGCATTGCTGAGGAACTGTACGCAGAAGGCGCAACCATCATCATTGCCGACATGAATCTGCCCCTGGCTGAG
>JAZRZT010000069.1:0-12356 GCA_045601475.1 Faecousia sp.
ATCGTTTTTGTTGCAGCCAACAACTAAAATACTTAGCGGAGAGCACGAAAGTGCTCCCCGCCTTTTTTGTCAAAAATATTTTTGCATAAATTCTTGCAACCTCTTGACATTTCTGCAAGATTTGATACAATTTTCCTGTTGCTGAACCAATTTACATATTGAAAGGTGCGGTTTTTTATGATTTATCGTATGGAATCTGACTCTATCGGTACCAAACAGGTGCCCGCCGACGCCTACTACGGCGTACAGTCCCTGAGAGGCATGGAAAACTTCCAGATCACCGGGCAGCGACTTCGTCCGGAATTTATCGAATCCCTGGCTCAGATCAAAAAAGCCTGCGCTATCTGTAACTATAACGTGGGCGAATTGGACGAGAAGATCAAAAACGCCATCGTGGCGGTCTGTGACGAGATTATCGAGGGCAAGCTTCACGATCAGTTTATCTGTGACCCTATCCAGGGTGGCGCCGGCACTACCGCCAACATGAACGCCAACGAAGTCATTGCCAACCGCGCCATTGAAATTTTGGGCGGCCAGCTGGGCGACTACTCTATTGTACATCCCAACGACCATGTCAACCGCGCCCAGTCTACCAATGACGTCATCCCCACTGCCGCAAAGATGACCACCGCGAAACTGCTGAGAAAAGCCATTGAAAAAATGGAGCTGCTGAATGAGGCCCTTTTGCAAAAGGCTGTGGAATTCCACGATATCATTAAAATGGGCCGCACCCAGATGCAGGACGCCGTTCCCATCCGCCTGGGCTCAGAGTTTGGCGCATACAGCAAAGCCATCACCCGTGACATCAAGCGTCTGAGCAAGGCGCTGATCGGCATGTCCTCCATTAACCTCGGCGGTACCGCTGTGGGCACTGCCCTGAACGCCAACCCCGAATATGTGGATGCTTTGGCGCCCACCCTGTCCGAGATTAGCGGTCTGCCTCTGCGGAAGGCACTCGACCTGGTGGACGGCACGCAGAATCTGGACACCTTTGCCTTCGTATCCGCCACGCTGAAGACCTGCGCAATCTCCTGCTCTAAGATCGCCAACGACCTGCGGCTTATGTCCTCCGGCCCCCGCTGCGGTTTTGAGGAAATCAACCTTCCCGCCATGCAGAACGGATCTTCCATCATGCCCGGCAAGGTCAATCCCGTCATTCCCGAGGTCATGTCTCAGGCTGCCTTCTGCATCATGGGCAACGATGTGTGCATTACCATGGCAGCGGAAGCAGGCCAGCTGGAGCTGAACTATGCCGAGCCTGTGCTGTACCACAAGCTGTTTGAATCCATTATTGCGCTTACCGGCGCTGTGGATACCTTTACCGTCAACTGCGTTTCCGGCATTACCGCCAATGAAGAGCGCTGCCGGGAGCTGGTGGAAGGCTCTGTGGGTGTGATCACCGCCATCTGCCCCACCTTGGGCTACACGGAATCTGCCGACATTGCCAAAACCGCCATCAAGACCGGCGAGTCTGTCCGTGCAATTTTGAAAAGCAAGGACATCCTCACCGAGGAAGAGATCGAGCGTCTTCTGGACCCCGAAACCATGGTGTAAAGAAATACCGGGACTGCTGAGCAGTCCCGGTTATTTTTATTTCTTTTCGGGGTTGATGCGCTTTTCAATACGCTCTAAGGCGTAGGTCATTTTATCGTAGGTAGCCTGTGACACCTTTTCCAGATAGCCTCCGTCAAAGGCGGTCATGGTCTCCTTGATCCGCACCACCCGGGTAGGCTGTTCTTCCTCCACCACAGAGAAGATGGGCGTATAGGAGAAGTCCGATATCTTTGTCTTTCCCGATTTCTTGTCCTTGGTGATCTCCAGGTCAAGCACCACGGAGTACTCCGATCCGGAGCGCTGGGCGTCGCTTACAAAGTCGCCCAAGGAATAGGCGGTAAACTTGCCGTCTTTCAGTTCCATGGCCTGCACATAATGGGAGTGGGTGCCGATCACCGCATTGGCGCCGCTATCCAAAAGCAGATTCTTAATTTGGGTCTGGGTGTCGCTGAGGGTGTCGTTAAACTCACTGCCCCAATGCACCATGGCAATGATCAGGTCAGGCTTTTCCTCTTTGGCGGCATTCAAAACCGCGGTAATGCCCTCGGTATCCACTTGCTTGTAGGTGCTGGCATAATCTTTGTAGAGCACATTGACACACTTTTCACTGCCCGCAGGCAGCGCCATGCCGTCCATACCCTTGGTGAAGGCCACGAAGGCGATCTTCACCCCCTGGGCTTCGCACAGCACATAACCGCCGGACTTTTCCCGGTCCTCGTTGCTCTGGTAAGCGCCCAAGGGCTCCATGCCTGCGGCCCGGACATTTTCAATGGTCTTTGCAAGGCCGGAAACACCCTTATAGATGGAGTAGGAATTGGCCATCTGCACCAGATCTACGCCGGCGGAAGACAGGGCCTGCATCAAAGAAAGCGGGGCGGATTTACTCTCGCCGTAAGGCTCTCCCACCATGACGCCCTCAAAATTCATCACGGTAATGTCCGCGTCACCCAGAAGATGGGCAACATCCGAAAAGACACCATTGTAATCCTGGCTGATACCGGCGGAATTCACCAGCTGTTCCGTCACATTCAAATCGCCTACCGCCGCCACATGGATCACTGTGGTCTTTTCGGGATCCAGCGTCGCCTGTGCGTTTTGGGAGGGCTCTTTTCCGGGACGGGCGAATACAACGATCAGCACCGCAACCAGCACCAAGGCCATTGCCGCAATGATCAGCTTAATGATGAGCTTTCTTTTGTTGGCCTGCTGTCGCTGCTGGCGTTGTTCTTTCCGCTGCTGCAGTTTTTCCTCATCCACGGTCATCCCCCCTTTTTCTCGATTTTTCTTATTGTACACTATTTTCTCCTGTTTAACAAGTCCCTTTACACAAGGCCCCGTTTGGGGTAAAATAACCCCATGAAAGGAGCGATGGATATGTTCCGGGATAAAGAAGAAGCGCTGGCCCGTCTGGAAGAGGAGCTTTTGGCAGAAGCCCGTCCTGAAGAAGAGGAAGATGCCGGCGAGGAAGAAGAATACGAAGCGTTTGCAGAAGAGGTTACCATCTACAACGCCGATCACGCCGATTTGGATTTAGATGCTTTTTCAGAAGAGGTCTATGACCCCTCCGCGCAAAAGGCAAGCCGGGTCCTTGTTTGGATCTTCCTGCTGCTGTGCGGTATTTTCTGCGTGCTGGCATGGTGGGTCCTGCGGTATAAGGGGGTCATCGGATGATCTACGGAAGACCGCCTGTAGGCCGTTTTGCCCCTACCCCCTCGGGGCGGATGCACCTGGGCAACGTATTTTCCGCCATGATGGCCTGGCTGTCGGTACGAAGCCGGGGCGGCTTTATGGTGCTTCGTATGGAGGACCTGGACACCCAGCGCACAAGCGAAGAATACGCAGACATTTTGCGAAAAGACCTCCTTTGGCTTGGTCTTGACTGGGATTTTGAGACACCGCCCCAAAGTCAACGCACTGCCGATTATGAGGAATACTTTGAAAGACTTCGGGACAAAAGCCTGTTATACCCTTGCTACTGCACCCGCAGCCAGCTTCACAGCGCCGACGCGCCTCATCTTTCCGACGGCACCTATGTGTACCCCGGCACCTGCCGGAACTTGACGGAAAGTGAAAAGTCCGCCTTTGACCGCAGCCCCGCCTGGCGGGTGAAAGTGCCCGACAAGCTGTGGAAATTCACAGACCTGGTCCAGGGCCGTTACGCGGAAAACCTTGCCACCCATTGCGGCGACTTTGTGGTAAGAAGGGCAGATGGCGTATTCGTGTACCAGCTGGCCGTCACCGTGGACGACGGAGAAGCGGAAGTGACGGAGGTGGTGCGGGGTATGGATCTGATCAGCTCCGCTCCCCGGCAGATGTATCTGCAGGAACTGTTCGGTTTCCGAC
Organism: Faecousia sp.; assembly: GCA_045601475.1. Lineage (GTDB taxonomy): Bacteria > Bacillota > Clostridia > Oscillospirales > Oscillospiraceae > Faecousia. Next base: position 3,898 of record JAZRZT010000069.1, read on the forward strand.
ATCCCACCTACGCCCATGTGCCCATGCTGCTCGCCCCCGACGGCCGCCGTTTGAGCAAACGGGATAAAGATCTGGACCTGGGTCAGCTCCAAAAACATCTGCGTCCCGAGGACATTTTGGGTGCTTTGGCCTTCAGCGCCGGACTTCTGTCCAAAGCGCAGCCCATTTCCGCCAGGGAGTTGGCAGGGGAGTTCTCCTGGGACAAGGTGTGTCCGGAGGATATTTATTTGGACGCCGAAACGCTTGCAAAATTTATTTAATCCTATATAATGGATTTAATGTTATATAATTTGGAGGGTTTTCTATGGCAAAAAAACCTGTTCTTGTAGTCATGGCCGCCGGCATGGGCAGCCGTTACGGCGGTCTGAAGCAGATCGACCCTGTTGGCAGCTGCGGCGAGGCGATTTTGGACTACTCCCTGTTTGATGCCCACGAGGCCGGCTTTGAGACTGCGGTCATCATCATCAAAAAAGCAATTGAGAAGGACTTCATGGAGACCGTGGGCGCTCGGCTGAAAAACTGCCCCATGGAGATCCGCTACGCATTCCAGGAGATGGAGAAGATCCCCGAAGGTTTCTCTGTTCCCGAGGGCCGCGTAAAACCCTTCGGCACCAGCCATGCGGTGCTGTGCGCCAAGGACGAGATCGACGGCGCACCCTTTGCCGTGATCAACTCCGACGACTACTACGGCAAGTCTGCTTTCAAGGTGATCTATGATTATCTGTGCCACGCCAAAGACGGCGATGTGCTGGACTACTGCATGGTGGGATACCTCTTGGGCAATACCGTTACCGACAACGGCTCCGTGGCCCGGGGTGTATGCCAGGCAGACGAGCAGGGCAACCTTGCCGACATCGTAGAGCGCACCAAAATCGAAAAGTACGCAGGCGGCATCCACTTCACCGAAGACGACGGTGCTTCCTGGGAAGACCTCTCTGCCGACACCATCGTTTCCATGAATATGTGGGGCTTTACCCCCAGTTTCCTGGAGGAGATTTCCCGCCAGTTCCCCGACTTTATGGAAAACCAAGTGCCCGCCAATCCCATGAAAGCCGAGTTCCTGCTGCCCCGTAGCGTGGATGCCCTTTTGAAGGAAGGCAAGGCCACTGTAAAGGTCCTCAAGTCCACCGACAAGTGGTACGGCGTGACCTACGCCGCCGACAAGCCCATGGTGGTGGCCGCTTTGGCCGCTCTCCGTGACGCCGGAAAGTACCCCGACGGCCTTTGGAAATAAAAAGCACCCCGCATCCTCAGGATGCGGGGTTATTCTTATGCAATTTCGTCGTGCAAAAGTTGAATGTTGATGTCCACATTGCCGGAGATCCCGGGCACCTTGCCCGTGTTGGTATACTGCCACATATCCACCTTGTGGGGATTCTCTTTCCAACCATCGTACATAGCAAGCCAAAGCGCAGTATCCTGCACCTCTTCTATATAAAAAGAATCCGCTGCCTGATCCATGTTTACATAGATCATTGGCCGCAAACCCGCCTGCCGGATACGCGCGGAAAAGGCATTCATACATTCTGTCAGCATCTGAGGCTCCACATAGGCTGTTCTTGCCTCTTCGCTTATGTATTCCCAGTCAAAAACGATGGGCATGGTGATCTGCCAATCCTTCACCTGTTCCAGTACATACTCCGCTTCCGCCACGGCTTCCGCTTCGTTTACCGCCTGGGAGAAGAAATATGCGCCCACTTCCAGACCCGCTTCTTTTGCGCCTTTGTAATTCTCCTGGGCCCTCTTATCCGTATACAGATTGCCGCTCTCTCCGTAGCCGCGGCCGCCGACACGAATAATGGCAAAGGTAATTCCGGATTCCGCCACTTTCTTCCAGTTGATCTCCCCCTGGAAGGTAGACACATCGATGCCCAGCCGGCTGGGCAGGGCGGTGCAGGTCATATAGCCGTCCTGCAGAGTAAAGTCCTCTGCGGTCAGCCTTGTTTGGGGAACAGGGGGCAGGGTCGTTGGAACAGCAGAGTCGGAACCCGGCTCTGTTGCGGTGGTTTCCGGCGGGATTTCCTGCCCGGGGGGCTCGGGGTACAGGTATCGGTACAGCCAAAAAAGGCCCATCGTCAGCACCACCGCCAGCAACAGTACCAAAACCCAAAGAAGAAGTTTCTTAAACATAGTTATTCTCCGTATCCCTGGGGGTTATTGCTCTGCCAGTTCCAGGCGTCCCGGCACATATCCTCCAAGGTATTCTCTGCCTCCCAACCCAAGACCGCTCTGCTCTTGGCGGGGTCTGCATAGCAGGTGGCGATGTCGCCGGGTCGGCGGTCTGTGATCTCGTAAGGCACAGGCACTCTATTTACATCGATAAAGGTGTGGACCATATCCAGCACGCTGTACCCAGTGCCGGTACCCAGGTTAAACACCTCGCAACCGGTATTTTTCAATACATATTTTACCGCCGCGACATGGCCCTTGGCCAAGTCCACCACATGGATGTAGTCCCGGACCCCGGTACCGTCGGGGGTATCGTAATCGTCACCGAATACGCTGAGTTTTTCCCGTCTGCCCACCGCCACCTGGGTAATATAGGGCATCAGATTGTTGGGGATTCCTCTGGGATCTTCCCCAATGCGGCCGCTTTTGTGGGCGCCGATGGGGTTAAAGTACCGAAGTAAACAGATGGACCACTCCGGCTCTGCATTTGCCATGCCGGAGAGGATCTGTTCGGTCATGTATTTTGTCCAGCCATAGGGATTGGTGCAGCCGCCTGTGCGGCTGGTCTCTTTCAGAGGCATTTCGTTGTCGGCAGTATAGACCGTTGCAGAGGAGGAGAAAATAATTTTCTTCACGCCCGCCTGCTTCATCACCTTGGTCAGCACCAGGGTGGAATTGAGGTTATTGTCGTAGTATTCCCAAGGCTTTTGGACGCTTTCGCCCACAGCCTTGAGTCCGGCAAAATGGATCACACAGCCGATCTCATGCTCCCGGAAAATTCTCTGCAGCAGCCCTTCGTCCCGTACATCCCCTTCGTAAAAGATGACCTCTTTCCCGGTGATTTCCTTTACCCGGCGCAAAGATTCCGGGTTGGAGTTGCACAGATTGTCCACCACTACCGCCTCATAGCCGCATTCCAACAGTTCCACGCAAGTATGGGAACCGATATAGCCGGCGCCGCCGGTGACCAAAACCTTCATAACAAGACCTCCCTGTGGGATTTTCTTTCTCCATTTTACCGAACATCCTTTAAAATTGCAACCCTGTATCCCCTTCGTGCTTTTTTGCTTGCTATTTTCCTTTTTTCACGGTATAATTATGGTTGAGTTAATATAGCTATCTGCCTTTTACGGCCTGCGGCCGTTATCTTAAATAATACATTTGGAGGAAACAGTATGGATCCCATTTATGTAACCGGCCACCGCAACCCGGACACCGACTCCATCGTTGCCGCCATGGCTTACGCCGCACTGCGCAACGCCTTAGGCGACCGGGAATATGAAGCCGCCTGCCTGGGCCATGTTTCTGACGAGACCCAGATCGTTTTGGACCGCTTCGGTGTCCAGCCCCCCAAGCGCATTCATAATATGTATACCCAGGTCAAGGACCTGGACTTTGACACGCCCCCCATTCTCAGCCCTGCCGTTACTGTTGGCAGAGCCTGGACTGCCCTACAGGAGAACCCCAAGATCTCCGCGCTGCCCGTTGCTGCGGACGATGGCACCCTTTACGGTATGCTGTCCCGAGAAAACGTGGCAAGCTACAATATGGAACTCATTAACACCGGCACGCTGGAAGAAGTTCCTCTTTTCAATGTACTCTCCGTGCTGGAAGGCCGTACCCTCAACGATGCCGGTGAGACCACCGACTCCATTTGGGGCGAAGTGGTCATCGCGCTTCCCCAGGAGCAGGAGAATCTGCTGTTCAACAAGACAGATTCCATCGTCCTTTGCGGCCATCAGCCGGGTATGATCCGCAGAGCCTTGGAGATGAACGTGCGCTGCCTGGTGCTTTGCCAGGCGGAGCTCCCCGAGGAATTCCGCAACTTCCCCACCACTACCTGTATCCTCTCCACCCCCTTCGACGCTTACCGCGCCGCCCGCCGTCTGTTCCAGTCCGCCCCCATCGGCAAGATCTGCCGCCGGGAAGACCTTGTTTGCTACCACCTGGAAGACCGGCTGGACGAAGTCAAAGAGCAGGTGCTCCGATTCCGTGAGCATTGCTACCCCATTTTGGATCAAGAGGAAAAAATCGTTGGCGTGCTGACCCGGTATCACCTGATCCGTCCCCGCCGCAAGAGAGTGGTGCTGGTGGACCACAACGAGGCCTCCCAATCCGTTCCCGGTCTGGAAGAGGCGGAGATCATCGCCATCATCGACCACCACCGTTTGGCAGACATCCAGACCACCAACCCCATCCATGTGCGCAACGAGCCTGTGGGCTCTACCAATACCATTATTGCCAGCATGTTCCAGGACAAGGGTCTTATGCCCTCTGCCAAAATGGCAGGCCTGATGGCTGCCGCCATCCTTTCCGACACAGTCATGTTCAAGTCCCCCACCTGCACGGAAAAGGATATCCGCACTGCAGAGCGTATGGCAAGAATCGCAAACGTTTCCCTGGACGACCTGGGTCAGCAAATCTTTGCTGCATCCCTGGAAAACCGTACCGCAAACGACCTTCTGTTCTCCGACTACAAGGAGTTCCACATCGCCGGTCACGACTTGGGCGTATCCCAGATCACCTGCGTGGACAGCCCCAAGATGTTGGAGCGCAGGGACGAGTTTATGCAGCTGATGGAAAAGAATGTGGAGATGAAGGACCTCTCCATGATGATCCTTATGCTCACAGACGTTCTGCTGGAAGGCACGCAGATCCTGTTCGTTGGCGACGAGGAGACCATTCAGCAGGCATTCAATGTCACCCCCAGGGATGGCTCTGCATTCCTGCCTAAGGTCATGAGCCGTAAGAAGCAGGTTATCCCCATGCTCTCCGCACTATGGGGCTAAACGGGGATGCCCCCGCGGGCAAACTCGCACGGCAGATATTGCTTATCGTTACGCATCCTGATTGCGCCCGGTATCGTTACTTCTCTGCGATTATTTCCTCAGTGCTGAAGAACTGTGCACTATGCACTCTGCACTGTGCACTATATGTAGATTTGTTCATAATTTTCTGTTAAAGTTTTGGAGGTCAGTATGGGATTTGACGCACTGCTGGGCAACCGACGGCTCAAGGACAATTTACGCACCAGCGTCGGCCGCAATCACGGGTCCCATTTTTATCTGATCTCCGGCCCTGTGGGTTCAGGCAAGAAAACCTTAGCCCGGCTTTTGGCGGCGGCCCTGCTGTGCAAAAACGGGGACAAACCCTGTCTGCAGTGCAACACCTGCCGCAAGGTCATGGCGGACACCCACCCGGACTTTATCACCGTAAAAGACCCGGAGCATAAAAATATCCCCGTAAAAATGATCCGTGACGTCCGGGACGAGATGTTCATTCTCCCCAACGAAGCGGACCGGAAGATCTATATGATCGCCCAGGATCTGGGCATCGAGGGTCAGAACGCCCTTCTGAAAATCTTGGAAGAGCCCCCCAGCTACGGCGTATTTCTGCTGCTCACCGACAATCCGGAAAAGCTTCTGCCTACGGTGCGAAGCCGGTGTGTGCAGCTGGATATGCAGGCGCTGCCGGAGGACATCCTCAAAAGCGCATTAAAAAAAGACTTCCCCCAGGCAGATGAGGAAGCCATATCCGCTGCCGTTTGGCGCAGCGGCGGTTACTTGGGACAAGCCAAGGCAGTATTGGAGGAAGGAAACGCCATCTCCCAGCAGACCCAGGGATTTGCCGACAGTTTTGCCGCCCGGAGCGCACTGGGCCTTACTCAGGTACTTTGTCCCATGGAAAAATGGAAGCGAGACCAGCTGATCCCCACCCTACAGCAGTGGTTGCTGCTGCTGCAGCAGGCGCTTGTTTGCCGCAGCGGTATGCCCGCCTCCGGAGAACTTGTCCGGACCTTGGCGACCCAGCGCAGTTCTGAGGATCTGAACGCCGCCATCGCAATCTTACAGAAAGCAATCGAGTACGCCCACGGCAATGTTTCCGTGGCCGCCATCTGCGGCTACCTTGCCTGGGCTTTACGATAAATCCCCCTCTAAGGAGTATATAATGGAAAACGAAACCAAAACCATGCCGGAAGCCACCGTGGAGGTGGTGGACATCCAGTTCCGTCCCGGCCAAAAGGTTTATTATTTCAGCCCCGCAGGCATTGCCTGTAACCCCGGCGACCATGTGATTATTGACACCGCCCGGGGCCCTGAGTACGGCACCTGCACCGCGGGCAACCACACCGTCCGCCAAAGCGAGATCGTGGCGCCTTTGCGCCCCGTTTTGCGCAAGGCCACCGAGCAGGACGAAAAAACCGCCCGGGAAAACCAGGAAAAAGAGAAGAAGGCCTTTGATGTCTGCCTGGACAAGATCCGTCAGCAGGGCCTGGATATGCAGCTGGTCAGCGCGGAATGTGCCTTTGACGGCAGCAAGATCCTGTTCTTCTTCACCGCCGACGAGCGTGTGGACTTCCGGGAACTGGTGAAGTCCCTGGCAAGCGCCTTCCATACCCGCATCGAACTGCGGCAGATCGGCGTTCGCGACAAGGCAAAGATGGTGGGCGGTCTGGGCATCTGCGGCAGACCTTTCTGCTGTGCCAGTTTCCTGGACGATTTCCAGCCCGTATCCATCAAAATGGCGAAGACCCAAAACCTGAGCCTGAACCCCACCAAGATCTCCGGCACCTGCGGCAGACTCATGTGCTGCCTGAAATACGAGCAGGAAGCCTACGAGGACCTCATCCGCAGAAGCCCCAAGGCAGAATCCTTTGTGGACACCCCGGAAGGCAGAGGCACTGTGGTGGAGGTGGATCTGCTTCGCCAGAGGGTAAAGGTCCGTATGGAGGACCGGCCCGAGGTGATCGCCGCCTTCCAAAACGACGCCATCGCCGTGTTCCGTAACGGCAAGGCCAAGAAGACGGATCCCCCCATCCCCACGGACTGGGCGCCCATCTCCGGCAACCGCCGCGCCCGCCGTTTCCAGCGGGAGGAGGACCTGCAGGAGGACAAGGCATTCTTAGACCCCATTAAGTTCCGTTACAGCACGGAAGCCGTGGTGGAGGAGACCCCCGAGGCAGCACCTGCCCAGGAAGAAGCCCCCACCGAGCAGAAGGAGCATCGCTCCCGCAACCGCCGCAGACGGCCCAAGGCTAAGTCTGCCGCTCCCAAGCAGGAAGCCCCCAAGCAGGAGAGACCTAAGAAGGAACAGCCTGGCCCCACCACCGATGGCGGCAAGGAAGCAAAACCCCATCGCCGTCCCAACCACCGCCGCCGCAGACCGAAGGGAAGCGGCCACACCAACGCTTAACAAGCGGGGATATCTCACAGCCGTGGGATATCCCTTTTCCCCACAGGAGAGGTTTTTATGAAGTTCGGCTTTTACACCCTGGGCTGCAAAGTCAATCAATATGAGACCCAGGCCATGGAGCAGCTTCTCCAAAGCCGGGGACATACCGTAGGCAACTTTAGCGAAATTTGCGACGGATATATTATCAACACCTGCTCCGTCACCGCTGTGGCGGATAAGAAAAATCGGGCCATCCTTCGCCGCTGCCGCCGGGACAATCCCAACGCGGTGATCGGCGTATGCGGCTGCTACTCCCAGCATGACCCGGAAGCAGTGAAAAAGCTGGATGCCGATGTGATCGGCGGCAGCGCGGACCGGGAAGAATTCATCGAGCAGATGCTTGCCACTATGGAAGACCGGCAAAAGCGGTCACTCCTGGACGAAGCTTTGCGCCGCCGCAGCTTTGAAGTACTGCCCGCCGGCGGCTTGGAAGGCCGCACCCGGGCCATGTTGAAAGTTCAGGACGGTTGCGTGAATTTCTGCTCCTATTGCATCATACCCTACACAAGAGGGCCTGTCCGTTCCGCGCCCTTGGAACTGGCGGTGGAGCAGGCAAAGCAGCTGGCAGCGGGGGGCTACAAAGAAATCGTGATCACCGGCATTGAGATCGCCTCCTGGGGCGTGGATCTGCCGGGCAAGCCCAAGCTGGAGACGCTTTTGACGGCGATCTGCAACGCTGTACCCGCCCTTCGGGTACGCCTTGGCTCTTTGGAGCCCCGGATCATTACAAAAGCGTTCTGCCATGTGCTGAAAGACTTGCCTAACCTTTGTCCCCAGTTCCACCTTTCTATGCAGTCCGGCTGTGACACGGTGCTTGCGCGCATGAGGCGAAAGTACGACACCGCCCGGTACTTGGAAAGTATCACCCTTTTAAAAGAAGCTTTCCCCGGCTGCGCCGTAACCACGGACATGATCGTAGCATTCCCCGGCGAGACGGAAGAGGAATTCCGGGAAAGTCTTGCCTTTATCCAAAAATGCGGCTTTGCGGATATGCACATTTTCCCCTATTCCCGCCGTCCCGGCACGCCCGCGGACAAGATGCCCGGGCAGCACCCCAA
>JAZRZT010000070.1:0-14755 GCA_045601475.1 Faecousia sp.
CCTTGATATCGCCCTTTTCCAAGCCGCCCTCAGCGGTAAAGAACTTAAAGCCGTTGCGGTTGAAAGGAAGGTGGCTTGCGGTGATCATCACAGAACCGTCGAAGATATAGCCCTCGGTCCCAGTGGACATAAACATAGCGGGGGTGCTGGCCATACCAAAGTTTGTGACCTCGATGCCCTGGCTGACCATAGCATCGCAGATCCAACCGCACAGAGTTTCTCCGGAAAGGCGGGAGTCTCTGCCCACAGCCACACGGATACCGCTTGTCTTACCGGTCTTTTTACACAGCCACAGAGCAAAGCCTCTGCCGATATCCCGGCAAGCCTCCTGGGTGAGGTTGATGTGCTGGCCCTCGATACCCTCCAGGGCTACGCCGCGGATATCACTGCCGTTTTGCAACTTCTTGTAATCCATCGATTTGTCCTCCTGATAATTATAGTGAAAAGTCTTCGTCTTTAAATTTTGAGAAATCCGGCATTTTTTTCTTTAAAGGGATTCTTTTGCAGGGGTCGTATTTGAATTTTCTGCATGCCTTATATACGGGAACAATACCCCGTTTGGTACAAAGTACAGTATCTTCATCCAGCTGCGTACCGTGCACGCAGTAGGAACAGGATCTTGGAATCTTTCTACGAAACAGCATAGAAATGCCCCTTTCTTCTTTATCCACTCTATTGTATAACATCTGCTTTTGAAAAGCTACTGTTTTTTCGGAAAAATATGGGGATTAAGTGCAGTGGTAGAGGAATATAACAGCCACTGACAGGATAAGTGCGATTAAAGTTTGTAAAAGTTTGCCGCAGAAATAGTATTTAAGGTCTAAGCCGTTTGCTGCTGAGAGGGTCTGCATATGGACACAAAATCCACCAAAACTCAGAAACACAGATGCAACCACAAAGCGGATTCCAATGGATGGAATGGTGTTTAGTTGCATGCAGCCATTGGTCAGTTCCATGATACCGCCCAAAAATGGAACCTTGGAGAGGGGAGTAAGAAGCACCCGAAACAGGATCACCCACCCGCACACCAACAGGATGGATCTCACAGAGCGCTCTAAAGCTTGAGGAATCGTGATCCCGCTGGTTCTTTGTACTGTGCAGCTTTTGATTGATCTCCCGGGTAGAAAAACGCCTGTTAGAAATGCGCTTAAGATCTGTATCACCCACAATGTCCAGAGGTAGGCAGGAGAGGGAAAGAAAGCCGACAGCATACCAAACAGGAAGGCTGGACCGGCGTTATTGCAAAACCCCAATAGCCGCTGAGCATCTGTTCTTGACAAGGATCCGCGCTCATATTGTTGTGAAATGCTTTGTGCGCCCACAGGATACCCACCTAAAAGGCCAAGCAGGAGGATACTACCGCTACCCCTTGGCATGCGGCAGAGTTTCTCCACAGGGCGAAGAAACTGCAAATTGACATCTGACAGGTGTCCGTTCAGATAGGCACAGACCACAAAAAACGGGAATAACGATGGGATAACCACACGGACGCAAAGCTCAACACCTTCTTTGGCGCTTGCGGAAACAGTCGGGCCAAACAGGATCATTGTGAGCATACAAAGACATGACAGGAGGATAATCATAAGCTTTTTCATCGACATCACCTTTTAAATCTATTAAAATTCAGAAAACTTCATGCCACCTTCATCATAAGCTTTTCAAAAAGGAGGCGTATTATATGGGTCGTAGATCCGTGAAGGAGCTATTCTCGGCAGGAGCGTTGCAGGATTCAGGGGTAGGGCTACCCCTCATTGAGATCGCCGGTGACCGACGTGTACTGGTGGAGCGGCACACAGGTGTTTTGGGCTATGATGACCGAAAAGTGACTGTTCGACTGTCCTTTGGTATGCTGCAGGTGTGTGGGTGCGGGTTAAAGATCGTGCACATGACAAAAGCCCAATTGGTCATTTCCGGTCAAATTCAAACCGTGGTGCTGCAGAGGGGATAATATGCATATTTGGGATTCTTTGGTCGGCCGTGTGCAATGCCGGGTGGTCAGCGCATCATTAAGCGGCTTCTTCAGTCGCATTACGCAGCTGTGTGATGTCGACAGGCTGGAAAATAAGGATGACTTAACGGCATCTTTTTGGGTATCAAGGCGTGATCTCCCTGTTATAAGTGACATTGCCCAACAGCGGGGCGACGTTCTTGAGGTTATAAAGAGGGAAGGTATCTTTTGGTCCATAAAAGGAGTTTTGAAACGGCCCGTCCTTGTTATTGGTTTGTTTGCATTTCTGTTTCTGACGGTGTTTTTACCTACCAGGGTGTTGTTTGTGTTTGTAGATGGGAATGACACAGTCCCGGCGACGCAAATATTGGATGTCGCGCAGAAGTGCGGAATCAGTTTTGGCGCAGCGCGGGAACATGTTCGCAGTGAGCGGATAAAAAATAACTTACTGCAGGAACTCCCACAGTTACAATGGGCGTGTGTGAATACCGCTGGATGTGTGGCTGTGATCTCAGTGCAGGAGCGGAATCCCGTGGATATTGATCATACGCCGGGGATCTGCGATATTGATGCCACCCGCGATGGGATCGTAACGGAAATCACAGTATACCGTGGGACTCCGTTATGCCGGGTTGGGCAGGTTGTAAAGAAAGGTCAGACGTTGATCTCCGGATATACGGATCTTGGCTTGGTTGTCAAGGCAGGGCGTGCAGAGGGAGAGATTTTTGCCGAAACGCAAAGAAGTCTGACAGTCATTACTCCCACGGAATATAGGACAAGGCAGACAAATACACGCACAGAGAACAGATACAGCCTGCAACTTGGAAAAAAACTTATAAATTTTAAGAAAGATAGTGGAATTTCACCTCCCGGTTGTGGTAGAATGTATGTGGAAAGGTATGCGACGTTGCCCGGCGGGTTTCGCCTACCGATTGCAGTTGTTTTAGAACGAATCACCTACCATGAGGAATGCCCGCAACAGTCAGATGATTTCTCTTGGCTGCACAATGCCGGAGTGCGGATCGTCCAAGAGGATATGATCGCCGGGGAAATACTAAGCAAAAATGTTTCCCTGCAGCCGTCTGATGGTGTTGCTATGCTTTATGGCGCCTACCGCTGCCGGGAAATGATCGGATATATTCAAAACGAGGAGACTTTTACGGATTATGGGAAGAGAAATTGAGAGAATCGTCAATGCGGACCGGGTGGAGGATTTGATCTCTGTCTTTGGTTCTTTTGATGAGAATATTAAGCGCATTGAAGATGCCTTAGGGGTCACCATTATCAACCGCGGCACTGATCTGAAGGTCAGTGGTGAGGAAGAAGCGGTGGACAAATCCGTTAAGACCTTGGAGGGTCTCCTGTCCCTCGCTTCCAAAGGTGAAATTATCGATGAACAGCGGGTACGTTACCTTATCACTCTTGTGAAGGAAGGTAACGACGCCCAGGTTTCCCAAATGGCCAAGGATGTGGTGTGTATTACCGCAAAGGGTAAGCCTATTAAGGCAAAGACGGTTGGCCAGCAGGAATATATGAAAGCCATTACCAAAAACACCGTGACCATCGGCGTGGGCCCGGCCGGTACGGGCAAGACATACCTGGCTGTGGCTGCGGCAGTAGCGGCTTTCAGGGAGAGAACGGTGAACAGAATCATTTTGACCCGTCCCGCTGTGGAAGCCGGCGAGCGCCTAGGCTTTCTGCCCGGCGATCTGCAGAATAAAGTTGATCCCTACCTCCGTCCTCTGTATGATGCTCTGTACGACATGCTGGGCGCAGAAACGTTCCAGAAGTATCAGGAGCGTGGTGCGATTGAAGTGGCGCCCTTGGCCTATATGCGCGGCCGTACACTGGACGACAGCTTTATCATTCTGGATGAGGCTCAGAATACCACCAAGGAACAGATGAAGATGTTCTTAACCCGCTTGGGTTTCGGCTCCAAAATCGTCATCACCGGCGATGTAACCCAGATAGATCTGCCCAGCGACAAGACTTCCGGACTGAAGGATGCACTGCGTGTCTTGGAAGGCGTAAAAGATATTAAAATCTGCCGTCTGACCTCTGCCGACGTTGTGCGTCATGCCCTTGTGCAGGAGATCATCAATGCCTATGAACGGGCTGATCGAAAGCAGGAAGAAAAGAAGCCTATTCCCCGGAAAACCTACCAAAGGAAGAAGTAATATGAACCATACAAAAGTCAACATTACCTTCGATTGTTTTGTTCTGCAGGCACCCCTTGTGAAGGCGGTGATCAAAAACTGCATTGAGAAAACCCTTGCCCGGGAGAGTATTACCGTGCCCTGTGAAATCAACGTGCTTGTGACCAACGATCGGGGTATCCATGCCATCAATTTGGCGTCCCGTAACATGGATAAGCCCACTGATGTGCTTAGTTTCCCTATGTTTCAGCTGGAAGCCGGCAAGCAGCCGGAGTCCTGGGAGGACTATATAGACCCGGAGACAGATCTCTGTCCTCTTGGTGATATGGCCATTTCCTATGAGCGAGCGGTGGCCCAGGCAAAGGAATACGGCCACAGCGTCCGTCGTGAAGTGGGCTACTTAACAATTCATTCTGTGCTGCACCTGCTGGGTTACGATCATATGGATGACGGCCCGCAAAAAGCGCAAATGAGAGAAAGAGAAGAATTGATCGCTGCCGGAATTGCCGGTATGCAGCGGAAATAAAGGAGATAGAAATGGCAACTAAAACAGCGATGATCACCATTGCCGGCAGACCCAATGTGGGCAAGTCCACCCTTACCAACTACCTGGTGGGGGAGAAGATCGCAATCGTTTCCAATAAACCTCAGACTACCCGTAACCGCATTTGCGGCATCGTAACCAAGGATGATACCCAGTTTGTTTTTGTGGACACTCCGGGCTACCACAAGCCCAGAACGAAACTGGGCGACTACATGGTCAATGTAACAAAGAGTTCCATCGCCGATGTGGATCTGACGATCCTGGTGGTAGAGCCTATCGCCTCTATCGGTCCTCAGGAGCAGGGGCTCATTGAGCAGCTTTCCGCGCGGAAATGTCCTGCGGTTTTGGCGATCAACAAGATCGACACTGTGGAAAAGGACACTCTGCTGGAGGTAATCGCCGCCTATTCTCAAGCAGCGAAGTTTGATGCGATCATTCCCATTTCCGCCAAGACCGGCGATGGTGTGGATGCTCTGCTGGAAGAGTGCAAAAAGTATGCCATCGAGAGTCCTTTCCTGTTCCCGGAGGACTCCACCACTGACCAGCCGGAGCGGCAGGTGATGTCGGAGATCATCCGTGAGAAGCTTTTGTGGTGTCTGGACCGGGAGATCCCCCACGGTACGGCCGTGGAGATCACCAAGTTCTCTGAGCGAGACAACGGTATTATCGATATCGATGCCACCATTTACTGCGAGAAAGCCAGTCATAAGGGTATCATCATCGGCAAACGGGGCGATATGCTGAAGAAGATCTCCACTATGGCAAGAGTGGATTGCGAGAAATTTATGGGCACGCAAGTGTTTCTGACCACCTGGGTCAAACATAAGGAAAACTGGCGTGACAGTGACTTCTTGGTGCGCAATTTCGGTTACAGAGAATAATTACCATGTGTATTCTTTCGGTGAAAGCAAAACATAACACCGGAGGGATGCGGTATGGAATCAAAGATGCTTTGGCAACTGTTTATGGAGACCGGCGCGCCGGAAATGTATATGCTTTACAACAGAGCGAGAAAGACGGAGGAAGCGCATGTACCTAACGATACAGGGACTTGTTCTGCGGGTCACGAAATACAATGATAACGATGCGCTTTTGACAGTGCTTTCCCAGAAGTACGGCAAGCTTACCATAAAGGCCCGGGGGTTGTACCGAAAAAACAGCCCCTTGACGGCGCCTTGTCAGCTTCTGGCGTTCGGTGAATTTACCCTGTTTGAATATCGGGGTTATTACACTATCAACGAAGCGCACGCCATTGAATTGTTCCAGAGGATTCGAAAAGATCTGCAAAAGCTATCCTTAGGTACATATTTTGCGCAGGTGGCAGATGTGATCAGCCAGGAGGATATGCCAACGCCCGAGCTGCAGGCTCTGGTGCTCAACAGCCTGTATGCGCTGGACAAGTTGGTAATTCCGGAAAAATTGGTCAAAGCTGTGTTTGAGCTGCGCTGTGCCTGCTTGGCTGGTTACACTCCCAGTATTATCGGCTGTTATCGCTGCCAAAATCCGCTTCCTGACCGCTTCAATATTGCTGAGGGCAGGTTGGAATGCAGCGCTTGCCGGAGTATGGATTCTGACGGACTTCGTATGCCGGTGACGCCTGGTGTTTTGGATGCCATGCGCTATATCTGCTTCTGCGACCCCAAGCGTTTGTTTGGATTCCAGACAGGGGAGGGGACGGTGGAGGGCCTTTCTCAGCTGGCAGAAGCCTATCTTGTTACTCAATTGGAACGGGGATTTTCTACCCTGGATTTTTATAAAACATTACTGCTGCAGTAATCTACTTGGAGATTATTATGTCTGAACTTTACGAGCGATCCATATATAAGCTTGAATTGGATAAGGTCCTGTCGCTGCTGGCGGAATGCGCCGGTAGCAAGGAGGCAAAGGCGGCGTGTCTGCGCCTGCACCCCATGTCTGATGCGGACGATGTCCGCGCTTTGCTGGAAGAAACTACAGCGGCGTCGGAACTGTGTACTCGCAAGGGCAACCCAAGCTTCTCCGGCGTCAGCGATGTGTCTGCTTCTCTGGAGCGGGCTGAACGTGGCGGCAGCCTGAATATGGCAGAGCTTTTGCGGGTTGGCGGCGTACTCCGATGCGCCAGGAATGTAAAAGCTTATGTTGCAGAGGACGAGGCGCCCACAGTGTTGGATACTCTGTTCTTCATGCTCACGCCCAACAAATATTTGGAGGACCATATCTTCGGCGCGATTATTTCCGAGGAGGAGATTGCCGATGCGGCAAGCCCGGAGCTGGCGGATATCCGCCGGCACATGCGTATTCAAAGTGGCAAGATTAAGGACTCTTTGCAGAAAGTGATCTCGTCGCCTGCCTATTCTAAGTTCTTGCGGGAGCCTATCATTACGATCCGCCAGGGACGGTATGTAGTTCCTGTGAAAAGTGAAAATAAAAATGACGTCCCTGGCCTTGTGCACGATGTCTCCGCCACCGGATCTACCTACTTCATTGAGCCAATATCCGCGGTGAACGCCAACAACGCCCTGCGGGAACTGGAACTGCGGGAAAAGGCGGAGATTGAGCGGATCTTGGCGGAACTTTCCGCAGAAGTTGCCCGTTATCGGGAAGAGATCCGTCAGGATGTGGAGATCCTGGTCCGCCTGGATGTGATCTTTGCCAAGGCGCGTCTTGCGTACCGCATGAAAGCCTGGGCACCGGAAATGAACGATCAGGGTAGGGTGGTGCTGAGAAACGCCCGTCACCCTCTGATCGATCCGCAAAAGGTAGTGCCTATCTCTGTGCATTTGGGCACGGATTTTGACTCCATGATCGTCACCGGCCCCAACACCGGCGGTAAGACCGTTACCCTGAAAACCATCGGCCTTTTAACACTCATGGCAGAATGTGGCTTGCATATCCCCGCAGGTGACGGAAGTTGTTTGTCTACATTTGATGCAATTTTGGCAGATATTGGCGACGAGCAATCCATTGCCCAAAGTCTTTCCACATTCTCTAGTCATATGCGTACTATCGTGGAGATTGTGGACCAGTGCAACGACCGCACATTGGTTCTCTTTGACGAGCTGGGCGCAGGTACAGACCCCGCCGAGGGTGCTGCGCTGGCCATTGCGCTGATTGAGTTTTGCAGAAAAGCCGGCAGTCATGTGGTAGCTACCACCCATTATGCGGAATTGAAGCTCTACGCCATGCGCACGAGCGGCGTTGTGAACGCCTCCTGCGAATTTAATGTGGATACCCTGCAGCCAACCTATAAACTCCTTATTGGTATTCCCGGTAAATCCAACGCATTTGCTATCTCCCGGAAATTGGGTCTTTCTGAGGATATCCTAAAGGAAGCTGTTGATTTGGTGGGACAGAGCGATAAGGACTTTGAGGATGTTCTTTCCCAGTTGGAGCAGCAGCGGCAGCAAATGGAAAGTGCCCGAGCTGATGCCGAACGACTTCGCTTGGAAACAGAGAAGATCAAGCGGCAAAGCGAAGAGTTCCGTAAGCAGATCGAAACGGAGCGGGATAAGGCCCTGGAGCGCGCCCGCATGGAGGCCCAGGAGATCATTAATGATGCCCGCCGGACCGCAAACGCTGCATCCGACGAGATCAAGCAGCTAAAAAAGCAACTTGCGGATCACGCCGATACCCAGGGCATCAATCAGCGGCAGGCGGACCTTCGCAGAAGCCTCAATGAGGCAGAGGATAAGCTCCGTGCAGGGAAGAAGGAGATTCAACGCCCAACCCCCACAAGACAGGTGTTGGTGGGCGATACTGTGGAACTTTTGAAATTGGGCACAAAGGCCAGTGTTATTGCGATCAATAAAGACGGAAGCTATCAACTTCAGGCGGGTATTCTGAAAATGACAGCCCGTCCTGACGAGATTTACCTGCTGGAAAATGACAATCCCTATAAACAGAAAGCAGCCCGTCCTGCGCACTCCGGAAGAGAGATGAAACTGACACCTGCCGCCACGGAAGTGGACCTTCGGGGTATGGACAGTGTGGAGGCTGTCTGCGTTCTGGAGCGATTCCTGGATGAAGCATTCCGTGCCAATGCGCATTCCGTCCGCATCATCCACGGTAAGGGTACCGGTGTGCTTCGCAATGCCGTGCAGCAGTCCTTGCGGAAGAATAAGTTCGTCAAAAAATTCCGTCTTGGTGTCTACGGTGAGGGCGAAGACGGCGTGACGATCGCGGAATTATCCTGATGATTGTAGTATTTGCACTGGAAAGACTATGGTTAGTCGTGCATTGACGAAAATCAGTTGACTTTTTCCATAGATTTGATATCATATATCTTGATAATGCATCATCAGTGGGTGGTGCGCCAATTAAGGAGAGCTACTTATGATCACTAAGGAAATCGTTGTGCGTTGCGAATCCGGTCTGCACAACATGCAGGCGACATACTTCGTACAGAAGGCGAATGAATTTGATTGCAGCATTTGGGTAGAAAGCGGCAGCAGAAAGATGAACGCAAAGAGTCTGCTGGGCATTATGTCTTTGGGCATTGTCACCGGCGCTACTGTGATTCTGTCTGCTGAGGGCGCGGATGCTGAGACCGCCGTGGAGGCTCTGGAAAGCCTGTTGCAGCGCGACGTATATTGATATTCATTTGATCACCGCCTCAGTGCTACCCAAGCATTGAGGCGGTATTTTTTAGGAGAAGACCATGACTCTGGAACAGTTGAAGGAAAAAGCGTTATCCTTACCCTATGTCCCGGGTGTATACATCATGCGGGACAAAGCAGACCGTGTGATCTATGTGGGTAAGGCAAAAAAACTGAAAAACAGGGTGAGCCAGTATTTTCAGGACACAGCATCTCATTCACCCAAGACCAGATTGATGGTCAGCAAGATCGATCATTTTGATGTGATCATTGCCGGGTCGGAGTTTGAATCCTTGGTACTGGAATGCTCCCTTATCAAGCAGCACAAACCGAAATATAACATTCTTCTCAAGGATGATAAGGGATATCCCTATATCCGATTGGACACGAAAGAAGACTACCCCAAAGCAACGGTTGTCAATCATGTTGTTGATGACGGTGCCGAGTATTTCGGTCCTTTTGGCAGCAAGGGGAGTTCAGAGCGGTTGCTAAAAACGATTACACAGATATTAAAACTTCCCCAGTGCGGCAAGAAATTTCCTAAGGAGTTGGGGAAAGACAGGGTCTGTCTGAATTATCACATGGGTCATTGTGTCGGCTGGTGCCAGGGGAGGCTCTCTGAGCAATTGCACAAAGAAAAGATCCTGCAAATGCGGCAGCTGCTTTTGGGGCATTATAAATCCGTGGCGGATGATATCCGCCGGGACATGCTTGCCGCGGCGGAAGAATTGAATTTTGAGCTTGCAGCAAGTCTGCGCAACCAGTTGCAGGCTGTGGAAGCCTTGGGCAAGAAACAGACTGTAGTCGCAGGAAGATATTCCGATGTGGATGTGATCGGTTACGCACAGACAGAGGTCAAGGCTTGTTTTGCAGTACTGCACTATGCTGACGGAAACCTTGTGGACAAGGAATACGAGGTGTTTACGACGCCGGAGGATCGTTGTGCCGCAGTTTCGTCCCTTATGAAACAGTACTATTTAAGCAGGGGATATGCGCCGGAAACCATTCTGGTCCCGTTCCCTGTGGGAGATGAGGAGTTGTTTGCACAGCTTCTTGGGGAACGTCAGGGGAGAAAGATTACCATCAAAGTTCCCCAAAGGGGCGATGGTGTCCGGCTCACAGAACTGGCTGTCAGCAATGCCAACGAGGAGGCCCTTCGCGCCACAGACAGAGAAGATCACAACCATAAGGTTCTGGAAATGCTAAGTAAAATGCTGGGAACAGATTCCGCAAACCGCATTGAAGCATACGATATATCCAATATCTCCGGTACGGACAACGTAGCGGGCATGGTTGTGTTTGAGGATGGAAGGCCCAAACGGAGCGCTTATAAGCGGTTTAAGATCGACAATTTGGGAAAGCAGGACGATTATCTGTCTATGGCAACGGTGATCCGTCGAAGATTCCAGCGGTATTTGGACAATGACGAGAAGTTTTCTGTCATGCCGGATCTTGTGCTGATCGACGGCGGCATTACCCATGCGGATACGGCATTAAAAGTGTTGGATGAATTAAATCTGCAGGCAAATGTATTTGGCATGGTTAAAGATGATAAACATCGAACCCGCGCCTTGGTGACCCCGGATGGCAGAGAAATCTCCATCGACAGCCAGCCTGCCATTTTTGCCTTTATAGGCAGAATTCAGGAGGAGACCCACCGCTACGCCATTTCCTACCATAAAAAGCTGCGCAGCAAGCGGCTGCGGTACTCCGAATTGGACGGCATCGCGGGTGTTGGCGAAATACGAAAGCAAGATCTTCTGAAAAATTTTAAATCACTCACCGCAATTGCCAGTGCATCCATTGAGGATTTGCAGCGTGTTCTTCCTCGTGATGCCGCTATGGCAGTGTATGAACATTTTAAATATAAAAGGGAAGGGGAGAAAGGATAATGCGTGTAGTTGCAGGAACAGCCAGGGGCGTATCGTTAAAAACGCCTGAAGGGATGAAAACCCGTCCTACATCCGATCGGGTAAAGGAAGCGATGTTCAGCATTCTGCATTTCGACCTGCCCGGAGCGAAGGTTTTAGATCTGTTTGGCGGAACGGGCCAGCTGGGAATTGAATCGCTCAGCCGGGGAGCCAAATCCTGTATTTTTGTGGATGAAAACGATAAGGCGTGTAATCTGATTCGGGAAAACCTGAAACGCACAAAATTTACAGATCAGGCAAAAGTGGTAAAGGGGGATTATTTACATTTTCTTCGTACTACCGCTGAAAAATTTGATATAATTTTACTGGACCCGCCTTATGCAGAAGTTTTTTTAGAAAATTGTCTAAATTTGATAACAGAAATTGACATTTTGCAATCTGATGGTATAATAGTCACAGAACGACCCCTGGAGAAGGAGCTTTCATTGAATTTTGAAGGTTTTTCCCGCTCCAAAGATTATAAATACGGTAATACCGTAGTTACCTTATACCGAAGAGATTCTGTATAATTGCCCCATAGAGAAATAGTAGGAGGAAATAGAAATGAACGAACAAACTGTAGAAGATATCATCTCCGGCCTGTATGACATGGTCCAGGATGCCAGAAGCCTGCCTTTGGCTGCCGATAAGTGCATTCTGGAGCGTGATAAGGTTTTGGATATGCTGGACGAGATTATCGCGCAGCTGCCCGCTGAGCTGAAGCAGGCTCGCACCATCGTCGAGTCCCGCAACGAGTTGATTGGCCAGGCTCGCCGTGAGGCTGAGAGCTTGATCCGTCAGGCACAGGATAAGGCTGCTCAGATGGTTACTGAGGAGGCTATCTACCAGGAAGCAAAGCGTCAGTGTCAGGAGCTGGTTCTGAACACCCAGTCCCGTATGGCAGACCTGAGAAAGGCCAGCAACGATTACATGGACGATGCTCTTCGCCGCACCGAAGAGGCAATTGCACAGTCTTTGGACGATGTGCGTGATACTCGCAGCAAGTTCAAGGCTCTGATTGAGAATCAGGAAAAACGTGCTGCAGCAGCCGTTGAGGACGCAGAAGTTTAATTTATACACAGAAACAGCTCAAAATTCTATTTTGGGCTGTTTTTTTAAAATCATGGAGGGATAACTATGGGATATTTGGAAACCTATAAATTCTGGTGTGACGCAAGCCTGCCTGAGGATGTACAGGCAGAACTTGCCAGCGTTTCCGGTAATGAGGAAGAACTTAAGGGCCGCTTTGGCAGTGATCTTCAATTTGGCACTGCCGGTATGCGCGGTATTATGGGTATGGGCAGCAACCGCCTGAACCGCTATACTGTTCGCCGCGCTGCCCAGGGTATGGCCAGCTGGCTTTCTTCCACTGATCTGCCCCAGGTTGCTGCTATTGGCTACGATTCTCGTCACAACTCTCAGCTGTTTGCGGAAGTTTGCGCAGTTGCTTTTGCGGAAAAGGGTATCCATACTTATCTGTATGACCGTCTGGCACCTACGCCTATGCTGTCTTTTGCCGTTCGTCAGCTCAAGTGCGGCTGCGGTATTGTGATTTCTGCCAGCCATAATGCCGGCGCCTATAACGGTGTTAAGTGTTATGGACCGGACGGCTGCCAGATGACTGACGAGCCTGCCGCTATCGTTACCGAGGAGATTGGCAAGATCCCGTATTTCATCCCTGAGGAAAAGACATTTGCGGAGTTTATGGCAGAGGGCAAGATCTCTTATATCGGCCAGGATATCTGGGAAAAGTATTACGATGCTGTGTTGGCAGAAGCTGTGAATCCCGACGTGATCGCCTCTGCGGGTTTGAATCTGGTGTATACGCCTTTGTGCGGCACCGGTAACGAGCCTGTTCGCGAGGTGCTCGGTCGCTTGGGTGTGAATATTCAGGTCGTGGAGATCCAGGAGAAGCCCGACG
The DNA here is from genome assembly GCA_045601475.1 of Faecousia sp. Taxonomy (GTDB): domain Bacteria; phylum Bacillota; class Clostridia; order Oscillospirales; family Oscillospiraceae; genus Faecousia. Next base: position 13,054 of record JAZRZT010000070.1, read on the forward strand.
GAGACTTTAAGACCTGCGAGTATCCCAACCCTGAGACGGATGCTGCCCTGAACGAGAGCTACAAGGTGGCCGACAAGGTGCCTTGCGATGTAATTATCGGCACTGACCCCGATGCAGACCGTATCGCTATTGCCGTACCTGAAGGCGACGGTTACAGAAAACTGTCCGGCAACGAGTTAGGCTTCTTGCTGATGGACTATATTCTGAAAGCTCGCACCGCAAGAAATGACATTCCTCAGGATGCCATTGTTGTGCGCAGCATCGTTTCCTCTCCCTTGGCTGACCGTATTGCAGAGCGTTACGGTGTGACAATGAAGACTGTTCTTACCGGCTTTAAGTATATCGGCGGTGAGATCCTTAAGTTGGAAGAGAAGGGCCAGGAGAACAAGTTTATTTACGCCTTTGAAGAAAGCTGCGGCTACCTGAAGGGCACTTATTGCCGTGATAAGGATGCGGTCTTGGGATCTGTCCTTGTTTGTGAGATGGCTGCACAGCTGAAAAAGGATGGTAAGACGATTCTTGATGCCCTGGCTGAGATCTATGCCACCTACGGCTACTACCTGGCCTACGTTCAGAGTATTGAATTGACCGGCGCGGATGCCATGGAAAAGGCAGCCAAGATGATGGCAGACCTTCGCGAGGCTGTGCCTGCTACCATTGGTGGCGTGGCTGTTACCGGCGTCAATGACTACCGCAGCAGCGTTGCCAAGGACCTTGTCAGCGGTGAAGAAAAGACTATTGATCTTCCTAAGTCCAATGTGCTGGAATTTGTCCTCGGTGACAAGGGTAGCGTGATCGCCCGTCCTTCCGGTACAGAGCCGAAGGTGAAATTCTACTACACTGCTGTGGGTGAAACCAAAGAAGCAGCACAGACGCTCCTGGAGGCTCTCAAGGAGCAGATGTCCCAATAAATATAAAATGATTTAACAGGAAGCGGGAAACCGCTTCCTGTTATTTTTATTCCCTTAATGGCATAGAGTGAAGTGAAAGGGGAGAGGGGATTGAAGACATCTGATAACATGGTGATGAAAATAATTATGGGGACAGGCTGCATGGCTGTACTTGCAACAGCTCTTTTGGCAGGAGCATCGGCTTGCATTTTAAACGGATTGTTCTCTACTGAGCAATACAGTCTGATCAGCTATGTCATTCATTTTGTAGTTGTGTATCTTGGTAGCGCGGTTTGCTGTGGGCTTGCAAAAGAAAAGAAGGGGGTCTGTGCGGGGGTCAGTGTGGCAGGCTGGTATGTAGTGCTTTTATTTGTTTCTGTAGTTTTGCTGGAGTGCAATGCCGGCGATATCGTTGGTGCACTCGCCGCGGGACTTTGCGGGTATGGTGCCGCATTGCTTAGTTGTATTTTACTAAAAAGCAAGGGGAGCGGACGTAGGAGAAAGTACCATCCTCGTTAAGTTGTACAAAATTGACAAACAGATGGGTCGTAAAAGATGCACCTCGAACGCGCCTGCAAGAAATCCTGCATTTCAACATATAGTGCTTTTGTGCAAAATTGCACCCCAACATCTTGCTTTATACAGACATAAATGCATATTTATGCGCCACAAGTTGCAGGGGTCAACATAATTTCGTTAACATAAAATATTGTCATAAATTACAAAATTCGCAAAAACATACATTTTTGCTTGCTTTTATCCAATCAATGTTGTATAGTATTCAAGCAAACTATTCATCATGTCTATCCATG
>JAZRZT010000071.1:0-6299 GCA_045601475.1 Faecousia sp.
ATAAACGAGAATAATTCCTATTGACAAATAGAAATCCATATGTTATATTGTGGGTGTAAACAAGAATGATTCTCAAGAAGAGGTGATGATATGGCGCCAAACACAAAACACTTCAAAAAGCGTGACGCCATTCTGGACTACCTGCGGCAGTCCAAGGCACACCCCAGTGCAGAGACGATCTACACCGACCTGAAGCAGCAGATCCCCGATCTGGCTATGGGCACTGTGTACCGCAACCTGGCCCTGTTCAAGCAGAACGGTGAGATCCAGAGTGTGGCAACAGTAAAAGGTGTGGAGCGTTTCGACGGAAACCCCTTACCCCATGTCCACTTCATCTGCGGCGATTGCGATGCCGTGATTGATCTGGACGACATGCAGGTGCCCGAAAGCCTGAGTGAGCTTGCAGCCCGGTGCTGCGGCGGCTCGGTGGAAGGATGCCAGCTGACCTTCACCGGTCAATGTAAAAATTGTAATGAAAGGAACAGTGTATCGGCATGAAAAAGTTTGTTTGCAGCGTATGCGGCTATGTTCTCGAAGCTGAAGAGCTTCCTGAAGATTACGAGTGCCCCCTGTGCGGTGTCGGCCCCGATCAGTTTGAAGAAGAAGAGGCCTAACCCCCTAACCGAAAATTAAAACTTTAACATTAACAATTATTTGGAGGATTTTACTATGAAGAAGTTTGTTTGCTCTGTTTGTGGTTACGTTCACACTGCCGATGAGTTGGCAGCCGATTTCACCTGCCCCGTCTGCAAGGTCCCCGCTTCCAAGTTTGTGGAGCAGAAGGGTGACATGAAGCTGGCCGCTGTCCATGAGTACGGCGTTTACGGCCAGACCGTGAAGAACAACCCCGACATTTCCGAAGAGGATAAGAAGTACATCTTCGACCAGCTGATGGCCAACTTCAACGGCGAGTGCTCCGAAGTGGGTATGTACCTGTGCATGGCCCGCATCGCACACCGCGAGGGTTACCCCGAGATCGGTCTGTACTGGGAGAAGGCAGCTTGGGAAGAAGCTGAGCATGCTGCAAAGTTCGCAGAGCTGCTGGGCGAGGACCTGGAGCCTAACATGAAGGCCACCACCAAGGATAACCTGGCATGGCGTGTGGATTGCGAGTTCGGCGCAACCCAGGGCAAGTTCGACCTGGCAAGCTGTGCCAAGCGCAACGGTCTGGATGCCATCCACGACACCGTCCATGAGATGGCTCGCGACGAAGCCCGCCACGGCGTGGCTCTGAAGGGCCTGCTGGAGCGCTACTTTCGCTAAGCAGGAGGAACCTGCGCAAGATCCGGCGGCAATGTTTTCCATGAGCTACGGCTTGTACGTGCTCACCGCCGGGGATGCAAGCGATAACGGCTGTATTATTGACGCAGCCGCCCAGGTGGCCAGCGAGCCTGATCGGATCGCCATCTCTGTCCGCAAGGACAACTACACCCGGGAGATCATTGAAAAAACCGGCAAGTTCAACCTGTCCGTTCTGACGGAGGATGTCCCCTTTGAAACCGTAAAGCACTTTGGTATGCAGTCCGGCCGGGATGTGGATAAGTTTAAAGACTTTTCTGCTGTAAAACGCAGCCACAACGGTCTTCTGTATGTCACAGAGAATACCAACGCAATGATCAGCTGCAAGGTGGTAAGCACCTCCGATTTGGGCAGCCATTGGCTCTTTGTTGGAGAGGTCACCGAAAGTAAAGTCCTCAGCGACAAGCCTTCTATCACTTATACGCAGTATCGCAAAAACCTAAGGAAATAACCGACGATAAATCGTTACCGCCGGTCCCCAAGACCGGGGACCGGCGGTTTTCTCTCTTGAAAGGAAGATATTATGAATGAGAAAATTGCTGCACTGTTGAACGACCAGATCAACAAAGAATTTTACAGTGCATATTTATATTTGGACATGGCAAACTATTATGACAGCATGGATCTGGACGGCTACGCCAACTACTATATGGTCCAGGCCCAGGAAGAGCGTGACCATGCATTACTCTTTATGAAGTATATGCAGAACAACGGCTTGAAGGTAACCTTGGATGCCATCGGCAAGCCGGATAAGACCTTCAATTCTCTCCTGGCGCCCTTGGAGATCGCCGCAGAGCATGAGCGCTATGTCACCGCCCTCATCAACAACATCTACCACGAGGCCCACCAGGCCAAGGACTACCGGACCATGAAATTCTTGGATTGGTTTGTGGATGAGCAGATGGAGGAAGAGGACAGCGCCGACACCATGATCAGCCGTTATAAGCTTTTCGGCCAGGATCCCAAGGGCCTGTACCTGCTGGATCAGGAATATGCCGCAAGAGTTTACACTGCCCCGTCTTTAACCCTGTAAAAAAAGCAAAACAACAAGGAGGAACTTTCATGAAGACCAAGATTAGCATTGCTGCCCTACTGGCAGTTGCCGTGCTGTTCTTAGCCGGCTGCCAGAGTTCCAACAACGCTTCCGGCACGGGAAGCGCTGCCCTGCTCACAGAAGGAGAAGTCAGAGATATCGCGCTGAAAGACGCCGGTTTCTCCCTGAATGCCGTGGAAAACCTGCACATTGAAAAAGAGATCGATGATGGAATCACCAAGTATGATGTGAACTTCCGCCAGGGCGACTACGAGTATGACTACGAGATCGATGCCGAAACCGGCAAGATCATCGGCTTCGACAAGGATCTGGAGACTGTGGCCGACGCCCCCAAACCCGAAGAGCCCGCACCCGCAGACCCCACTCCCGCTGAGCCTGCCACAACCAAGGCTGTGGATGAAGCAGAAGCCAAGAAGATTGCCCTGGATCACGCAGGTTTCAAAGAGGCCGATGTGACCCGCCTGACCGTCAAGAAGGACTCCGACGACGGCAGAGCACACTATGATGTGGAATTTTTCAAAGGCGATTACGAGTACGACTACGAGATCGATGCCGAAACCGGTAAGATCGTGGACTACAGCAAGGAAAAAGAAGCCGTAAAGGCATCTTCCTCCACCGCATCCACCACAAAGCCTGCAACCACCAAGACCATCTCCAAGAGCAAGGCCCAGTCCATTGCCTTGGGTCACGCCAAGCTGAAAAAGAGCGAAGTGACCGGCCTGCGGGTGTCTCTGGACAAAGACGACGGACGCACCTACTATGAAGTAGATTTCCGTAAGGGAAATGTGGAGTATGACTATGAGATCGACGCTGTGACCGGAAAGGTCGTAGAGTGGGATAAGGACGTAGACGATTAAGGGCAAAAAAAGTCCCCACCGGCTATGCCGGTGGGGATAACTACTTTAAATTAATAGTGACGCTTCTTCACAGTGAACCACTCGTAAACACTCTTTGCCCACAGGATAAAGGGATACAGGGCGCCTACGATCAGCAGTGCGGAAGTGCCCACCAAAATGCCCCAGCTTGCGCCGGTCTGCAAAATAGGCTTGGTAAACAGTGCGATCAGCATCAGAATACCTGCGATAACGGGGAACAGGCACATTGCCTTCTTTTCATTCTTCCACAGGCAGAAGATAATGCCAGCCACGCACAAAAGGCTTGCCAGGAAAGGCAGGGAGGTAATGTCACTCTGCATGAACTTCTCACCTTCGTACTTCAGCTCGCCCTTCTTGTACTTACCGAACAGATCCTCATGCTCTTCGGTAAACCACATATAATCGCCCAGGGAGATCTCTCTCTCAACCTCAGTGCCCACGACGGAGTCGTCACTGATATCCTTGCCTTCCACGGTGGTGTATGTCCAGTAGGGGAACACGAATGTAGAAACCATAAAGATCAGCATAACCAGTACGCAGACGAAGTTGGAGATCTTGATAGCCTTCTTGTTATTAGTCTTCATTGGGGTCATTCCTTCCTGATTTTCTGGAAGCCTATCCTAAAAATGCGGATATATTCCTTTTGTAATTATATCGACTTTGCCCTGTTTTGTCAACATGAATTGACTATATACTTCTTTGATTGCCCTTGGGGTGCAATGTTTTTAGCTACCTTTCACAGTTTGTCCTCCGCTTTTTCTTGCTTTTGTGGGGGCGAGATGGTACAATCAAACAAAATTATATGAGGAGATATCCTATGAAAAACTGTTATCTGGCTCCCAGCGCTGTGGTCACGGGAGATGTGACCCTCGGAAAAAACGTGAGTATTTGGCACGGCGCGGTACTGCGGGGCGACTCCGGCGCCATTACCGTAGGCGATAATTCCAACGTGCAGGACAATTGCGTTCTCCATGAAAAAGTCACCATCGGCAAAGGTGTTTCTGTAGGACACGGCGCTATTTTGCACGGCTGCACCGTGGGAGATGACTGTGTGATCGGCATGGGCGCGATTATTTTGGACGGCGCGGTTTTGGCAGACCACTGTCTGGTAGGCGCCGGCGCTTTGGTAACCGGCAAGATGAATGCTCCTGCCGGGTCTCTCATCTTGGGCAATCCGGCCAAGGTTGTGAAGGAACTGACGCCCGAACAAATCGATTACATTCACAAGGACGCGGAAAACTACGTGACTTTGGCAGAAAAATATCTGAAATAAAAAACTTCCGGGGAGGGCATACGCCCTCCCCTGTAATTTTATTCCAGTCCCGGAATAATGCGGCTCCAGTCGAACAGCTCGCCGGGGTCGCTCTTCTTGGGAGAAAACTCGTCGTGACCGATAATGTGGTCCCGATTCAAAGGAATTTCGTGACGCTTGCAGATATCCGCCACTAAGTCTGCCAGGGCTTCATACTGAGCATCGGTAAAACCCAGATCTTCCTGGGGAATTTTCTTATATTGCCATTTATGCAGATAGCCGGACATCTCCTCGTAGGTACCCATGCCCATCAATTCAATGCCAATGGAATACTTGTTCATTTTGTTGGTGTATTTCTCATCATCCAGCCAAGTACCATAGCCGGCGTGCCAGGCAGACCGGTCCTCCGGGATAAAACAGAAGATCTGTCCATCCCGATCCACTAAGTAATGTATGCTCACATCGGCATCAATGAAGGTCTGTCGGACATGGTCATAATTGTACGGGTCATCAAAATGATTGACAACCGCGCTGCAGAAATGGATCATCACAAACTCCGGCTTGTACTCTTGAGGCCAGGAAAAGTCGGTGATCTCTCCCAGATAATCCTCAACAGCGCCCGCATACACCGTGATGGGCTTGGGCGGCTGTGTGGGAGGCGGGTCGGTGGCGATCACCTCTGCCGCGGGAGGGTTCTCTGTGGTCTGGGGTGGCGTTTCCGCAGACTTTTGACAGCCGGTCAAAAGCAAGCCGATCAGCAAAACAAGGGCTATCTTTCTCTTCATACCCATTACTTCTTTCTCAGCACCACTGCGGTACGGCTGGGCAAATACAGCCGCAGGCCCAGCCAGCCGTTTTCCTCTACGGTGGTGTAGGTTTGGTGATAAATTCTTCCGTGGCCGCCGAAACACAGATCGTCAGTTGACATAATAACCTCATAGTCTCCCGGCTCCGGCATGGGCAAAAAGCACCCGTCGTAGGACTTATAGGGATGGAAATTAAAGGCAAATACCCCGTCGCCCTTTTGGTAAACCATGGTTTTTTTGTAGTTATCCAGTCCCAATTGGCGGTCGCCGCTGCGCAGGACTTTACATTTCTTTGCCATTTTCACCATGGCCTTTTCAAAATCGTTCAGCCAGCTGTATTTCAGGAAGCCGTTTTCCGCCAAGGACCACTGGCGGCGGCAGTAGTGATAGCTCCAGCCGTTGCCCTCTCTGGGGAAGTCGATCCACTCAGGGTGGCCGAATTCGTTGCCCATAAAGGTGAGATAGCCTTCGCCGCCCAGACTCATGGTCAAAAGCCGGAGCATCTTGTGCAGGGCCATACCCCGGTCAACCACAGGATTGTTATCCACCCGGTCCATGCAGTAATACATCTCTTTATCACACAGGCGGAACATAATGGTCTTGTCGCCCACCAACGCCTGGTCGTGAGACTCGCAGTAACCGATGACCTTTTCTCCGGGTCTGCGGACTACCAGTTCGTAGTAGATATTGTTCAGATCCCAGTCCTCGTCCCTGTGATCTTTCAGCAGGCGGATCCACATATCCGGCTCGCCCATAGCAAGGCGGTAGTCAAAGCCCACACCGCCGGCCTTTACCGGCAGGCACATGCCGGGCATGGCGGACATATCCTCGGCGATCATAATGGCCTTGGGATTTACCTGGCGCACCAGATCATTGGCCAGCTGGAGGTATGTAATGGCCTCCACATGGGTATTCATGGAGAAATATTTCTCGTTGCTGTCAAAGCTTGTTCCCAGACCGTGGTCGTGGTAGAGCATGGAGGTAACGCCGTCAAAACGGAAGCCGTCGAAATG
>JAZRZT010000072.1:0-4482 GCA_045601475.1 Faecousia sp.
GGCGACCACTATGTGGGCAAGTTCTCCTTCTCCATGGACAATGTGGACGACTACATCTCTGCCCCCGTGCGCACCACCATTCGCTTTGCCGAGGACCTGCGGGAGCTGAACGCGGACTTTAGTACTTACCACGGCGACCTCTGTTCCAGCTGGCTGCAGGAGGAAGTTCTGAATATCGAGTTCCCCGGCGATGTGGTCATGGAGCGCCGTTACGCCTGCCGGTACATTAAGTTCACCATCGCCGAGGCCCGGCGGACGGTAAAGTTCGACAACTTCTGCTTCACCTCCTCCACCAGCGCCGACGACACCAAGCTGAAGCCCGCCCGGATCGAAGATCCCATGCTGCAGAAAATCGACAAGATCGCCTGCAAGACCCTGCGGGACTGCATGCAGACCTTCTTCGAGGACGGTCCCAAACGTGACCGCCGTATGTGGACCGGCGATCTGAGATTGCAGGCCCTGGCCAACTACTACACCTTCGACAACCGGGAGACCGTGAAGCGGAGCATGTACCTGTTCGCCGCCTCCGACTACGACCAGCTGGGCTTCCTGCCCGGTTATGTGTACGAGCGCCCCTACTTCTTCACCGGCCGTGACCATATCGCCGACTACGCCATGTTCTATGTGTGCCTGGTCTGCGACTACTTAGAGCACACCGGCGATAAGGAAACCGCCCTGGACCTGCTGCCTGTATGTAAGGAGCAGATGCAGGCGCTTGCCAACGTGCTGGACGAGCGGGGCATCGTGGTGAATCAGCCCGGCTGGTTTGCCTTTATCGACTGGAACCACGGCCTGGAGAAGATGACCTCCCTGCAGGGCATCTACCTGTATACCTTGGAGAAATTTGCCGCTATGCTGGAGCAGCTGGGCGACGAGGAAGCCAGCGCTTACAAGGCACAGATGGAGCGAATCCGCAAGGCATCTTATGCGCACCTGTTTGATAAAGAGGCCGGCATCTTCTGCAACGCCACCGACAAGTTTGACAAGAGCGTCCACTCCCAGGTGTTTATGATCCTGGGCGGTGTCATTGGCGGCGAAGAGGGCAAGAAGGCTCTGCTTTCTACCTTGGGCAATCCCGAGATCCGCCAGCCCAAGACTCCCTACATGCAGCACTACACCATCGAGGCTATGATGAAGCTGGGCATGGTAGAAGAGGCCAAGCAGTTCATGGTGGACTTCTGGGGCGGCATGGTGGAGCTGGGCGCCGACACCTTCTGGGAAGCTTTTGTGCCCGGCGATCTGGACTTCTCCCCCTACAACGACCACATGATCGACAGCCTGTGCCACGCCTGGAGCTGCACGCCCACTTACCTCATCCGCAGATTCTTTATCTAAACCATACGGCACCGCTGAGCGGTGCCGTTTTCTAAAAGGAGCGATTCCTATGGAACTTCGTTACGGAATACTCAGCACCTCCTCCATCGCCCCCCGGTTTATCGCCGCTGTGCGCGCAAGCGGAAAGGGTCAGATCCTTGCCCTTTCCTCCCGCACCTTGGAGAAGGCAAAAGAAAAAGCCGCGGCATGGGACATTCCCAAAGCCTACGGCTCCCACGAGGAACTGTTACAGGACGAGGATGTAAACATCGTCTACATCTCCAATGTGAACACCCAGCACTATCCCTGGGCCAAGGCCGCCCTGGAGAGCGGTAAGCATGTGATCTGCGAAAAGCCCTGCACCACCACAGAAGCCCAAACGAAGGAACTCTATGCCCTGGCAAGGGGAAAGGGGCTTTTCTTCATGGAGGCGCAGAAAATGCTGTTTCTGCCCGCGGTTTTGGCGGTGAAAGAGCGGCTGGGGGATTTGGGAAGCATCACCATGGCGGAGCTTTCCCACAGCTTCCCCGCCTCCTACAACGGTTGGATGTTCGACGAAAAAGCCGGCGGCGGCCCGCTGCTCAGTAGCGGCATTTATGCGGTGCAGCTGATGGCGTGGCTCTTTGGGAAAATCACGGACATCCGGGGCACGGCCTCCAAGTTGCCTACCCAGGTGGAGTGGCAGTATATCCTCACAGGCCAAACGGAAAACGGCGTGCTGTTTTCCGCCAAAAACAGCACCAAGGCGGTTTTGGACAACACCTGCCGCATCTTTGGCGAAAAAGGATGGCTGGAGCTGCCCAGCTACTGGAAGGCGCGAAAGGCCATCTTCCATATAGACGGAAAAGAAGAGATTTTGGAGTTCCCCTGTGAGCACGAGCTGATGTACGAGGCAGAACACATCGCCGAGTGTATGGAAAAGGGACTTTTGAACAGCCCCGTGATCACAGAAGAAATTTCTGTTGAAGGCATCCGGGCAATTGAAAAAGTAAAAGCCACATGGTAACAAAAACCCCCGGACAGGCGTCCGGGGGTTTTATGTTCTGTTAGTCCAGATATCTGCAGGCAGCCATGGCGGCAACCGCGCCGTCGCCGGCGGCGGTGGTCACCTGACGGATATTCTTTTTGCGGCAGTCGCCGGCCACGAACACGCCGGGCGTCTTGGTGACGCAGTGCTCGTCGATATCGAAATATCCCCGCTCATCCAGCTGCACAAACTGGGCAAATGCCTCGTTCTCGGGAACAAGACCCACAGCCAAGAATGCGCCGTCGCAGGTAAGGGTGCGCTTTTCGCCGGTCTCGGTGTTGCGGATCACCATGCCGGTAAGAGAGCCGTTTTCCTGGAGGTATTCGTCCACCACGGAGCTGAAGATAGCCTCCACATTGTTTTTGGCGGTCAGCGCGTCGGACAGCTTCTTTTCACCGGTAAAGAACGCCAAATTCTGCACCACGGTGACCTTGGAGCAGACCTCAGAAAGCAACAGCGCCTCCTGCAGCGCGGAGTTGCCGCCGCCGATCATAATGGTCTCCTGGTCGGCGTAGAACGCGCCGTCGCACACAGCGCAGAAGGAAATGCCCTTGCCCACCAGTTCCTCTTCTCCGGGCAGGCCCAGCATACGGTGCTTCACGCCCACAGCCAAGATAAGGGTCTTGCCCTCATAGCAGCCGCCCTCTTCGGTATAGACCTTCTTAATTTTGCCCTCAGCTTCCACCCGGACCACATTCTCCAGCTCCACCTCAGCGCCCAGAGCCATGGCCTGCTCGGTGAGCTTGTCGGCAAACTCGGTGCCGCTGATGAGCTGAGTGCCGGGGATGTTCTCCACCTTGGGAGAGTAGGCGATCTGTCCGCCAAAACCGTTCTTTTCAATGACCAGCACGCTTTTACCGGCCCGCAGGCCGTAAACAGCGGCGGTCAGACCCGCAGGGCCACCGCCCACGATCAGAATATCATACATAATAGAAACCTCTTTTCATAGGTAAATCAGCCGGGCAGGGCGCCCGGCTGATGTTTGATGATTTACTGGTTTGCCAAGAACTTCTTGATCTCGGGAACGCTGTAGTAGTTGACATGGTTCTCGCCGTCAACCAGCACCAAAGTGGGAGCGCCCTTGACGCCGTACTGAATGCACAGGTCCTTGTTGTCGTCAGCGATCAGCTTCTCGTAGGCAACGCCGGCCTTGGCCAGCAGACCCTCAGCCACACGGCAGTTGGGGCAGGTGACGCGGGAGAAGAGGATGGCCTTTGCGCCCTCGGCCACTTCCGCCTTGGCTTCCTCACAGACACAGGCGGGCTCTTCTGCCTTCACAGTGCCCTTGAGCACGGAGGTACCCACATTGTAGGTCTTGCGGTCCTTGTACTCCTGGCTCTTGCCGTCGTTCCAGTTCTTCACGGGACGGTAGTAACCGGTGATACGGCTGTAGACCTCGGTCTCACGGCCGCAGATGGGGCAGGAGTACTCCTCGCCGGTGATGTAACCGTGGTCGGCGCAGACGGAGTAAGTGGGGCTCATGGTGTAGTAGGGCAGCTTGTGATTCTCGGCGATCTTACGGACCAGGTCTGCAGCGGCCTTCCAGTCAGGCAGCTTCTCGCCCAGGAAGGCGTGGAAGACAGTGCCGGAGGTGTAGCGGGTCTGCAGCTCGTCCTGGATCTCCAGAGCGGTGAAGATGTCCTCGGTGTAGCCCACGGGCAGGTGGGAAGAGTTGGTGTAGTAAGGTGTGCCGTTCTCGTTGGCGGTGATGATGTCGGGGAACTGCTCCTTGTCGTGCTTAGCAAAGCGGTAGGTGGTGGACTCTGCGGGAGTGGCTTCCAGGTTGTACAGGTCGCCGTACTGCTCCTGGTAGTCACTGAGGCGCTCACGCATATGGTCCAGCACTTCCTGTGCAAACTTCTGCACCCGCTCGTCGGTCAGGTCAGCCTTCAGCCACTTGGCGTTCAGACCCACCTCGTTCATGCCGATCAGGCCGATGGTGGAGAAGTGGTTGGCAAAGGTGCCCAGGTAACGCTTGGTGTAGGGATACAGGCCGTTCTCCAGCAGCTGGGTAATGACCAGACGCTTGGTGCGAAGGCTTCTTGCGGAGATGTCCATCAGCTTGTCCAGGCGCTTGTAGAAGTCCAGCTCGTTTTCAGCCAGGTAAGCGATGCGGGGCATGTTGATGGTAACAACGCCGA
>JAZRZT010000073.1:0-57849 GCA_045601475.1 Faecousia sp.
CCGGATGCTTTCCAAGCTGAAATCCACCTACGCCGATGGTCTTATGAAGGTGATCGGTGAGGACGGCCGCATCCGTACCACATTCCAAAACCTGGTGACCGCCACCGGTCGGCTCTCTTCCACAGAGCCGAATCTGCAGAATATTCCCATCCGCACGGATTTGGGTGCTGAGATTCGTAAAATGTTCATCCCCGCACCGGGAAATATTTTGGTGGATGCGGACTATAGCCAGATTGAACTGCGTGTTCTTGCCCATATCGCCGGTGATGATACCATGCGCCAGGCATTTATCGACAATATGGATATCCATGCAGTTACCGCATCCCAGGTCTTTGACGTGCCTGCCCAGGAGGTAACTGCATTGCAGCGCCGCCATGCCAAGGCAGTAAACTTTGGTATTGTGTACGGCATTTCCGAGTTCTCCCTTGCGGATGATATTGGTGTCAGCCGATACCAGGCAAAGGACTATATTGAAAGTTATTTGTCTAACTATCACGGCGTTCGGGACTATATGAAGCAGGTGATCGCGGATGCCCGTGAGCACGGTTACACCCAGACCATCTACGGAAGAAAGCGCTATATTCCCGAGATCAAAAGCGCGAATTACAACATTCGCCAGGGCGCGGAACGAATCGCTTTGAATACACCTATCCAGGGCACTGCAGCCGATCTCATTAAGCTTGCCATGATCCGTGTGGATAAGGCGCTTCGGGAGCACTATCCCCAGGCAAAGCTTTTGCTGCAGGTCCACGATGAACTGATCGTGGAGTGCCCGGAGGAGATGGCAAAGGATGTTGCAGAGCTTGTCAGTCTGCAGATGCAAAATGTTGCGCTTTTGACAGTACCGCTGGTAGCAGAAGCCAAGTGGGGAAAGAGCTGGTACGACGCAAAATGATCATTTATACAAAAATGGAAGAGAGCCATGTTCCTCAGGTAGCCCGGTTGGAAAGGACTTGCTTTTCTGACCCGTGGAGTGAGAATTCTGTCCGATCTGAACTGACAAATCCATTGTCACTGTGGATTGTTGCACTTGACAAAGATCAGGTTGTTGGTTATGTAGGTTCTCAGTCTGTCCTTGGGGAATCGGATATGATGAACATTGCCGTATCACAGGAATATCGTGGACAGGGTATTGCTGTTGCCTTGGTAAACGAACTGATCGATTCTCTGCGCCAAAAGGGTAACTATCAACTGACTCTTGAGGTGCGTATCTCCAATGAGCCTGCCAAAAGACTTTATGAAAAACTGGGATTTTTTGAGGTAGGGAGACGTCCCAATTACTATCATAACCCCAAGGAAGACGCACTGATCTTGCGAAAGGAGTGGGAAGTATGAATATTTTGGCCGTGGAGTCCTCCTGTGACGAAACTGCTGTTGCCATTGTCAGAGATGGACGCGAGATCTTAACGGATTGTATTGCTTCCCAGGTGGACCTGCACCGTATTTATGGTGGAGTTGTCCCGGAGATCGCCTCCAGAAAGCATATGGAAGCGATCTACGCCTTGGCGGATCAGGCACTTCTGGAAACAGGCCTAAAAAGATCTGACATTGATGCGGTTGCCGTAACCTATGCGCCCGGTTTGATCGGCGCGGTGTTGGTGGGTGTGAACTTTGCCAAGGCTGCCGCGCTGGCGCTGAATAATCCATTGATTCCGGTTCACCATATCCGCGGCCATATTGCCGCTAACTATTTGGCATATCCCGAACTGAAGCCACCCTTCTTGTGCTTGGTGGTCTCCGGCGGTCACACCATGATCGTGGATGTGAAGGACTATACACACATGGAGATTTTGGGTACAACCCTGGATGATGCTGCCGGCGAGTGCTTTGATAAGGTCGGTCGTGTCTTGGGTATGCCTTATCCCGGCGGTGCTGCTTTGGATAAAGCGGCACAGCAGGGTGATGAAAGCAAATATACCTTACCTTGTGCCAGAGCCGGTGAAAATCCTTATGACATGAGCTTTTCCGGCTTAAAGACAGCTGCATTGAATTTGATTAACCATGCACAGCAGACGGGGAAGGAACTGGACATTAACAGCCTTTGTGCCGCATTTTGCGCCACTGTGTCCAATACCTTGGTGCCCCGTGTTGTAAAAGCTTTGGAGCAGACCGGTTATAAGCAGCTGGCAGTTGCCGGCGGTGTGGCCGCGAACTCCCGCATCCGCAAGGATATGAAGGAAGCTGCAGAAAAACTGGGGGCACAGGTGTATATGCCGCCCCTTAGCCTTTGCGGTGACAACGCGGCCATGATCGGCGCTCAGGCATACTACGAATATCTTGCCGGCAATATAGCAGATATGTCCCTCAATGCCTACGCCACCAAGTCCATTTTAGGCGAAGCTTTGTAAGAATTGCAAGCTATGGCGAGCTGTCCTTCAAAGAGTAATTTTGAAATGTTCAATGTATAAATATTTTAGCTGTATTTATCAAAAGTAGCTGTATTCTGCGAGTTAGTGCTGTTAAACCGGTGAAAACCCAATTATTGTGGACATATATCGTGGATGCAATTGTGGAAAACCCTGTGGAAAGTGTGCATAAGTGTATGTATATAATGAGTATAATTCATTTTTAAATTTTAATTGTATGCAAAAACACAAATTTATAGCAAAACTTTCACCGCAGGATGTTGGATAAACAAGGAAAACTTGCAATCAGGTGATCGAATGCTGAAAATTGCAAAGACAATGGGAGAATTGGACTACTGCCAGTTGCTGTCCGTATACGATGAACAGCTTAAAACCGGAAATTCATATAGCACGGAAAGTGACTTTTATATTGATCTTGTGCAATTCCTGTCTGACAAAGATCAAATCTGCTGTTTGTGGGCGTCTGAGGGGCGTTACACAGCCTGTGTCCGCGTAGAGCCATACAGAGACGGTGCACTCATGACCTGCCTGGAAACGGCTCCCAGCTGCCGCAGACAGGGCATGGGATTGGCATTGGTGACATCTGTGCTGCAATTGCTTTCTCGGAATGGCTGTCAATGCGCATACGTGCATATTGCGAAGGGGAATATGTCGTCAATTGCCCTTCACAAAAAAGCGGGATTTTTTGTTATATCTGATACCGCCCGTTTGGTGGACGGCACAGTATC
Organism: Faecousia sp.; assembly: GCA_045601475.1. Lineage (GTDB taxonomy): Bacteria > Bacillota > Clostridia > Oscillospirales > Oscillospiraceae > Faecousia. The sequence goes on from JAZRZT010000073.1 coordinate 3,095, forward strand.
GCAAAACTTCCTTACTATGAAAGTTAATTTATAAAAAGTCGCCCACAGATTGTGGGCGATTTTTATTATGCATATTTATCTTTCAGATAGTACAATGCCTGCCGATATCCGTCCAATCCCTGTCCTTTGATGGTCTTCTCGCAGGCAAGACCTGCATAGGAAATCTGGCGGAAGGATTCTCTGGAATCTACATCGGAGATGTGAACTTCCACCGCGGGAATGGACACCGCTTTCAACGCATCCAGAATGGCCACAGAGGTATGCGTGTAGGCAGCGGGATTGATCACAATGCCGTCAAACTTTCCATAAGCGGCTTGAATCTTATCCACAATGCAGCCTTCGTGATTGGATTGGTAGTGCTCCAGATCCAAAGCGTATTCCTTTGCCCAATGTTCCAACAGAGAAAGCAGATCGGCGTATGTGTTTTTGCCGTAGATGTCCGGCTCACGCAGACCTAACATGTTGATATTCGGTCCGTTAATCACAAGGATTTTCATGATATTTCTCCTTTCTCCAATAGGGGTAGAATCTGTTCTACAGTATCTTCCGGGTTACCGTTGTTATCGGCGATCATATCGGCAAAAGACTGATACATTGGCGCTCTCTTGGTATACATGGCTTCCAGTTGTCCGCTTTGGGAAAGAGGGCGACCATCCACCGGGAGGGCATGGATATCTCTTTGCAGCCAAACGATCCTTCCGTTTTGATGTAAGGGTGCATAGTTGTTTTCAACGGTCACGCACCCGCCACCGGTAGCAATCACCAGACCCGACTTCTTTCCAATCTGCGCCAGGGCTTCTGTTTCCAGTTTGCGAAAATGTGGCTCTCCGAAAGATTTAAAGATCTCCGGGATGGAAATACCGGCGTTTTCTTCGATGATCTTGTCCGCATCTATGAACCGTTTCCCGGTCCTCTCCGCAAGGAGTTTTCCTATAGTGGATTTTCCGCAACCGGGCATGCCGATAAGAATAATATTCTCTGTGTTGGCTCTGAGTTCTTCATAAACCTCGGCAATCACAGAATCGGAGATCTCACAGGCTGTAAACCACTCGGCGCTTTCTTTTGCTTGGGCTACCAGCATCCAAAGGCCGTTCTGTGTTACAAGCCCTCGTTTTTCTGCATGCATCAGAAGCTGAGTGCGGTGGGGGTTATAGACGACATCCAGCACACCCTCTAAAGAAGGGAACTGATTGAGGTCAATCGGAGAGATACCTACATTTGGGTACATACCCACGGGGGTGGTATTGACGATCACCGAGGCATCCTTGTGAAGATATAGATTTTCATAATTGCTTTCTCCATTTCTGGAGATCACCACGGTATTGGCGCCCAATTCCCTCAGTACCGCAACTACGGTTACTGAGGCACCGCCGCTTCCCAAGACCAGGACCTTCTTGCCGGCAATATGCAAACCGCTGCGTTCTACCATGGAGCGAAAACCAAAGTAGTCGGTGTTGTGACCCACAAGGCTTCCGTCACTTCTTCGCACAATCGTGTTCACTGCGCCCAAAAGCTCGGCAACAGGGGAGAGCTCAGCACAGTAGGGGATCACGTCCTTTTTGTAGGGCATGGTTACGTTGATGCCGGTAAAAGGCGTGCTATTTAAGAAATTGCCCAAATCCTCAGGCATAACCTCATATAGTGCATATGGATAATCGCCGAGATGCTTATGAATTTCGGGAGAGAAGCTGTGGGAAAGGGTTTTACCCAGCAAACCGCATTGCATCAAACCACCTCTGAGTAGCTGCCTAAATACTTAAACTCTTCGCAGAGCTCATCCAGCTCGCACATAAGCTGCACGAACTCCTCTGAATAGATAGAAGTTTCCAAATCAAAGTAGAACATGAATTCAAACTCCCGGACCGGAATGGGACGGGATTCCAGCTTGATCACGTTGATACCCAGTACATACATCCGGGCCAAGACTTTGTACAGCGCGCCGGGTTTGTGGTTTAGGATCATCATGATGCTGGTCTTGTCTGCGCCGGGATAGATCTCCAAGTTCTTGCTGATACAGATAAAGCGGGTGCGGTTATTGCCCTCGTCCTGCACATTGGATGCCAGGCAGGTAAGGCCGTACAGTTCCTCGCAAGAGCGGCTGGAGAGAGCGGCTACATCGCTCCGGCCGCTTTTGGCCACCATATCCGCAGCGACAGCCGTGTTCTCCACCGGAATAATTTTTGCATTATGGAATTTCTTAAGAAATTCTGTACACTGATTGATCGCTTGTTCGTGGGAATAGATCTCGGTAATTTCTTCCATCTTTGCACCCTTATTGGCCAGGAGATTGTGATCGATCTTCAGGCGGAATGTGCGCACAATGGAGAAATTGTGATGGATCATCAGATCATAGACCTTTTTCACAGAGCCGGCGGTAGAGTTTTCAATAGGCAGGATGCCGTACTGACATAATCCTTGGTCAATGGCATTGAAAACACCGTCAAAGTTCTTGAAGTACATAATGAAGGGTGACTTGAAGATCTTTTCGCAAGCGATCTGCGCATACGCGCCCTCTACACCTTGGCAGGCGACCATGGGAGCCTGGGGGAAGAGCTTGGGGGTGTTTTCAATAGAATGGGTGATTGTGTTATACAGAGCGGTAGATTCGGTATTGCGCTTGCGTTGATAGCTTCTGCTGAGCTCAAAGAGCATGGAGTACAGCACCCGTGTATAGTTGGCCATTTCCGGTCCGGCCTGTTCCGCTACATCCTGCAGGATCTCCCGTTCTCTGGCGGGAACGTAGATGGGGAGGTTGTTCTCTTTTTTGTAGTCCGCTACCTGAGCGGCAATGTCCATGCGCTTTGTAAAAAGCTTTACCAGATCACTATCAATATCGTTGATCTCTTCTCTGAGCTCTTTTAAATCCATAAATGAACACTCCTTTATACGCCTGCGAGAATGGCATCAAAAATCGCAATGGCAGCGGCTGCCTCAATAACAGGCACAGCCCGGGGGACAATACAGGGGTCATGGCGTCCGGCAACCTGTAATTTGACGGGCTCCATTTTGGAAAGGCTGACGGTATCCTGCGCCACCGCGATGGAGGGGGTAGGCTTGATTGCAGCCTGGAACACCAGGGGCATGCCGGTGGTGATACCGCCGAGAATACCGCCTGCGTTGTTAGTAGCTGTGCGTACAGTACCGTCTTCAATGGTAAATGGATCGTTGTTTTCACTGCCCCGCATATAGCTGCCCACAAAGCCGGAGCCGAATTCCAAGCCCTTTACTGCGGGAATTCCGTAGATGATCTGGGCAATGCGACTTTCCATACCGCCGAACATGGGTGCGCCGAGTCCTGCGTGCAGACCCGTGACGACGCATTCGATAAGGCCGCCCAAGCTGTCGCCGCTTGCCCTTGCTGCTTCAATTGCCTCCTGCATCTTAAGACCTGCGTCACGGTTTAGTACCGGGAAATCGGTGTTGATAGCATCCAAATCGGGTCTTACCCAATCCAGAAAAACAGGCTCGTCGGTAACGCCGCCGATGGCGGTGATATGGGCGGCAATACGGATACCCCTTGCTTCCAACCACTGCATGCACAATCCGCCGGCGATACACAGCGGCGCTGTCAGTCTTCCGGAGAAGTGGCCACCGCCGGCAGTATCCTGGAAACCGCCGTACTTGATTGCAGCGGTATAGTCCGCATGGCCGGGACGAGGGCGGTCCTTTAAAGTGCTGTAGTCAGTAGATCTTGTATTGGTATTATGAATAATAGCTGCAATGAGGGCACCGCAGGTAACGCCGTCAACAATTCCGGACAAAAACTCCGGTTTGTCCGCCTCCTTGCGGGGCGTAGAATAGCTGTTATTACCAGGTGCTCTGCGGTCTAAAAAGGTTTGCAGTTTTTCTATGTCAACGGGAAGTCCTGCGGGAATGCCATCTAAAGTCATACCGATGGCAGGACCGTGGGATTGACCGAAAATGGAAAGTTTCAGATATTCACCGTATGTACTGCTCATAATTGCCTCCTAATTTGCGGAAGTCATCCCAAAAACCGGGATAGGATTTTGCAACACAATCTGCACCCAGAATGGTCACAGGATCGGTGGCTGTCGTAGCGGCGATAGCAGCGGCCATGGCAATGCGATGGTCACCCACAGAATCCACTGTACCGCCATGGAATAGCGCAGGCTTGACTTCCAGCTCGTTTTCAGAAATCAAAACCTCAGCACCGAGATTTTGAAGCAGGGATGCAGTGGACAGAACTCTATCAGACTCTTTCAGTCGCAGACGCCGTATGTTTGTAAACTTAGCGCCACGTTTGCTGCAGGCGGCGACAGCCAAAATTGGCACTAAATCGGGGATGTCAGATGCATCAACCGTTTGGTATGTGTCAAAACTCTCCAAAATTCCGGCGACTGCCCGATCACCCTGGGAAGAGTTCTCACATAAACCACTGACAGTAATCTTGCTGCCCAAGGCATTTGCACCGAGAAAGAAAGCCGCGTTGCTCCAGTCACCTTCGATGTGGAGGACTCCGGGGGTGTGGAAGGGGAAGTGAGTACCGAATGTTTTTAAAACATCCTGCGTCATGCGGATGTAGGGTGCAGATTCAATATTTCCGGTGATATCCAATGTGGATTTTCCCGGCAGCAGAGATATAGCGAACAGTAATCCGGAGATAAACTGACTGGAAACACTGCCGTCAATGGAGTATTCTCCGCTTTGAAGTTGTTCTTCGCAGCGAATGGTGTTATCCGTGGGGCGGGTGAGACGACATCCCATGCGTTCCAACTCCTCCCATAACGGGGAAAGAGGGCGCTGTGGGAGTCTGCCTGCCATGATAAATGTTGCGTCTACACCCAGTGCGGCGGCCACGGGGAGCATAAACCGCAGGGTGGAGCCGCTTTCGCCGCAATCCAAGGTGGCCGCAGCGGGTAGCTCTCTCACAGGTGTAACCTGATAACCATCATCGGTTCTCTGAATATCAGCGCCCAAAGCACGCAGACATCCTGCGGTAGCCTCGATATCCCGGTTGGTCTCCCGACAATATATCATTGTAGGTCCATCGGAAAAAGCGGCACAGATCAGCACACGGTGTGCCTGGGATTTGGAAGGAATTGCGGGAATCGTGCCGGAGAGTTTTCCGGGGTATACGGTAATGTCCATACTTAAAGTCCTGCTTCAATAACAGTTTTTAGTTCACTGATGGGTGTTTTGTGGATCTTGCAATTACCAATATCATGGGGAACGATCAGATTGATTGCGTCGCCATTCCGTTTTTTATCCCCTAGGATATAAGGTAGCAGCGCCTCTGCGGAATACTCCGTCTCAATGGGAAGAGAGAACTTCAGCAAGGCCGCGAGAATGGAGCGGTAGCCGCTTTCGGGAAGCTGACCTAAGGTAAAAGCAGCTTTTGCAATCACCGCGATGCCTGCGGCAACAGCACTTCCATGGGAGGTCGTATAGCGGCTGATGGCTTCTATACCATGACCAATGGTGTGGCCCAAATTTAACTTTTGGCGACTGGCGGTATCAAACTCGTCCTCACAAACCACATCTTTTTTTAATTCCACACACCGGCAGATCACATATTCCCGGTCAAAAGCTGGGCCGCTTAGTAACAAATGGTCAAAGAGGTCCTTATCATACAGGATACCGTATTTGATAACCTCTGCGCAGCCGTCACGAAACACATCTTCCGGCAAAGTGGCCAAGGTGTTGATATCGCACAGCACAAGACTGGGCTGATAGAAGGCGCCGGCTAAGTTCTTACCGGAAGGCAGGTCGATTGCAGTCTTGCCGCCTACGGAGGAGTCTACCATGGCCAGCAGGGTGGTGGGGATCTGAATAAAGGAAATACCCCGCAGGTATGTGGCGGCCACAAAGCCGGTCATATCTCCGACTACGCCGCCGCCAAGGGCGATAAGCAGGTCGGAACGAGTCAGCTTATTCTGCGCTAAGAAATCCAGAATGTCCAGATATGTTGCGCCATTTTTGCTGTTCTCACCGGCTGGGAATGTGTAGGAAATCGCATCAAAACCTTTGTCAATTAAGGCTTCTAGAACGGTTTGCATGTACAGCGGGGATATATTGCTGTCGCTAATTACGGCGACCTTACAGGTATTCTTTACAGCGCAGATATACCGGCCAAGGGAGGGCAGCAGATCGTTTCCGATGATGACATCGTATTCATTTGAGGTTGTCACATGAACGGTTTTCATCCGTCTACTTCCTCCTTGCGTTTTCTGCCTTCATCCAATAACCGAATGAGCTCAGATGTATCTTCTGCTGCTACGGCTTGTCTGTACTTCGCAAGAGAATCCATCAGAAAATCAAGCTCCTGAAGAACATTTTCCTTGTTGGATAGAAACAGCTCGGCCCACATGGTGGGATTCAGCCAGGCAACTCTTGTGAGATCTTTATAACTTCCTGCGGAGAAACCGGAATGGGACAAAGCTGTAGGGGATTTGATAAAGGCGTTGCTGATGATATGGGGCATCTGGGAGGTGAAGGCGATCAGCCTGTCGTGTTCTGCGGCGGTTGTCACAGAGAAGGATTTAAAACCGCAGGGGGCTAACGCGTCTTTTACACGCTGTAATAGCTCAGGATCGTCGTAACGGGGCGGAACGATCACCATGGGCGCACCCTGGAACAGGTTAGATCTGCTGGCTTTAAAGCCGCTGTTGTGTGAACCTGCCATAGGATGCCCGCCAACAAAAATGAAGCCGTATTTCTCCGCCACAGGAAAACAGCGGTCGCAGACATTCTGTTTTACGCCGCAGCAATCAATGACTAGGGTGGTTTTTTTAATGTAGCATCCGTTTGTTTCCAGCCAGTCAGCCGAGGCGTCTGCAAAAATACACAGAAGGATCAGATCACAATCTGCGATGGTGTTTGCATCCAATCTGCCGCTGACAACACCTGCCAGTTGGGAGAATTCAAAAATAATGTCATCATTGTCCTGAGCATAAACAGTAGCGCCGGCTTTGGCATAGGCTCTTGCCATGGAACCGCCGATAAGACCAAGGCCAAGGATTCCCACGTTCATTTGACTACCTCACGAACTTTTTGTACATCGCGGCTTAAATTGGCAAATTGCTGGGGGGTAAGGGATTGTGCGCCGTCACAGAGGGCGCAGGTGGGATTGTTATGCACTTCGATCATGAGACCATCTGCGCCGCATGCGGCGGCTGCCAGGGCCATAGAGGGCACCAGGGAAGCTTTTCCGGTGGCGTGGCTGGGGTCTACAACCACGGGCAGATGGGTAAGCTCGTGAAGCACAGGTACGGCAGAAAGATCCAGGGTGTTTCTGGTATAGTGCTCGTAGGTTCGAATGCCACGTTCGCACAGAATAATATTTTCATTTCCCTCACTCATGATATATTCTGCGCTCATGAGAAGTTCCTGCAGTGTGTTGGCAAGACCGCGCTTGAGAAGGATGGGTTTATTTGTTTTACCCAGTTCCTGCAGCATGTCGAAGTTCTGCATGTTTCGGGCGCCAACCTGTATGATATCCACATTCTCAAAGTTTTCCAGAGTGCGGATGTTCATGATCTCGGTGATAATCGGCATACCGGTGGCTGCCTTGGCTTTCTCTAAAAGCCGCAGACCTTCTTCTTTGAGTCCCTGGAAGGCGTAGGGGGAGGTGCGGGGCTTATAGGCACCGCCGCGGAGAATATTTGCTCCGGCATCCTTAACGGACTTTGCCACCTCTACGATCTGCTCCTCAGATTCCACAGAGCAGGGGCCTGCGATCATGGCGAAATTTCCGCCGCCGATCTTTACCCCGGACACATCGATCACACTGTCGTTGGGATGAAATTTGCGGTTCGCCTGCTTAAAAGGCTCTGAGACACGTTTCACGCTGTCCACGATCTCCAAGGAACTTAAAAGCTCCATGTCCACGCGGCTAGTATCACCCACAAGGCCTAGAACGGTGACCTCCTGACCCATGGATACATGGACATCCAAATTCATATTTTTCAGCCAACGAATCAGGTGGTCGGTCTGCTCCGTGGTAGTACCTCTTTTCAGCACTGCGATCATAAGGCTATTCCTCCTAAAAAAATAACACCGCACAGAAACAATCCTGTGCGGCGGAAATCCTATAAAAGTATTCTATCTGCAGCACAAATCGCTATTACTTTTTGCAAGCGTAAAAGTAATAGTAGTTAAACTTGGCTGCAAAGTTGAACATCATACTGCCTCCATGTGGAGAATGTATGATTATTTTAACACTTTTGGACATCTAATGCAAGAGTAAATTTCATATTTTGTAAAAATAAAGGGACAGCACAGCTGTCCCTTTATGCGGATTAATTTACAGTAAAGTCCTGCGTAGCAGCCAGACCGTTGTTAAAATACACACTTAAGTTGTATTTTCCTGCGGCGCCGGGCAGATTGGAGATGTTGAACTCGCTGTAACGGTTGCTCCAAATGGATTTCCATTTTTCCGTATTGGCAGAGCAACTTACAATATTGCCGGCCTCATCCCGAATCACAATAGTAGTCGTGACTTTATCGCTGGAATTCTTTTGTTTCTTGTCAAGATGAAGGACAAAAGATGCCTTGTCCTTTGTAGAGAAGGTAGTGGTGTAATCCGAAGAGGACAGGTCGTAGTGATCCCAGTTCTTCTTGGAGGGGGTGTGGCACATCTTGATCTCAACGTTAGCCTTTGTGATGTTGTAATTGTCAAAATCCTGAGCATCTGCAGCGGTATAAACCAAGGTGCCGCCAATTACAGCATCTCCGTCCGCGGTCTGCAAGACAAACCTGTGTTTTGCACCGGGGATGATCCAGGGAACGTCTACGCTTGTTTCGTCAGTGGTGGCGATCTTTTGCTCATAGACACCGTCTGCCACGCAGAGAACAACCCACTTCTGTTTCTTGTTGCTGTGATTCCAGACCAGCTTGTACTGCACCTCGGATCCCTTTTCAGCTTCAACAAGTTTGAGGTCTGTTACACTCAGGGCGTCTTTGTTAATGAAGATCCGCTGGCTGACACTCATGCCGTCGGCTGTGACTTCCAGATTGTAATCAGAGGTGGAGGCAATGTTATCAAAGGTTGCGGTAGGGGAGTTGGTAACGATCGTCTCATCCACGCCGTTGTCATTGTAGCAATGTACGGTCCAGCTGGCTACAGATGTGTTCTTGGGAGCGGACCAGGAGACGGTGAGCTTTCCGTCTGCAAAACTGTTGACAGCCAGATCCTCAGCAAAGATCAGCTTGCTGACAGTGTGGGTGATTTCCGTAATGCCGGCATAGAACAGATCCTCTGCAGGAGACAAAGTGAAGGTATACTGCTTGCCGACCGTCAGTCCGGTGATCTCCACCATGTTGCCGGTGAAGGTGGTGTCCTTGCTTTCTTCGTCGGTGGTAGCATAGGTGACCTTCCACTGGGCAGGCTCGGGGCCTTCCACGGTGAAACGGAGAACAACACTGCCCTCTGTTTGGCCTGTTACCGCGCTGAAATGGGCAATGTTTGTCTGAACAGGCGTGGTATAGGCACTGGTAATATCGCCGGTTACGCGATGGAAACTGTTGCTTGCCTCCAACTTGACTGTATATGCGGCGTCGGGGGCCAAATCCTTAAATACAGCCTTGCCGTCAACAACAGGGGCCTTGCGCTGGTTGCCGTATGTATCGGAGCATACAACAATCAGCAATTCCTCGTTGATCTTGGATTCCACGATGACGGTCAGTTCGGTCTCATTGCCTTCTAGGGTAATGGAGTCCACGGGGAGGAGGTAGTAGAACTTATAGAACAGGAAGCCTCCGGCGATCAGTGCCAGACCCATAAGAACCAGAAGTGTATTCCGAAGCCAGTGGCGTTTCGGTTTGGCTGGGACATCCTCCTCTTCGGGTGCATCCTCTGTTTCGGGTTCCTCTTCGTCGGTGGTTTCTTCAGAGACTTCATCGTTGGGTTCTTCATCCGCTTCCTCTTTGGAATCGGCTTCGTCAGAATTTTGTTCCGCTACAGGATCGGCTACATTTTCTTCCGGCACATCCTCGGCAGGTGTATCAACGGGAGGTACCGGAACATCAATGGGCTCGGGGGGGATGACAGGGTCGGGAGTGGGATGGGATACCAGCTCGTCTACCTGGTTGAGAATATCGGAAATTTCAACAGAGACCTGGTCCAGATCCATGTCCTGCATGTCCATGCCGGGCACAGTCTCGTCGTCTTCCGTAAGGAAGGAAAGGTTACCAAAGCTATCTTCAGCATAATCGGAAGCAACCTCTTCGTTTTGTGCTTCAGGTGCAGGCTCTTCGTCGGGGATTGCCTGTACATTATCCTCAGAAAGCACATTATCCACAGATGTGATCACCTCATCTGCGACACTGTCTTCGTCAGCAATGGATGCAGGCTCTTCGCTTTCTGTCAAAGGTGCATCAACGGCAGGTTCGTCGGACACAACAACCTGAGAAACGATGGGGGTATCATGGGCACCGTTTCTCTGCATATAGCTGACCAAGGCCTGGCCCATTTCTACAGGGTCCTGCCAACGGTCCTGGGGATCTACAGCGCATGCCTTGAGGATGATCTCAGCCATTTCGTAGTCAGCGTAATCCGGGGCGCGTAAAGGCTCACCTTCACGAATCTCCGGGAGATGTCCGCCGTTAAACACCTGGTACAGGACCAAACCGGCAGCATAAACATCCAGTGTCGTGTTCAGGGAAGAGAAAGCATCGGAGATCTCCGGGGCAGTATATGCACTGCGGTAGCGATCAGGAAGGGAAGTATACTTCAGGGAATCCAGCTTCACAAAACCCAGATCACCGATACGGTAACCGTTGTCGCCAACACAATAGATGTTTTCCGGCTTTAGATTCACAAATAAATAACCACTGCGACGGCAGACAGAAAGGGCAGAGCAGATGTCAAGACCCAAATTCAGAGCAGCCAGGTGTGTCAGAGGCGCCTTTTGCAGCTGACGGGCAAGGGAACGTTTATAGCTGCTCAAAAGATAGACATCGTAGCCGTTATGATCATCCATGGGGACGATCTGTGTACTCTCAAAAGGAACGAAGCCTTCCAAATTTGAAAGTTTTTCCAAAATACCCGCTTCTTCGGCAATGTCATTGGCCATTTCCTGGAAGTAAGAAAGTGCAGCCTCTCTGTCGGCATATGCGCCGGAAAGTAGCAGTGCCTCCAGCTTTGCGGGGCTGGAGGGAGAGGAAATGATCTTCACGATGTACTTGTCCTGGGTAATTTCGTTCATAGCAGGACAGCTGCGTACGCCGTTGCGGTCACTGATGGGATCTCCGATCATAAAATTATCTAACATTGGCGAAATCAGTTTGGATTCTGACATAAAAATCGCCTCCTTTTTTATTCTCTGTATATGATAAAATAAATTTGTGAAAAAAGCAACATCTTTATGGTTGTTTTATTCAACAAGAAATGATATAATCAATTCAAATGAACGGAGTGTCTTCTTTGCTCCGGCTTGGAGGTTTATCATGAGCAAAGTAATTTGTGATGTATGCGGTACATCTTACCCTGAAACGGTTTCTCAGTGCCCTATCTGCGGTTGTGTACGTTCTGCGGACACAAAAGTGATCGCGGGTGTTGATGAGGAAACCATCAAAGATAACGGAACGTATACATATGTAAAAGGCGGACGTTTCTCTAAGTCCAATGTGAATAAGCGAAATAAGGCCCGCCACACTGCGCCGGAGGCACCGGTGAGTGAGACCCGACAGGAGAAGCGTGAGCGTATGACACAGAAGAGAAATGCGCAAAGCAACAAGGGTCTGGTAGTTGCTGTGTTGGCACTGCTTCTGGCGATCGTTGCAGTGGTGATCTATATTGTTCTGCGCTTCTTTGCTCCTTTTTCCGGTACTGAGTCCGCGCTTAACAACGGCGGCATCGTGAATGAGGAAGTCCCCGGTGATACCGGAGATGTTGTTGTGGATGTTCCCTGTACGTCCATTACTCTTTCTGAGACTGAAATCAACTTTGGTTCTGCGGATATTTCCATTCTTCTGAATGTCACATGCACACCCGAGAATACCACAGATGAGGTCACTTTTGCTTCTGATGATCCTGCTGTTGCCACTGTGGACGCTGAGGGTAAGATAACTGCTGTTGCAGAAGGTGAAACTGTTGTGCGGGTTACCTGCGGCAGCGCAACCGCAGAATGTAAAGTGATTTGTTCCTTCGCTCCCGCCGGTGAGCCCTCTGACGAGACTCCTGACGAGACTCCTGACGAGACTCCCGATGTGCCTTCCAGTGAACCTCCCGCTACCACAGAGTCTGAATCCGGCGGCACGGAGCTTTCCTTTAATACCGCCTATCCCAATGAAATGTCTCTGATCAAGGGCACCACCTTCCGGCTGTGTCTGCAGGATAGCAGCAAAAAGGCTGTGGATGCGGAATTTACCTCCGGCAACACTTCTGTTTGTACGGTTGATGAGGATGGCACTGTGAAGGGTGTCGGTAAGGGAACGACTGTAATTCGGGCAGTTTATGAGGGAAACACTTATAAGTGCACCGTACATGTAAAGTAAGAATATAATATCAGCGGCGGTATCTTAGGATACCGCCGCCTTTGTTATTCAGCGTTAAAACGCTCTTTGCCTCTGCGAAACAGCATGGTGATGCACCAAAGACCGGCAATGCCCACAAGCGTGTAAATGACACGGCTGAGGAGTGCGTCCTGCCCGCCGAAGATCCACGCAACCAGGTCAAACTGGAAAAGACCTACGAGTCCCCAGTTCAAAGATCCGATAATGGAAAGGATCAAAGCGATTGTATCCATAATGTTACCTCCATAATATTGTTGGATATTGATAGGGTTAACAGCGTAGAAAAAATTATGCATGCTCGTTTTAATAGTTGCAATATATCTGCAATTTCGATATAATATTTAAAAAGTTTTAAAGGAAGGTTTGCGTTATGTCCTGTTGTTTTCTTCCCGGAGATATTCTCTTGCCCAAGAGCTGTGAATTTGAGAAATGGGCGGTGATCGCCTGCGATCAGTTTACCTCTGACAGCGCCTATTGGGAGCGGGTAGAGGCGTTTGTTCGGGAAGCCCCCTCTACGTTGCATATGGTTTATCCTGAGATCTATCTGGAAACGGATGCGCCTGCAAGAATTGACAGTATCCGAAGTTCTATGGAGAAAAATCTTGCCGACAGTGTGTTTGCAGAGTATCCCGGTTCCTTCGTATATGTTGAAAGAACACTTTTAAACGGCATGATCCGTCCCGGTATCGTTGGAATGGTGGATCTGGAGCAGTACCACTATGATCCCAGTGTTAAGCCGGCTGTTGGTGCGACAGAGCAAACGATCCTGGAGCGAGTCCCTCCAAGAATCGCAGTTCGCCGTGAGGCTGCGCTGGAATTTCCCCATGTGATCCTGTTTTGCAATGATTATGAAGATCGTATCGTACGCCCTATTGCGGAAAAGAAGGGTCAGCTTAAGAAGCTCTATGAGTTTGATCTTATGGAGGGCGGCGGTCATATTGCAGGCTGGCTGGTGAATGGCACGGATGCTGACGAACTTCGTAAGGCACTGACCAATTATCAGGAGCATGCAGAGGGTACTGCTTTCCTGGTTGCGGATGGAAATCACTCCCTTGTAACCGCCAAATGCTGGTATGAGGAATTGAAACAGAAGAATCCCGGTAAAGATTTGTCCGATCATCCTGCAAGATACGCACTGGTGGAGTTGGAGAACATTTTAGATCCCTCTATTGATTTTGAGCCCATCCACCGTGTAATTTTTGATACAGATACGCAGAAGCTTCTGGCTGATCTGAAGGCCATTTCGGATTCTGAAGGCAGTGCCATTGAGTGTGTTGTGGGCAAGGAGCACCAGACACTTTACCTGACTGTTCCTAAGGGGGAACTGCCGGTTGCGGTACTTCAGCGTTTTTTGGATAAGTGGCTTTCGGAAAATCAGGGTAGAATCGACTACGTCCATGACAGAGATGCCGTAGAAAGCTTTGCCACAGCGGACAATACACTTGGTCTTTTGCTGCCGGTTTTTGACAAGAAGGAACTCTTTTCCTTTGGTGCGTCCGGTAAGATTCTGCCTAGAAAGACCTTTTCCCTGGGACACGGACGGGAAAAAAGATATTACTTGGAAGGTAGAAAAATTAGATGATCACACTTTACGAAGGCGCATTTGCCAAATTGAATTTAACTCTGGATGTCCTGGGGAAGCGTGAGGATGGTTATCACGATCTGCGCAGTGTCATGCAGACGATCTCTATTCGTGACGATGTGGAGATCGATCTGGACACCGGCAGGCCCTGGGAACTGTCCTGTACCAATGAGAACATTCCTTGCGATGAGAGAAACCTTGCCTGGAAAGCTGCAAAGGCGTTTTTCGATGCCACCGGCAAGGATCCCAATGGCCTTGCTATCCGCATCACCAAGCGGATTCCGATGGAGGCGGGTATGGGCGGCGGCAGTGCGGATGCGGCAGCGGTTCTTCGCGCTCTGAATAAGCACTACGACCATCCGTTCTCCATCATGGCCCTGGCGGAATTGGGCGCACAGGTGGGCAGCGATGTGCCTTTCTGCGTCCTTTGCGGCACAGCAATGGTAGAGGGTAGGGGCGAGCGTTTGCGGAAATTGCCGGATATGCCCGACTGTGTGTTCGTGGTATGTAAGCCGGATTTCTCTGCGTCAACACCCGAATTGTACCGCAAGCTGGACGAGAGCACAATTGCGAAGCGTCCTGATAATCAGGCTATGGAGAGCGCCTTGATCGCCGGTGATTTGGGTAAGGTTGCGGAGAACCTCTGTAATGTTTTTGACCCCATTGTGACGGCTGAACACCTGGAGCTGAACTACATTAAATCCATATTCAACAGCTATGGCTCTGTGGGCCAGCAGATGACCGGTTCCGGTTCTGCTGTGTTTGCTATTTTGCCCAATTTCGAATATGCTGCAGTGGTTTGCAATATGCTCAAGGATAATTATCCGAATGTTTATATTGCAAAGCCCGTGTGATGCTTAATACCGCCCATACTGACGCTTCAGCATGGGCGGTGTTTCAAATTTGTACGAAATATGGCACATTAACTTTGATAGTATCCTTGTAAAAGGAGGCGTTATTATGCTGAAATTACTGCTGGGCACTGATTGGGTGGCCAACCGTAACGCAATATTAGACCGGATTGCTGATGATGTGAAGCAGCAGCAGGGTGGTAGAATCCTGATAGTTCCCGAACTCATTAGCCACGATGTGGAGCGGCGCCTGTGCGCTACCGCAGGCGATACGGCCAGCCGTTTTGCGCAGGTACTGACGTTTAGCCGTCTTGCCAGCCGCGTGTCGGATAGTGTTGGCCACAGAGCCCGGGAATGCATGGATGATGGTGGGCGTGTGGTGGCGATGGCCGCTGCTGTACGCCAGGCACAGAGCAGATTGAAGGCCTATGCTTCTGTGGGTACGAGACCGGAATTCTTTGTTGGACTTGTTGACGCGGTGGATGAATTTAAACGCTGTTGCATTACGCCGGAGGATCTGAAAGCCGCGTCAATGGAATCAGAAGGGAGCTTCGCGCAAAAGCTGGAAGAACTCTCTTTAGTTTATGAGTGTTATAACGGCGTTTGCCTACGGGGTAAACGGGACCCCCGTGATCAAATGGATTGGCTTTTGGAGGAACTGGAAGACAGTGATTATGCGGCCCAGCATACTTTTTATGTGGACGGCTTTCCGGACTTTACAGGGCAGCATATGGCAATCCTGGAGCATCTCATCGCAAGCGGTACGGATATCACCATAAGTCTGAATACAGATGGTTTGGATACCACCTCACCGGCTTTTGAAAAAGCCTCCGATACTGCCGCACACCTTTGCAGACTGGCAAAGTGCCATGGTGCTGAGGTGCAGATCCTGAATGTTCCATCCCAGATGACGGTTACTGCCCCGGTTTGCGATAAGCTGTTCCAGGGCAGAACAGAGTCCGTTAAGGATGGTCTGTATTTGTACCGTGCCGATAGCGTATATCAGGAGTGCATGGAAGCAGCGGAAAGAATCCTTGCACTGGTTCTGAGTGGTGCACGATACAGGGATATCAGCGTTGTACTTTCTGACCTGCAGGGGTACAAGAACGTGCTGGAAACAGTGTTCGGCCGGTGTGGTATTCCTGTCTATGTTTCCGGTACCGAAGAAATTCTTGAGAAGCCTGTAATTGCCACGGTTCTTGCTGCTGTAGATACAGCTATGAGTGATTTTGAGCAAAAGGATGTTCTTCGCTATTTGCGCACATCGCTGTCACCCCTGAGCCTGGAGACCGTGGATGAGATAGAAAATTATGTGATTCTTTGGAGTATCTCGGGTAAAAAATGGCTGGAGACATGGAAGTTTAACCCCATGGGCCTTGGTGAGACGATGACAGAAGAGGCACAACGGCAATTGGATGATCTCAATGATGCCCGCCTGACAGCCCTATCACCGCTCATTCGACTTCGTAAAGGGCTTTGTTCCGCGTCTAAGGTATCTCAGCAGATTCGCGCCATTTATGACTTTTTTGAAGATATCCAGCTTGCGGAGCATTTGGAGAAAATGGCACAGGAGTTGGATGCCGCCGGAAATAACCGGGAGGCACAGGTGTTAGGCCAGCTTTGGGAGATCCTTATCAGTGCTCTTGAGCAGATGTATGATGTCCTGGGTGAAACCGCGTGGGCACCGGATGTATTTGCAAATCTGTTTAAGTTGTTGCTGAGCCAGTACCGTGTAGGCACAATCCCGCCTGTTTTGGATGCAGTAACGGTCGGTCCTGTGAATGCAATGCGGTGTCAGGAAACAAAGCACCTGTTTGTTCTTGGCGCGGCAGAAGGTACACTACCCGGCTACAGCACTACTGCCGGCGTACTTACAGATCAGGAGCGCGTAGCGCTGCGTACCATGGGGGTGCCCCTGTCCGGGGATGCCATGGAGGGAATACAGAGAGAATTCTCTGAGGTGTACGGCGTGTTCTGTGGTGCCAGAGACAGCATTACTGTTAGCTGTACAGCTGGACAACCGTCATTTGTGTACCAAAGACTTTTGCAAATGACCGGCAAGGAATCTACGGAAATTGCGCCTGTTGGTCCTGCGTTGGTGAACGGTTTGGATGCTGCTGCTCTTTTGAAACGTTATAACGAGCGATCTGCAGCAGATAGACTTGGTATTGATCGGGAATATGATACCATGGCCCAAAGGTGTACCCACAGTTTGGGGGCTGTCTCCGGCGAGGCCGTTGCAGAACTATACCGCAACAAGCTTCGTCTTTCCGCTTCCCAGGTGGACAGGCAGGCGGACTGTCGGTTGTCGTATTTCCTCCGCTATGGTATCGATGCGAAAGAGCGCAAGGCTGTCACGGTAGATCCGGCGGAGTTCGGTACCTATGTGCATGCTGTTTTGGAAAAGACGGCTGCAGAAGTTATGGATAAGGGCGGGTTTTCAGAAGTGTCCCTGGATGACACGCTTTCCATTGCCAAGAGATATTCAGACGAATATGTGCAGAATCGTTTTGCGGAATTGGATACGGAGCGTCTGACATACTTGTTCCGCAGGAACAGCGCTGAGCTTCAAATGATCATCCGGGAACTTTGGCAGGAACTGAGTGAATCGTCCTTTGAACCGCGGTTCTTTGAGATGAAATTCGGAGACGATGGCCTTTTGCCTGCCATTGAAATTCCCGGACATGCCATGGATGCGCAGCTTCGCGGCTTTGTGGACCGGGTAGATGTTTGGGAGGATCACGACAGAAGTTATTTCCGTGTTGTGGACTACAAAACAGGCGCAAAGGACTTTGATTACTGTGATATCTTCAACGGCCTGGGATTGCAGATGCTTTTATATCTGTTTGCGCTGGAATCTGCGGGGGATCAGGTAATTGGTAAGAATCCGACACCCGCGGGCGTACAGTATTTTCCCGCTCGGGCACCGTTGATCGCCGCAAATGGTCAACTTACCGAGGAAGAAGCAGATGCGGAACGAAGCAAGCTTTGGAAGAGAAAAGGGCTGCTTCTGCAGGATGAGCGTGTTCTGCAGGCGATGGACCCCAGTGAAAAGCCCGTCCGGCTTCCCTATACCAAAAAGAAGGATGGAAGCATCTCCGGCGATCTGGCGGACAGGGAATCCCTTGGCCTTTTGAAGCAGCATGTGTTTCGTCTTTTGGGAAAAATGGTTGATGAGATTGCTTCCGGCTGTGTGGAGGCGAATCCGTATACCCGCGGTGACAGTCATAATGCCTGCCGCTACTGCCCCTATGGGGCTGTTTGCCATGTGGCGGATGTGGAAAACCGCAGAAACTATAAAAAAATGCCTGCAGACCGATTCTGGGAAGAGGTGCGAAAGGAGATGAGCAGCCATGGCTGAAAAGTTGACGCCCCAACAGGAATTGGCGGTGAAGAATCGCGGTGGAAAGCTTTTGGTATCCGCGGCTGCCGGCTCTGGTAAGACAAAGGTGCTGGTAGATAGACTTATGAGCTATCTGAAGGATCCGGTGGACCCTGCCAATTTAGATGATTTTTTGATTATTACTTACACAAAAGCTGCGGCGGCGGAGTTGCGGGGCAAAATCAGCGCAAAACTTACGGAGCATATCGCTGCTGATCCCACGAATCGTCACCTTCAGCAGCAGATGCAGAGGCTGTATCTGGCGAAGATTTCCACGGTCCATTCCTTCTGTTCGGACATCTTAAAAGAGTTTTCCTATAAGCTGGACATTTCATCGGATTTTCGTCTTGCGGACGAAAGCGAGGCGGCGGAACTGCAAATGTTGGCCGCGGAACGGGTGTTGGAACAGGCGTATACCGAGGGGGATGAGGATTTCTTTGCCTTTGTTGACACCCAGGGACTCGGCCGTACGGACTATCAGGTGCCCGTAATTATCTTTGATGTCTATGAGCGGTCCCGCTGTCATCTGGACCCCGAAAAGTGGCTGAGTGACTGTGTGACTTCCTCCTGTGTAGAAGACCTTTCGGATGCGGGTGAGACGGTATGGGGCAGATACCTTATGGATGATCTGTTCAGTTATTTGGATATGCATCTTTCTGCCCTTCGGGAATGTGCTACCCGTGCGGATGATGCGTTGCACATGGAAAAGCCCGCGGCGCTTCTATGGGACACAGTAACGCAATTACAGCGTTTGCGTGACAGCGAGACATGGGATGAGATCATCTGTAACAAGAATATTGCCTATGGCACCATGCGCTTTGATAAGAAGTGCGAGGATGTGCTGCTTATTGATCAAATTAAGGCTGTTCGGAATGCCTGTAAGGACGGCCTGGAGAAGAAGCTAAAGACCTTTGCCGACAACAGCGAGAAGGTTTTGGTGGATATCGGTAAAACCGCCGGGGCAATGCGTGGACTTGTTGCCATGGTACGCCGTTTTTCCCAGGAATATCAATCTATGAAGAGAAGCCGCAGAATCGTGGATTTTTCCGACCTGGAGCATATGGCGCTGGATCTGCTGGTAGGAAAAAGCAGAACAGCCCCCACAAGCCTTGCTAAGGAGATCGGCGAGCGGTATCGCGAGGTCATGGTGGATGAGTACCAGGATTCCAATGCTGTGCAGGACCGAATTTTCTCGGCCTTGACGGAGAAGAAGCAGAACTGCTTTATGGTTGGCGATGTAAAACAATCCATTTATCAGTTCCGTCTTGCGGACCCGGAAATATTTCTGGAGAAATATAAGACCTATGCCTCCGCGGAGAATGCAGATGTCGGGCAGGGGAGAAAGGTACTGCTTTCCTGCAACTTCCGTTCCTCCGGTGGAGTGATCTCTGCAGTCAACGATGTATTTTCTGCTTGCATGTCTGACGATGTGGGCGGTCTGGAATACGGTCCGGACGAGATGCTCAACGAAGGAATCCCTCACATAGATATCGGCGAGCCGGAGGTGGAACTCTACGCCCTGGATGTAGTCTCGGATACCTATGGGGAGGAAGCGGCATTTACTGCAGATCACATCGTAAAGCTATTAGATGGTAAACACATGGTACGGGAAAAGGATATTCTGCGCCCTATCAGAGCGGAGGATATTGTGATCTTGCTTCGTTCTCCGGGTTCCGTAGGCTGGCAGTTTCAACAGGCACTGGAGCAGCGGGGCGTGCGTTGTGTTAGCAGCAGCACAAACGATATCATGCAGTCGGAAGAGATTGTGGTACTGCGCGCAATTCTGCAAACCATTGATAATCCCTTGCAGGATATCTCCTTGATCGCTATGCTGACTAGCAGAGTATTTGGCTTTGGTGCAAACGATATAGCAAAAATTCGTGTGAATAAACGTCATTGTTCTGTGTTCTCTGCACTCAAGAAATCCGACGACGAGCGGGTCAAGTCATTTTTAGATCAGTTGTCCCGGCTGCGCTCCGCTGCCCAAAACAGATCTCTTACACAATTGCTGAATATGGTTATTGTGGAAACGAAACTCGATAGTATCTACGGTGCTATGAAACTTGGAGAAAACAGGGTAGAGAATATCCATAGATTCTGCCAGCTCGCGGCTTCTTTTGAATCCAATGGCCGGGGATATTTGGGACGATTCCTGGATTATCTAAATGCTCTGGATGAGAGTGGCTATGGCGTTGAAGAAGAGAATACCGCTGATGCTGTTCGGATTATGAGTATCCACAAATCAAAGGGTCTGGAATTTCCTGTTGTATTCCTTTGCGGCCTTTCAAAAGGCTTTAATAAGGAAGATACCAAGGCGCCTGTGCTTTGCGACCGGGAATTAGGACTTGGTCTTTGTTGCGCGGACCTTGTAAGCCGTGTAAAATATCCCACCGTTGCAAGAAGATCGATTGGGGAAAAGAAGATCCGGGATATGATCTCCGAAGAACTGCGGGTTTTGTATGTCGCCATGACCCGAGCCAGGGACCGCCTGATTATGACCTACGCAAAAGAGAGTCCGGAAAAGAAAATATGGGATCTTGCTTACCGTATGGATGTAACACCCAGAAAACTGCTGACCTCCGATGTCTCCTGTGCCGGTGATTGGGTACTTCTGTCTGCGCTTCTGCGTCCGGAAGCAACGGATTTTTACCGGAATGCAGTTCGCCCGGAAAGTGACCAGGCTGTTGGGATGCCTTGGCTGATACGTCTGTCGCAGGCCGGCAACGCAGAATACAAAACTGTTGTGGTGGAAGAAGAAACTGCAGAGAAAATATCTCCTTCGCTGGTAGATAAGATCGGCTGCTACCTCAATTTCTCCTACCCTTATAAGACGGCAACCCAAACGCCTTCCAAACAGACCGCCACACAATTAAAGGGACGAGAAAAGGACAAAGAGGCTGCCGAGAATACCCACCAAACGCAGCACCATAGCTTTAGAAAACCGTCTTTTATTGCGCAATGTCAGGATACCACCGGTTATGGCAATCTCATCCACGGTGTTATGGAGAGGATCGACTTTGGTTGCTGCACAGACGAGGCGACGATCAAAGAGGAAATCAGACGGTTAGTGCAGGACGGGTATCTGGACCCAAAACAGGAGCAGATGGTGGACACGGATGGTATTCTGAGGTTTTTGAACAGCGAAATTGGCGCTAAAATCAAAAACAGCAAGAACAACCTGCGCGAATTCAAATTCTCCATTTTAGACGATGCTGACCGCTACGGAGAGGGCCTGTCCCAGGAAAACGTCCTGTTACAAGGTGTTGTGGACCTGGCGCTTGTGGAAGATGACGGGATCACAATCATAGATTTCAAGACCGATCATGTAACAAACGAAACCTTGGATTCGGTAGCTGACAGGTATCGCCAGCAGGTCAGGACCTATGCCTATGCAATGGAGAGGATTTTTGAAAAGCCTGTCAAAAATGCTCTTTTGTATTTCTTCCGTTTAGGTGAGTTCTATCCTGTATAAAATATCCGCCGAAGAGGTAATCTCTTCGGCGGATGTTCTTTAGCGGTTGTTGGAGTTCTGCTGATTCTGGTTGCTACGGTTCTGGTTGTTCTGGTTGTTCTGGTTGTTCTGGTTGTTCTGATTGTTCTGGTTGTTCTGCTGATTCTTGTTCTGGTTATTCATAGTGAAAACCCTCCAATTTTGTACTTTGCGACAGAGCCGCAAGAATAGATTGCCCAATTATTCAGGATTTATCCTTCGCTTTAAAGATCAGACCGACAAGCAAACCGGCTGTGACGGCGGCGGTGATACCACCTGCAGTGGCTTTCAATCCGCCGGTGAGAATGCCGAGAAAACCGTCGGTCTTTACTGCTTCTTTCACACCCTTTGCCAGGGTATAGCCAAAGCCGGTTAACGGAATGGTTGCGCCGGCACCGGCAAAATCCACCAGATACTTATAAATACCGACTCCACCCAAGAGTACACCGGCAACTACATAACTGACCAAGATGCGCGCTGGCGTCAGTTTTGTTTTATCAATGAGGATCTGACCGATCACACAAAGAAGACCGCCAACAATAAATGCTTTTACATAGTCCATACTTAACCTCCGTAGATTGACACAGCGTGGCACACACCGCTGATCGGCAATCCTTGTTGTACGGAGGTGGGGGAGAGCAGTGCGCCGGTACCGCAGAACAGGATGCGTTTTAACTTTCCGTTTTTCAGTTGTTCCAACAGATGCCCGCACAGGACGATTGCGCTGCATCCGCATCCGGAGCCGCCGCAGTGGACGTCTTGTTCCGACAGATCAAAGATCAATGTGCCGCAGTCTTCCAATTTTCCTCCAAGATATATACCACGCTCTCTCGCACTTGACAAAAGAATCTCTTTGCCCAATTGTCCAAGATCACCGGTGATGATAAGGTCGTAATCATCCGGACTGGAACTGAAGTCGGCAAAATGTGCACAAATCGTCTCCAAAGCCGCCGGTGCCATAGCAGCACCCATGTTATTGGCATCTGTCACACCCAGATCGGTGACTGTTCCTATAGTACCGCCGGTGACCCGGGGACCCTTGCCGTTGGATTTCAGCAACACAACGCCGGACCCAGTCACTGTCCACTGGGCTGTTGGCGGCCGTTGACCACCGTAACCAAGCGGGAATCGATATTGCCGTTCTGAGGACGCAAAATGGGATGAGGTCATGGCGACCGCATTGTCCGTAAAACCGCCGCCCACTGCCATGGAGGCCATTAAAAGGCTTTCAGCCATAGTGGAGCAGGCTCCGTATAATCCAATGTGGGGTATCAGCAAATTCCGAAGTGTGAAGGAAGATCCAACGCATTGGTTTAACAAGTCGCCGGAAAAAAGAACGCCAATATCTTCGTTACTGATACCTGTCTTGATCTTCAAATTCTCCAGAGCAAGAAGCTGCATCCTGCTCTCCGCCTGTTCCCACGTTTTTTGGCCGAAGTAGGGGTCGTTCTGCGTGGCATCAAAAGTATGGCCCAATGGACCCTCTGATTCTTTCTTGCCTGCTACGCTTGCCCAACCTGCGATCACAGGCGCTTCGTCAAATTGGAAGCTCTGTCTGCCCTTTCTTAAACTTTTCATACGGCACCTCCATGATGCCAGTATGTGCAAATCTTCGTAAAATATAAAAAACCTGCTGATTTCTCAGCAGGTTTTTGTATTTACTTTCCGGCCAGAGCTCGTTCCAGCCAAACGCAGCCAAAGTCAAGGGCTGTGTATAGACCTGCCTTTTCACCCTTCTTGAGCACGCGGTCGCGGCTTTTTACAGAGGGGTCGGTCAGGTGCAGCTGAACAGACACTTTAGAAGCGATCTGAACGCCGCCCACATCCTTGGTCTCCAGGATCTGCAGCATTACGATGTGGGTATCCGCCATAGAACCGTAATAGATCATGTTGTCCTTACGCATCAGGGGATGACCCTTATAGGTGAGAATTTTTTCGTCAGCCATAGGTACCTCCATTAAGCTTTGTCAAACAGATAATTGCGCACCAGCTCCTGGAGAAGCTCATCCCGGTCCAACTTGCAGATCATGCTGCGTGCGCTGTTATAGTTGGTAATATAGGTAGGATCTTCCGTCAGAAGATAGCCGACGATCTGGTTGATGGGATTGTAACCCTTTTCGTTGAGAGCATCAAACACATTACGGAGAATATTGCGCATATCGTCCTTTTCTTCGCCAGGAACTGTAAATTTGATGGTGCTGTTCAATGTATTATCCGTCATGGGTGTGACCTCCTTCCAAATATTAGAGCTATTATACCCTAAAAAATGCGTGGTGTAAAGTCCCAGTTTTAAAATGCCGTTCGTCAGTTATCGACGGGTTGCGTTCAACTGGGCGGACAGAGCGGCAAGCACCTTGTCAAAAACCTGCTCGCAATCAGCATCGGTTAGAGTCCGATCATCCGCGCGAAGTTCCAGGGAGAAGGCCATGCTCTTTTTACCCTCGGGAACGCCGGTGCCGCGGTAGATATCAAACAGACGCACATTGCGCAGAAGTTTGCCAGCAGAAGCGCCGATCACATCCTCAATTTGTGCCACAGTAACAGCCTCATCACACAGAATTGCCAGGTCGCGGGTAACACCGGGGTACTTGGGCAGGGCGGTGTAGGTGGGGTCGGGCAGACGCAGGTCAAACATAGCGGTGAAGTTGATCTCCGCGCAGTAGACCTCGCCGTCAATGCCGTAGTTCTTGGCAACAGCGGGATGAACCTGACCCATATAGCCCAGTTCCACACCGTCCATGCTCACCTTGGCGCAGCGACCGGGGTGGTAGGAGGGATTCGTGGAAACTGCCTCATAGGTTGCCTTGGGCATCCGCAGACCGGCAAAAACGGCTTCCAACTCACCCTTCAGAGTGAAGAAGTTTTCTTTCTCGCCGTAAACACCCAGCATCAGCATCTTGGGCTCTTCCGGCAGGACCTGACCCTCTGTGGGGAGGTAGATCTTTGCCAGCTCGTAAAGCTTTGCGCACTTGTTGTGATATGCATTGTTGCGGGACAGAATGTCCAGCATGGAGGGCAGAACGATGGTGCGCATGATAGAGGTGTCCTCGCCCAGGGGATTCTGAATCTTCAGGGTGTTACGCAGAGGGGAGTCTGCAGGAATGCGGATCTGATCAAAGATAGTGGGGGAGACGAAAGAGTAAGTGATGATCTCACTGTAACCTAAGCTGCGGCAGAGGCTACCGGCCTTGCTTTCAAACTGCATCACAGGGGTGTAACCGCCTTGTGTGGAGGTCTTGAAAGCGGTGGTGGGGATCTCGTTATAGCCGTAGGAACGGCCCACCTCTTCAGCGATATCAGCCATGAGGTTCAGATCGGGGCGGAAAGAGGGGACGCAAATGGTATCACCCTCTACGCCGATCTCCAGAAGGTTCAGGTACTTGACCATGTCTTTTTTAGAGATGTTGGTGCCCAGCAGGCGGTTGATCTTTTCGGGCTCCAAAGGCAGCGTCTTTGTCTCGGGAACGTAGTTGATAATATCGATCATGCCGTCCAGCACATCGCCGGCTTCCAAAAGTTCCACCAGCTCGCAGGCTCTCTGCACAGCAGGTACAGTCATCATGGGATCCAGATTCTTTTCAAACTTGCCGGAAGAATCGGTACGCATACCCAGGGCCAGGGCAGTTTGACGGATGGAGGTGCCGTTGAAGTTAGCAGACTCGAAAACAACAGTTGTAGTGTCATCCAAAATCTCGGAGTTTTCGCCGCCCATAATGCCGGCAAGGCCGATGGCCTTCTCGTCATCAGCAATCACTAGCATACCGGGGGTCAGCTGACGCACATTGCCGTCCAGGGTGGTGATAGTTTCGCCTTCTTCAGCTTCACGGACAACGATCTTTCCGGAGGCCACATAGCGGTAGTCAAAGGCATGCATGGGCTGACCGTACTCCAGCATTACATAGTTGGTAATGTCCACGATGTTGTTGATGGGACGGATACCATTGGCTCTCAAACGCTGGCGCAGCCATTTGGGAGAGGGTGCGATCTTCACATTCTTCACCATGCGGGAGGTGTAGCGGTTGCAAAGTTCCTCTGCGGGAACTTCCACATCCAGCATCTCGAAGATAGAGCCGGCATCGCTGCCTTTGACAACAGGCTCGTGGTGCTTCATCTCCATGCCGAATGCGGCGGCAGATTCTCTTGCCAGACCGATGATGGAGTAGCAGTCGGGGCGGTTGTTGGTGATCTCAAAATCCACGACAGTGTCGTCGTTGCCGATCACCAGGTTGATATCGTCGCCGGGCTTGCAATCTTCGTCGTTAAGGATCCAAATGCCGTCCTCGTAAGCGCCGGGCAGATCGTTCTGGGTCAGGCCCAGTTCTGCAAAGGAGCAGAGCATGCCGTTGGACTTCTCGCCACGAAGCTTGCCCTTAGTGATGTGAATACCGCCGGGAAGCCAGGAATTGTGCAGCGCAGCGGGGACAAGGTCGCCCTGCTTCACATTCTGTGCGCCGGTAACGATCTGGACAGGCTCTTCCTGACCCACATCCACCTGGCAGACCCACATATGGTCGGAATTCTCGTGACGGACAATGGAAATAACCTTGCCAACGACAACGTTTCTGATCTCAGCGTCCATACGCTCATAGGTCTCCACCTTCTGACCGAAGACGGTAAGTTTTTCCACATATTCTTTATCGGAAACATGAGAGAGATCTACAAAATCCTCATGCAGCCATTTTCTGTTTAATTTCATAGTCTATCCCTCCAATCAGAACTGTTCCAGGAAGCGGACGTCGTTGTCGAAGATAAGGCGCAGATCGTTAATGCGCATACGACCCATAGCCATACGCTCCAGGCCCATACCAAAAGCAAAGCCGGAGTACTTCTCAGGGTCAATGCCGCAGTTTTCCAGCACCTTAGGGTGCACCATACCCGCGCCTAGCAGCTCGATCCAGCCTTCGCCGTGGCAGGTGGAGCAGACGTTGCCGTCTACTTCGCCGGTACCGTGGCACTTGTGGCACTGCATGTCCATTTCGCAGCTGGGCTCGGTGAAGGGGAAGTGATGAGGACGAAAACGCATCTGAGAATCCTCGCCGTAAATCTGCTTCATAATGGCAACCAAGGCGCCCTTCAGGTCACCCATGGTGATGTTCTCATCCACCACAAGACCTTCGATCTGGTGGAACATAGGGGAGTGGGTGGCGTCTGCCTCATCCTTACGGAACACGCGGCCGGGAGCCAGCATACACAGAGGCGGCTTGTTGTTTTCCATAAAGCGGATCTGCATAGGGCTGGTCTGGGTACGCAGCAGAACGGCATCATCGTCGGTGAAATAGAAGGTATCGCTGCGGTCGCGGGAGGGGTGGCCTTCCTCAATGTTGAGCCTTGTGAAGTTATAATCAGCCAGTTCTACTTCGGGGCCGTCTACAACCTGGTAGCCCATACCCACGAAGATGTCCTTGATCTGCTGAAGCACCATGTTCATGGGGTGCTGATGGCCCATCTTGACCTCTTCGCCGGGGATTGTGACGTCAATGGCTTCTGCAGCCAGTTTTGCTTCCAAAACGGATGCGTTAATAGCGCTCTTGCGCTCTTCCAGTTTAGCCTCGATCTCGGCGCGGACAGAGTTTGCAATCTGACCCATGATGGGGCGCTCCTCGGGGGAGAGTTTACCCATCTGCTTCAGAACAGCGGTAATTTCACCCTTCTTGCCCAGCAGCTTGACGCGCAGTTCCTCCAGCTGTGCCGGGGTCGTGGCGTTATCCAGATCAATAACAGCCTGCTGCTTGATTTGTTCCAGTTGTTCTCTCATAACTGTTTCTCCTTCCAAACAGATAAATACAAAAAAATCCCTCATCCCACAATCGGGACGAAGGAAACCTCCGCGGTACCACCCGCAATTCGCCATAGGCGCAGCTCATCGGTGCAAACACACCTTTGACCGTTAACGGAATCACCCGGCGCACCCTACTACCAGTTCAGGTGGCAGCTCCTGGGAGAAAGCCCGATACCTTGCGTAAGTGGATCCCACCATCCCACTTTCTCTGAACCCGCAATCCCGGTACAGGACAGCCCATTCAATGCCTTTGCATATCGGTGGTATGGTATCACATTCCTACATAAAATGCAAGGGAAATTTCTGTTTGACGGCAAAATTTGCGGATGATATGATACAAATGAGGGGTGATAATATGATGCAAACAATCATTAACCGTGAATTTATAGACAAAACACTCCCGGATCGGCCTTTGGATGCCCATAAGGGCAATTTCGGCAAGATCCTGCTTCTTTGCGGAAGCAGAGGTTATACCGGTGCTGCGGCACTGTCGGCCATGGGCGCGCTTCGCAGCGGCGCGGGGCTTGTGTATTTGGGTGTACCGGAGAGTATTTATGAAATTGAAGCGGTGAAATTAACAGAGCCGATTGTGTTCCCACTACCTGACGATCATGGCGGGTATGCATCCGTGGCGATAGCGCACATTGCGCCGCTTCTTTGCAAAATGGATGCTGTTCTGGTCGGACCGGGGATCGGTCAAGGGAAAGGCGCGGCAGATGTTGTAAATTATGTACTCGAAAATTATTCCGGTCCTATAGTTTTGGATGCAGATGGCATGAATCTCATATCCCGGCATAAAGATATTCTGCGAGGTAGAACATGTCCTACAATTCTGACACCCCATGCCGGTGAGTTTGCAAGACTGATGCCGGAATGTACGGGCGACAGGGTTCTTGATGCGCAGATGCTTGCCGAGGATTTAGGCGTAACCGTATTGCTTAAGGGTCATAACACGGTGGTCACTGATGGTAAAAGAATCTATATAAACCCAACCGGCAACCCTGGAATGGCTGTAGGCGGATGCGGCGATGTGTTATCTGGTATCATTGTCAGTCTGTTGGGACAAGGCATCGCTCCTGTGGAGGCTGCCGCGTGTGCGGCATGGCTTCATGGCGCTGCGGGTGATCTTTGTGCCAAGGAGATCGGTCAGTACGGGATGCTGCCGACAGATATGTTGCATGTTCT
Organism: Faecousia sp.; assembly: GCA_045601475.1. Lineage (GTDB taxonomy): Bacteria > Bacillota > Clostridia > Oscillospirales > Oscillospiraceae > Faecousia. Next base: position 31,838 of record JAZRZT010000073.1, read on the forward strand.
GCCGCGACTTATGAAATAGGGTGGGATACGCTTGAAGAGAGTCCTGTCTGTGGTGCTGTTAATTCTCTTCCTTTCCGGGTGTGGAGATAATTCCGGGTTGGATAAAGGGATGCGGCTGCGAAATGCGATGTTGCAGGGAGCCGGATGTGAGTTTGATGCAATGATTACTGCAGATTACGGAGAAAAGGTCTATACATTTGGAATGCACTGTCAGACAGATGCCGCAGGGGTACTTACGTTTTCTGTGACAGAGCCGGCCACGATTGCCGGAATTTGCGGTACTGTGGATGAAAACGGCGGAAAACTGACTTTCCGGGATAAGGCGCTGGCCTTTCCTGATCTACCGGACGGTCAGATTTCCCCTGTGACAGCACCATGGCTGTTGATACATGGATTACAAGGGGGCTATATAAAAGCCTGCGAAGATAAGGATGATGGAATCCATATTGTAATTGATGACAGTTACCGGCAGAATACCGTGCAGATGGATGTCTACTGTGACAAAAACAACAATCCCATACGGGGAGAGATCCTGTGGGAAGGCCGACGCATCATTACAATCGATGTCACAAATTTTACCATCGGGTAGCATTTTGTCATATCTTGCATAGGATAAATTGACAGCGCTGTCGTATATTTTCTGTTGTAAGTGGGACAATATCATTAACCGCGTTACATAGAAAAGCCGTAGCGTGGTCAATGATTTCTCACGGAGTGTGGCGCTAATGGACAGCACGGTGAAACGTGGCGATATATTCTATGCAGACCTCTCGCCGGTGGTGGGCAGTGAACAGGGTGGGACCCGTCCTGTGCTTATTGTTCAGAATGATACAGGCAACCGACATTCTCCCACAGTTATTGCTGCGGCGATCACCAGTCAGACAGGTAAGGCTCGACTGCCTACCCATATCAATATTGCCGGTGGCAGTGTGGGTCTGAGTAAGGATTCTGTGATTCTTTTGGAGCAGATCAGAACGATCGACAAGCGCAGATTGCGGGAGCACATGGGTCATCTTGATGAAGAAAAAATGTCCCTTGTTGATACAGCGATTGCGGTGAGTTTTGGACTTTCCGACAACAGATCCATATAGAATGAAACATCCCCCTGAGGCGTATGCTTGCATCAAGGGGGTGTTTGCTATGCGGGAACAGTATTCGGTTTTATGGAATGGTCGAGAAGTGGGGCTTGCCAGGATCCAACGGCAGGGATTATATTGCCATATACAATGCGAGTTTGTCGCACAGATAGGGGAGATGTATGTTCTTTACGCCCAGACCGGGGACGAGTCGCAACGTCTGGGTGTGCCGATCCTATGCGGTAATGCGTTTGTTTTGAACACCAGAATTCCAATCAAGCGGTTTCCCCAAAATATTCAGGGAATATATGTTATCAGAAAACAGGATGAAGGTGTGTCTGCGGAATGTTTACTCGTGGAGGGAAAAGCGGTGAGTGACCTTAGACATCTCATGGAAAAGAAGCTAAACTTCACCGAGGGTGGTGTGTTCCTTATTGATACCTGCATCAACCGGCATAAATAAGATCTTTTATGATTTCGATTTTCTTTTCCCCTATGCCGGGGATGGCCTCCAACTCATAGATTGTATAAAATGATCCCACCTCTTCGCGATAGGCCACGATCCGTTCTGCCAACGCGTCACCGATGCCAGGCAGGGTGGTGAGTTCTTCGATTGTTGCTGTGTTAAGATTGATCTTTGTAGGGTCTTGCATACTTGCTTGGGTTGGCTTTGTGTGATCACCCTGTGTCAGGGGGACCGTGTTGGTCATGCGTCTGCCCACAAAGATTCCGATACATAGGAAAATAAAAGCAATCGTGAGGATTACAGAGAGATTTGCCAATAGTTTTTTCACGAAAAAAGCCTCCCGGATTGACTGCAATGAAAATTACTGGTATAATTAATAAAATTATACATGCAACCCGGCGTTCACACAAGTGGGAATGCCGTCAATTGAGGGAATTTTATGAAAAAAAGAGAAATCTTTTGTATATTTCTAAGCCTGTTGCTGGTGTTATCTTGTGTGTGTGTTCCCGCCTTTGCCACGGATGTGGAAAATGGAGAGCTCACACAGAACTCAGCTTACAACAGCAGCTATTCCACGGATGCACAGGTCGGCGTTCTGGGAAGTGAGCAGCTCATTGAGAATGCAAAGTCTGTGTTTCTCTATGAGACAAACAGCGATACTCTGATGTATGCCTGGAATCCGGATGAGAAGATGATCCCTTCCAGTCTCGTGAAAATGATGACAGCACTGATTGCCATCGAAAAGGGCAACATGAAGGATGCGGTCACTGTCACCCAGGAAGTAGTGGACATGATCCCTAAGGATGCTGTTAAGGTGAAACCCAGTCTTGTAGCTGAGGAAGTCATGACACTGGAGGATTTGATCCTTTGCATGATGGTGGGATCCGGCAATGATGCTGCGGCTGTGATTGCCCAGCATGTTGGCGGGAGTCAGCTGGAATTTGTGCGCATGATGAACGCCCGTGCAGTAGAGCTTGGGTGTACCGGCACGGAATTTACCAATGCCCACGGTATTGAGGATAATATCCAGCATACCACCGCAAGAGATATGGCCAAGATCTTAGATGCGGCCCTTGAAAACGAACAGTTTGTAAAGATTTTTCAGACGCCGCACTGCATCATTCCTGCAACCAACAAAGCGGACGAACGGAATATCCTCACGAATAACTATCTGATCAGTACGGATGACTTGACTATTTACTATGATCCCCGTGTTACCGGCGGCAGAACCGGCGTCAACAATGACGGAAGCCGCTGCATCGCTTCTGTTTCAGAGTCAAACGGCATGAAACTAATTTGTGTGGTTATGGGTTCTCAGTCTACCTTGCATGAGGAAAGCCTTGCAATTAAGGCGTTTGGCGGCTTCAATGAGACAAGAGAACTTCTGGATATCGGTTACGGCGGCTATAAAACAGCACAAATTTTGTACGCCGGACAAAGCTTGACACAAAGGAATGTGTTAAACGGTTCCAGTACGGTTACGCTGGGTCCCGATGTGTTTGCTTCCGCCGTGCTTCCTGAGAAGGTCACTACCAGCGAACTTACCTATCGGTATTCCGATATGGGCAGGGATTTGACGGCGCCTATCAATAAGGGCGATAAGGTGTCTTCCGTGGAGGTTTGGTATGGCAATCTGTGTATTGCCCAGGCTGACCTTTATGCGTTAAATTCTGTTCGCGAAGCGGATAGTTTTGTGATCATAAGAGAGTCTGACGGCTTCCCCTGGTGGGGTGTGCTTCTAATCATTGTTGGTATCGGTGTTGTAGCGTTCTTTGGCCTTGTTGCTGCTCGCTTTGTCAACGGTGCGAAGGCTATGGCTAAGAGACAAAGAGGCAGACGCTACGCCCGAAACCGCAGAAGGAGCCGCTGATATGCTGGATTGGAAAGAGTTAGAGAGTCAGTGTTCCAACTGTACGAAGTGCACTTTAGCTGATACACGCCACAATGTTGTATTTGGTGTCGGTCCTAAGGATGCAAAAATTATGTTCATTGGAGAAGGTCCCGGCGAACAGGAGGATATGCAGGGAGAGCCTTTTGTTGGTGCTGCCGGAAAATTTTTGGACGAAATGCTGTCTATTATTGACCTGGGCAGACATAATTGTTACATTGCCAACATTGTCAAATGCCGTCCTCCCAGAAACCGGGATCCCCAGGAGGAAGAACAAGCCGCCTGCATGGGGTATTTGCGTAATCAGGTAGCACTGATCAAGCCGCGTATCATTGTTTGCCTTGGACGAATTGCGGCAAAAAAGATCATTTATGAATCATTCCGTATCACCCAGGAACATGGTACTTGGATCGAGCGGAACGGCGTTTGGCTGACAGCGATGTATCACCCTTCTGCGCTTTTGCGGGATTTTACCAAACGTCCTGAGACCTTTGAGGATCTGCTGATCCTTAGGGATAAGATTCATGAATTGAATATTCAGATATGACATGTTTTGTTGTTTAAGATGATTTTCTGTGTTGACAGAAATCGGGAAATGTGATACTTTTAGCAATGATAAACGCGAAGAAAAGGAGTTTTCATGCCGGAAGACTTTCAAGAGAGCACATGGTTGGTGGAAATGTGCAGGTCTCGGTTTGAATTGTCGCCTTGGAGCAGGCTTTCTGAAGCAGTAGGAAAGCACGGGGATCGCCCGTTACAGCGAATTGAGTGCCCGATTATCGGGAATTCAGGTGGTACCACGGAACTGTAATTTTCCGCCCTGAGCTGTTTGGCTCAGGGCGTTTTACTTTTGAAAGGAGTGTAGAATATGGCAAGAGAACTGCCGAAGGTGTATGAACCCCAGCAGGTGGAAAACAAGATCTACAAAATGTGGGAGGAGAACGGTCACTTCAAGCCCCGTCATGGAAAGGACGCGAAGCCCTTTACCATCGTTATGCCCCCTCCCAATGTTACCGGCCAGCTGCATATGGGTCATGCCATGGATGCGACACTGCAGGATACTTTGATCCGCTTTAAGCGTATGCAGGGTTATAATGCCCTGTGGGTGCCCGGTGTGGACCACGCCGGTATCGCTACCCAGATCAAGGTGGAAGAGGAGCTGCGCGTGAAAGAGGGCCTGACCCGCTATGATCTGGGTCGTGAGAAGTTTTTAGAGAAGGTCTGGGACTGGAAGCATAAATACGGCAACCGTATTGTGGAACAGCAGAAGAAGTTAGGCGCTTCCTGTGATTGGGATCGTGCCCGCTTTACTATGGACGAAGGCTGCTCCAATGCTGTCCGTGAAGTGTTTGTTTCTCTGTACGAGAAGGGTCTCATCTATAAGGGCAGCCGCATCATCAACTGGTGCCCCCACTGCGTCACCGCACTGTCCGATGCAGAGGTCGAGTATGTGGACAAGCCCGGTCACTTGTGGCATATCCGTTACCCCCTGACTGACGGTACCGGTGAGGTGGTTGTGGCCACCACCCGTCCTGAGACTATGCTGGGTGATACCGGTGTCTGCGTAAACCCCAACGATGAGCGGTATACCGCGATCGTAGGTAAGACTGTCACATTGCCTTTGGTGAACAAGACGATCCCTATCGTTGCCGACGACTATGCCGAAATGGAATTCGGTACCGGCTGCGTGAAAATGACGCCTGCTCATGACCCCAACGACTTTGAGGTCGGCCTGCGCCACAATTTGGAAGTTATCCGCGTGCTGGATGACAATGGCGTTGTCAATGCCTACGGCGGCAAGTATGAGGGTATGGACCGTTACGAGGCCCGTAAGGCGATTGTTGCCGACCTGGAGGAACAGGGCTACCTGGTTAAGATCGAAGATCACGCCCATAACGTGGGCACCTGCTACCGCTGCCACAACGATGTAGAGCCCATCATTTCTGCCCAGTGGTTCGTGAAGATGAAGCCCTTGGCAGAGGAAGCAATTCGCGTGGTAAAGGAGAACGAAACCAAGTTTGTTCCCGAGCGCTTCAGCAAGACATACCTCAATTGGATGGAGAATGTCCGTGACTGGTGTATCTCCCGTCAGCTGTGGTGGGGCCATCAGATTCCCGCATGGACTTGTGAGGAGTGCGGTCATATCACTGTCTCCCGTGAAGATGCCTGCGCCTGCGAAAAGTGTGGCAGCACCAAGATCGAGCGGGATCCCGATGTACTGGACACTTGGTTCTCTTCCGCTTTGTGGCCCTTCGAGACCCTGGGTTGGCCCGAAATGACCGAGGACCTGGATTATTTCTATCCCACCGATGTGCTGGTCACCGGTTATGATATTATCTTCTTCTGGGTGGCCAGAATGATCTTCTCCGGCTGTGAGCACACCGGAAAGACACCTTTCCACACGGTCCTGATTCACGGCCTTGTCCGTGATGACAAGGGTCGCAAGATGTCCAAGTCTTTGGGCAACGGCATTGATCCTCTGGAAATGATTGAGCAGTACGGCTGTGACGCCCTGCGTATGAACATGGTTACCGGCAATTCTCCCGGAAACGACATGCGTTTCTATGTGGAGCGCTGCGAGGCAATGCGTAACTTTGCCAACAAGCTGTGGAATGCCAGCTGTTATGTGCTGATGAATCTGCCTGAGGATGCCAAGAATGCGCTGCCCGCTGTGGATGCTCTGACTACGGCAGATAAGTGGGTCATCTCCAAGCTGAACAAGCTGATTGCTGAGGTCACCGAGAATCTGGAGAAATACGAGTTGGGTGTGGCTATTCAGAAGGTTTACGACTTCCTGTGGGATACCTACTGCGATTGATATATCGAACTGACTAAATCCCGCCTGTACAGCGACAATGAGCAGACCAAGCAGACTGCTCTGCAGGTGTTGGTGTATGTTCTGGACCAGACTCTGCGCCTTCTGCATCCTTTCATGCCTTTCATCACGGAGGAGATCTGGCAGAGCCTGCCTCACGAGGGCGAGGCGCTGATCATTGCAGATTGGCCCAAGTATCGTGAAGACCTTGCCTTTAAGGCAGAGGAAGATCTCATGGAGTCTGTGATGAATGCAATCCGCGCCATCCGTAACCGCCGCGCCGAAATGAACGTGCCTCCTTCCAAGAAGGCAGCTCTGTTCGTGGTGACTTCCAAGCCACAGGTATTTGCCGAGGGCGAGGGCTTCATTCAGCGTCTGGCTTATGCCGACAGTGTTTCTATCCTTGACAAAGAGCCGGATAACATCGATGGTATGGTCTGCTGCACCACTGCAGATGCAAAGCTGTATATCCCCATGGGTCAGCTGGTGGATGTGGCCAAGGAACTGGAGCGAATCGCCAAGGAGCTGGAAAAAGCAAGAAAGAATCTTGCTTCCATTGAAGGCAAACTATCCAATGAGAAGTTCACCGCCCGAGCACCTGAGAATGTGGTTGCCGCGGAGCGGGAAAAGGCCGCCAAGGCCCGGGATCTGATTGCACAGCTTGAAGAAAGCGAAGCTGCAATGAAGAAGCTGTAAGAATTTAATAAATGACACGCAAACCAATGGTTTGCGTGTCATTTTTTTATTTCAGCCCAATTACGACGGCAAAGACTATTTGCTTTGCATTATTCTACGGGATGTAAGGAGGTAACAGCATGAGATTGACAAGTTTTTTGGATAACGGCAGTTTAACGGTGGTTTTGACGGGAGAGATCGACCACCACTGTGCAAAGGCACTGATTCAGGGGATCGAGGGGAAAATTGAGGCATATAAACCCCATAGCTGCACCCTGGACTTTCAGGAAGTGACATTCATGGATTCTTCCGGAATTGCGGTGGTAATTAATACATTACGGACAATGACGCGAATCGACGGAGAACTGTTTCTGACAGGTCTGCAAAGTCAACCCATGAAGGTGTTTCGGGCATCGGGAGTCGATAAGTTAGTGCACATAAAGGAGGCGGTTTTATGAAATTTGATAACTACATGATTCTGGAAATTCCCAGTAAATCCACAAATGAAAGTTTTGCCCGTTCTGCGGTGGCCTGCTTCGCCGCCCAGCTTGACCCTACGATGGAGGAGTTGGGTGACATTCGAACAGCAGTTTCGGAGGCTGTGACCAATGCCATTGTCCACGCTTATCCGGATGAGTACGGCATCATTACTATCCGTTGCCGTATTCTCAAAGATAATATTTTAGATATCGTCATCAAAGATAAGGGCGTGGGAATTGGAAACATTGAACAAGCCATGCGGCCTATGTTCACTACCGGTGGTACTGACAGAAGCGGCATGGGTTTTACGATCATGGAAAGCTTCATGACTACCTTTGAGGTCGTATCTGAGCCGGGGAAGGGCACAACGGTACATATGCGCAGACGACTGCAGCGGCGTAAATGAGCAGAATGGAAGAACTCATCGCCCGCAGTCAGGCGGGGGATATAAAGGCAAAGGAATTGTTGGTAGAGGAAAATTCGGGTCTGATTTGGTCAGTGGCGAAGCGGTTTTTAGGCCGTGGAACGGAAGCTGACGATCTGTACCAAATTGGTTGCGTTGGATTTTTAAAAGCCATAGAAGGGTTTGATCCGGACTACGGCACCCAATTCTCAACCTATGCTGTGCCAAAGATCACCGGGGAGATCCGGCGATTTCTTCGAGATGACGGTGCGGTTAAGGTGTCTCGCAGTATCAAAGAGCGGGCTGCGACGATCAAAAAAGCACGGGGAGAATTAACAAACGCACTGGGACGAGAGCCGACAATTTCGGAAATTATAGAACATACCGGCTTTACTGTGGATGAAATTGAAACCGCAGAGCAGGCGACCGCTTTTGTGGAATCCATACAACAGGAAAATGGGGAAGATGGGTTTTCTCTTGAGAATATTCTTTCTGACACGGATTCTGAGGAGACGGTACTGGAAAAAATGGCGTTGCGTCAAGCGATTGACAATCTCCCTGAGCGGGAGTCAATGGTCATTCGTTTACGGTATTATCACGGCCTTACCCAAGAGAAAATCTCTAAAATTCTATCTGTCAGTCAGGTCCAGGTTTCCCGCATTGAGAAGAAGGCGTTGCAGCGGCTAAATGAACTTTTGCGGTAATTTGTCCTTTACCTTTTGACTTAAATAGAGTAAAATGTACCTATCAACCAAATTGTAAGGTGCAGCTATGAATGAACTGATGTTAGATAGATTTATAAAGGCCAGACGCCGCTATATTGCTGGAAAGTTTAAGAACTTGAACAACATGCAGCAAGAGGCGGTTTTGACAACAGAAGGGCCGCTGTTGCTCCTGGCAGGTGCCGGCAGCGGTAAGACCACTGTTTTGATCAACAGGATCGCCAATCTTTTAAAATTTGGCAGAGGCAGCGATTCCAATGAGGTGCCGGATACGGTTACCGATGATGATGTGCTGTTTCTGGAGAATTTACCGGAGTCTCTTACGGAATTTGACGAAAGACGGGCGGACTATCTTTGCGCGGTGGAGCCACCGCAGCCTTGGAATGTGATTGCCATTACCTTTACCAACAAGGCGGCCAACGAACTTAAGGAACGCCTGACGGATATGCTGGGCCCGGAGGCCCAGGATGTTTGGGCTATGACCTTCCACTCCGCATGCTGCCGTATTTTGCGGCGGGATATCGAGTGCATGGGTTATACCCGCAGCTTTACCATCTACGATACCGCTGACTCTGAGCGGCTTATGAAGGATATTATCCGGGAAATGGGCCTGGATGATAAGACGTTTCCTGCTAAATATGTTTTGAACATCATCAGCCGGGAAAAGGACAAGATGGTGGGTCCCAAGGAGATGATGGAGCACATCGAGATGTCCAACGATATGCGCCTTTACCATGTGGCAAAAGCATATGCCACCTATCAGAAGAAATTAAAGGAAAACAACGCGCTGGACTTCGATGATATCATTTTTGTCACAGTGCGGCTCTTGCAGGAACACGAGGATGTGCGTACATTTTACCAGCGGAAATTCCGCTATGTATTGGTGGATGAGTACCAGGATACCAATACCATGCAGTACTTACTTACATCGCTCCTTGCAGGCGGTTATGAAAATGTCTGCGTGGTAGGCGACGACGATCAAAGTATCTATCGTTTCCGTGGCGCTACTATCGAAAATATCCTGAATTTTGAGAAGCAGTACCGTGGCTCCCGTGTCATTCGTTTGGAGCAGAACTACCGCTCCACTCAGTCTATTCTGAACGCTGCCAATGCGGTGATCGCCCATAACCTTGGACGCAAGGGCAAGCACCTCTGGACCTCCAATGACTGCGGCGATCCCATTACTGTGTATGAGGCCAACGACGAGGGCGCGGAGGCCAATTATGTGGCCGGTCAGATTATCACCGGCTCCAAAGGAAAAGACTTTAAAGACTACGCTATCCTTTACAGGACCAACGCCCAATCCAATGCGCTGGAATTCGCCATGAAGCGAAATGGTATTCCGTATCGCGTGATCGGCGGCATGCGGTTCTTTGACCGCGCGGAAGTGAAGGATATGCTGTCCTACCTTTGCGTGATCAACAACCGCAAGGACGATCTTCGCCTGCGCCGTATTATCAACAATCCTCCCAGAGGTTTGGGTGCTAAGGCACTGGAAGAGGCGGAGCGGATGGCTCTGGCGGAAGGGGAAGGGCTGTATCATGTGATCAGCGATCCGGATGCGTACGGCCCTTTGCAGAAGAACGCAAAGAAGTTCAAAAGTTTTACCCAGATCATTGAAGAATTGGACGAGCTGCTGGAAAACGGTATGAGTCTGCCGGAATTCTACGATGAAGTGATGCGCCGGACCGGATATGCCGAGGCTCTGGAGCTGAAGCCTACGGAAGAGAACAAGACCCGATTGGAGAACATCCGTGAGTTAAAATCCAGCATCCATGCCTATGTACAAAATGCGGATGTACCCACCCTCGCTGGCTTCTTGGAAGAAATCGCCTTGTACACGGATTTGGAGCAGTATAATGAGGGGGATGATGCGGTGGTCATGATGACCATGCACTCTGCCAAGGGCCTGGAATTTCCCAATGTATTTTTAGTTGGATTTGAGGATGGCCTATTCCCCGGTATGCGCGCCATCGGCGACCATGAGGAGATGGAAGAAGAACGCCGCCTCTGCTATGTGGCCATTACCCGCGCAAAGGAGAAACTTACCATCTCTCATGCCCGTCAGAGAATGCTCTATGGACGGACTAGCGCATCGCTTCCCTCCCGTTTCCTCAAGGAGATACCGGAAGATATTGTGATGAAGAAGGGTAGTTACCATCCAACCTATACGAATTCCTATTCTGTGCCGCCCGCCAGAACATCCAATCCTTATGGTGCATATAAGGCACCTGCCGGCGACTTCTCTAAATTCGCACCTCAATCTAAGGCAACGCCTGTGATTGATTTCAACAAGGGTGATATGGTCCAGCACACGGCGTTTGGTAAGGGCATGGTGCTCTCTGTGATGAAAATGGGCGGTGACGCGCTGTTGGAGATCGCCTTTGACGAAATTGGCACAAAGCGGCTAATGGCCAAGACCGCCAGCGCGCATATGAAACGCCTGTAACGCATAGAATCCCTGGGAGGGATTCTATGCGCCGGTTTCTGATCCGCATTGTGAGCCTTGCACTGGCATTTGTAGTTGGCGCAGGTGCTTTACTCTTTCTTTTTCGAAGAAAATACCGTGATACAATTTTCAATTTAGCGGAAACGCAGGTGCGCAATTCTACATCTGACCTCATAAACGATGCCATCGACAAGCAGATTGCAAACGGTGATATCCAGTATGACCGAATCGTTTATTTTGAAAAGGACCTGCAAGGAAAGATCACGGCTCTGAAAACCAATATGAGCGAGGTCAACCGGCTCAAAACGGATATATTAAATATCATTAACGATGAGATCCTGGCATTAGATACTTCCCATTTGGGCATTCCCTTGGGAAATCTGATCCTGCCGGAAATAATGGCGGGACATGGACCGGAGATACCCATCAACATTATCGCAATCCGCAATTCTGAGGCGGCGTTCGCCAGTAATTTTTCGGAAGCGGGTATCAACCAGACGCTGCAGAAGTTGACCATGGACGTGAGTGTGGATGTAGCGGTCCTGGTGCTGGGAAAAATCAATAATTTTACAGTCAACAGCCAGGTCGTGGTTGCAGAGACCGTGATCGTGGGTCAGGTACCTGACACACTGTTGCAGACCGGAGGTTAACATGAATCCGAAAGAGAGAATCGAGGAACTGACAAAACTCCTCAACGATGCCAACTATCGGTATTATGTGATGGATGATCCCGTAATGCTGGATTTTGAATACGATCACCTTTTGCGGGAATTAGAGGTCTTAGAGGCAGCAAATCCTGCCCTGGCCTTGCCGGATTCTCCCACAAAGCGGGTGGGCGGTGAAGCGCTCAGCAAATTTGAGAAGGTTACCCATCCTGTGCCCCTGATGAGTTTGCAGGATCTTTTCTCCATGGAAGAGTTGGCTGATTTTATCTCCAAGATTCAGGAGAATTATCCTGACGCCGAGTTTACCGTAGAACCTAAGGTGGACGGCCTGTCCGTTGCTTTGGAGTACGAAAATGGCGTGTTTGTACGGGGCGCTACCCGTGGAGACGGCAATGTTGGCGAAGATGTGACAGAAAATCTGAAGACAATCCGCTCCATCCCCATGAAGTTGGATAAAGCGCCTGCTCGGCTCATTGTCCGTGGTGAGGTATTTATGCCTAAGAAGAGTTTCGAAAAGCTCAATGCCATTCAGGAAGAAGAGGGTAAGCCCCTTTTTGCCAACCCCAGAAATGCCGCTGCGGGCTCTCTGCGCCAGCTGGATCCCAAGATCGCTGCCAAGCGGGGACTGGACATTCTGGTTTTTAACGTCCAACTTGCAGAGGGTGAGCACTTCCAAAGCCATGCTGAAACATTGGAATATCTGAAGGGGCTGCAGTTTAAGGTAATTCCTTTCCGGGTTTTACAGGATGTTGCTGACATTCAGTCCTATGTACAGGCAATCAATGAGAACAGGGGAGATCTCTCCTGTGACATTGACGGCGCTGTAGTCAAGGTCAATGACCTTAGTCTGCGGGAACGCCTTGGCGCGACTGCAAAGTTCCCCCGTTGGGCTGCTGCCTATAAGTACCCCCCGGAGATCAAACCCACGGTGGTGGAAGATATCGTGGTCCAAGTGGGTAGAACCGGCGTTCTGACACCCAAGGCGATTGTACGCCCCGTCCGTCTTGCAGGCACGACTGTGACAAACGCAACACTTCACAATCAAGATTTCATTTCCCAGAGGGATATCCGTATTGGCGACACAGTGAGCATCCGCAAAGCGGGCGAGATCATCCCGGAGATCCTGGAAGTGGACTTTGCAAAGCGACCTTGTGGGACTGTTGCCTACCACCTGCCGGACCGTTGTCCTGTTTGTGGTGCGGAAACAAAGAAAGACCCAGATGGCGCATTCCTGCGATGTACAGGCACAGCGTGTCCTGCACAGTTGTCCCGGATCATTGCCCACTTTGTCAGCAGAGATGCCATGGATATCGAGGGCCTTGGCGCGTCCATCGTGGAAAACCTGATTGAACGGAGGTTGATCCGCACCCCTGCGGATATCTACTATCTCACCTTGGAGGATATCAAGAGTCTGTGGCAGAGCGGTGAGACTGCGGCGAGCAAGCTGCTTACCGCTATTGAGGACAGTAAGGACCGGGATCTGAGCCGTCTGGTCTACGCCTTAGGTATCCGCCAGGTAGGCGCTAAGACAGGTAAGGTGTTGGCATCCTCCTTTGGTTCTCTGGATGCGCTGATGGCTGCTTCTGTGGAAGAACTGAAGGAAATTCCCGATGTGGGTGAAATTACGGCCATCTCTATTGTGGACTGGTTTGCACAACCGCAGTCCGTGGATATGATCGAGAGGCTGAGGGCCGCGGGTGTGAATTTTGAGAGTAAGCGGCAGATTACCGACACCCGCTTTGCGGGCATGACCTTTGTGCTCACCGGTGCGCTCAGCAAATTTACCCGGGATGAAGCCACGGAGAAGATTGAGCTTTACGGTGGCAAAGCATCCGGCTCTGTATCTAAGAAGACCACTTATGTGGTGGTGGGTGAGAATGCCGGATCCAAGGAACGTAAAGCGCGGGAGTTGGGAATCCCCATCCTGTCGGAAGACGATTTCCTTGCTATGATTCATTAAATGAGACACCCCGAAAGCCTGAGGCTTTCGGGGTGTATTTTATGGATCTGCGTCAACGGATTGAAATTTGTGTTCCCGTTTGGCATAGGTGATACAGTAATCGGCAAAGGAGATCGCCATAAAGAGAAGGTCTATCACGGTGATCAATACCACATATTGGTAGGGAAGGTCAGGCATCATCACCATGAGAATCAAACTGATAAAGAGCACCGTGGTGCAGATCTTACCGGAAAGCTGTGCGCCTTTAAGCATAATGCCCTTGTGAAGATTGACAGCACCTGCGATCAGTTGAAATCCCTCTTTGATGACAAAAAGGAGGATGAGCCCCTGCAGAACAGGATATTTTACAGACAGACAGACGATCAGTGTAAACTGGGTGGCCTTATCCGCCAGGGGGTCGAGAATTTTGCCCACGTTGGATATCATATTAAAATGCCGTGCAATCTTTCCGTCGATCAGGTCAGTCAGACAGGAGACAGCCAAAATCATGGCTGCCACAAAATAGTCCATACTGCTGTCAGCTTTTAAGTAAATTGCTACATAAACAGGAATCAAAGCAAGCCGAAACAGGCTTAGAAGATTCGGTATGGTAATAAGTTCTTTTTTCCAATTATCCAGGCGCATCCATATTCCTCCAAAGAAGTTGATTCCTGTATATCATACCCGGATTATATCGGTTTCTTACGGCCGTTTCAATAAACAATGTGTAAACTTTACATAAATTTATTTATTGTTCGGTGCTCCTTTCAACCCGCATGTTGTGATGGGCGTTTAGCGTAAAATGCCGGACAAGGTATTTCCAGGTGTTGCGGTCCAACTCGCCGGTTTCAGCCAGCCTAGCCAATTTTTGAAAGGCAATCAGAGCTTCCACAGTCTCCCGGTCAAGGATGCCGTTGTGGGGCGGTGTGTTGATGCTGGCATTATCGATGGAAAGTTGGGTCAAAATGCTTTGCAACAGATAGATGTAGGGGTTGCTGTCACCCAGGCGGTATACAACTGCCGGGTCCAAAAGAATTTCAATAGGCTCGGCTTTTTCTACCCGTACCCGGGCGTCGTCGTATGCATCGGCAATCGTATCCCAAGTCCGCTGGTCGGTGACGCCGGTGACCGGGATGGCGTTGTTTCGTTGAAAGGTGGCCACGGCCTGCATGGTCGTGGGGCCGTAGATCCCATCCGGCACGACGGTTGGATATCTTCTGTCATCTTCAGCCAGGACCCGGAGCATGGTCTGCAGGCTTCTGACAGGCTGTTCTACAAATGTGGCGTCCGGTCTCATCGTACCACCTCCTGGCTTATGGTGTCACGGGAACCACTGCTGAGATTGCGTCCTGGGAATTGGGTATGCAGGGATGTTCTGGCATACTGATTTCTGCCGTTTCTGTTTGTTCTGTTTGCACCGTTCGGGAAGTTTTCTCCGTTGCGGAATGTCACATTTTCAATGCCGGCAAATTGATCGTAAATGAGGTCCCAGGTTTGGGCGCCTACTGTGCCGGTTTCTGGGAGACGGAAGAATCTTTGGGCCGCCAATACAGCGGCTCGCGTACCTTGTCCGTAGATTCCGTCCACGGAAACAGGGGGAATCTCAGAGATGCTGGATGAGAGCACAGAGAGCATATATTGAAGGAATCGCACTTTGTCTCCTGTATCGCCTGGTCCCAACCCATTTGGCGGCGTCCAGCTGATGGAATAGAATTGCTGCCCCTGGCTGCGAAGCTCCGCAAGATCGGTAACTGCTGTATAAAGGCGGACTAACTCATACCATGTGCCGGGACCAACGATGCCGTCCGGCGTTAATCCAAATATCCGCTGAAAGGCGATAACCGCAGCCTCCGTCCTGCTGCCGAAAATTCCATCAACGGCAGGAATCTTGGGAATTGCAGGATAATTTTGCGATATGCGGTTAAGAGAGGTTTGTACGACAACTACGCTTGGACCGCTGCTTCCCACACGCAACGGCGTACCGGGGTAAGAGGATGTGATTCCGCGGATTGGCGCGTTTACAACGGTTTCCACATTGCCGTAATAGCTCCTGAGGATCTGATCCGAGGTATAACCTTGCAGGGCGAGGTTCTGACTGCCCCATTGACTCAGACCCTCACAAGTCACGGTAGTGCCGTTGCAGAATTTAGCTGCCAAGGGTTCGACGAAGTTGGGACGGCGCAGGTAATCGTTGAACAGTTCATCCACCAGTCGGGATATGTTTTCAAAATAACTGCGACCGTTGACAAAATACTGGTCATAAGCAGTGTTGTTTGTGATATCGAAATCGTACCCCCGGCTTCTGTAAAACTCTGTGTACACCCGGTTTAGGGCAAAGGAAACGATGGCCAATATGTTTGCACGCAGGGCACTTTCATCCCAGGTAGGATAAATCTCGCTGGAAGCTACGTTTTTTATATAGTCTACAAAGGGTACAGTTACATTGGCTGCATTGGAGGATGGTGATCCCAAATGCACAGTGATCCTTTGTGGAACATAGGGAATGACCGTAGGCATATTGACACTCCTTATAAGTTTTGCGTTTGGGTATCAAAGATCTCCGCTTGATTCCAGGTCTCCGGGAATTCAGACAGGGGAATCAGTTCCAAATCTTGGTTTGTCACAGTATCCGGGAATACCTGCAAATTCTCTATAATAATCTCCTCATAATCCGGTGCGCGGGCGTACAGATTCACAACAGCATAGGGAAGTATCCCTGTGTTGGGTGTTTGCCCGGCAGACAGATCCGGCACTTCCAACTGTACGGGTTCGTCCAATGTCCCGCTCCGGTTTGTCAGAAGTAGGGCTAGGGCATTGCCGTCGCTGTCGGTAATGGCCACAGCCGCATCCTCTACAGGAATCTGGGCATTCGTTGTGTATGCATGGACTTGTATGTAACCTACTGCGGACACATAGCATTCCTCCTTTTAGGCGTTCTGTGTATGATATGATGGCAGATCGTCCTTTGTGCAGGCACATTTTCAACCATTGCACATAAAATAGGATTGTTTTGAGAGGGGATGATTTTTGTGTGTGGTATTGCGGGCATGCTGAATATGGCATCAGATAAGTGTACCGTATCTTCAATGCTGGAGACGATGCGACGCAGGGGGCCGGATGACAACGGCGTATATGAGGATGATAGCTGCTGTTTGCTCCATAGTCGCTTAACCATTATTGATCCAGTGGGCGGCAAGCAGCCGATGGTGCGTCATCACGGTGGGGAAACCTATGTGCTTGTTTATAACGGAGAGCTTTACAATACCGATGAGATACGAAAAAAACTCATAGACCTTGGCCACGTATTTGATGATCACTCAGATACCGCTGTTGTGTTACATTCCTATATTCAGTGGGGTGCGGAATGTCTGCAGGTTTTTAACGGGATCTACGCCTTTGCAGTATGGGAGTCTAACAAAAAACGGCTGTTTTTGGCCCGTGACCGTATGGGCGTGAAGCCGCTATTTTATGCACAACAAGGTGAGGGTTTTATATTTGCGTCGGAGATCAAAACGATCCTCGCGCATCCCCGGATAGATGCAAGGGTAGATAGCCAGGGAATCGCGGAGATCTTGCTGTTAGGTCCCGGCAGGACCCCAGGTTGCGGGGTATTTCAGAACATCCGGGAATTGCCGGCAGGGTATTACGGCTACCATGCGAAGGGGAAATTCTTTACCTGCCGATATTGGAAACTCTACGACCGGGAACATACAGAGAATTTTGAACAGACAGCAGAGCAGGTAAAGTTCTTGGTAACAGATGCCATCAAACGGCAGATGGTTTCAGATGTGCCAATTGGTACATTCCTGTCCGGTGGCCTGGATTCCAGTATTATTTCCGCTGTTTGCGCAGATGCCAAACGACAATCGGGAGAGGTGCTTCCCACTTTCTCCATAGATTATCAGGATAATGATAAGTACTTTAAAGCGGAGAAGTTCCAGCCGAACTCCGACAATGCCTACATCAAGATCATGAATGAAACCATCGGCTCCCGGCAGCACTGGACAACGTTGAATACGGATGATTTGTTCGGTGCGTTGGAGGAGGCGACCTTTGCACGAGATCTGCCCGGCATGGCGGATGTGGATTTCTCGCTGTTGCTGTTTTGCGGGCAGATCAAGCCCCATGTAAAGGTGGCGCTTTCTGGGGAGTGCGCTGATGAGATCTTTGGCGGATACCCTTGGTATCGGGACCCGGATGTTCGGGCGTCCAACGGCTTCCCCTGGGCCCAGAATATCGTCCAAAGAGCGGCTGTTCTCCACCGGGAGCACTTGCTAAAAATCGATCCCGTGGCATATGTGCAGGATCGATATCATGATACCATCCGGGATGCGGATATCCTTCCCGGCACGAAAGAAGAGGACAGAAGAATTAAAGAACTTGTGGTTCTGAATCAGTCTTGGTTTATGCAGACTCTTTTGGACAGAAAAGACAGAATGAGTATGTACAACGGTCTTGAGGTGCGCGTGCCGTTCTGTGATCACAGAATTGCCGAGTATCTCTACGGTGTCCCGTGGGAGTATAAGAACTACATGGGGCGGGAAAAGGGATTGTTGCGGTATTCTGTTCGGGACATTTTGCCCAGGGAGATATTTGAGAGGAAGAAGAGCCCCTATCCCAAAACCTACGACCCAAAGTATTTGCAGCTTGTAACAGATGCGTTAAAAGCTGTGATTGCAGACAAGTCAGCGCCTATTCATCAAATCGTCTCCAAGACAGCGTTGGAAAACATTATGGACGACGACCACCCATGGCCCTGGTATGGACAGCTCATGCGGAAGCCCCAGACTATCGCATATTTCCTGCAAATCAATCATTGGCTGAAGAAATATAAGGTTGAGATCGTATAAAATCAGCGCCGTCCATAATTTGGACGGCGCTTTCTTAGTTTTCGTATCGGATCTGTTGCTCAGTGACCAAAGGGAAGGTTAAAACACAGTTTCCGTCAAGGTCGTTGTTTTGCATTTTGATTGCGGTGATTTGGGTGTTTTCATAGGTTTTGTAGTAATAAGTCCCGGTGTCAGTATTACAGCAGCTGGAATATAGAGTTATCTCGTAGTCGTCGCCCACCTGTGCGCAGCCCCGCTGCTGAGCGACAGCATCTAAAATGTGAAAGAATTGGCTGACGCTTTCCATCTCGCCATCGTCGGAGAGGGAATTTAGCTTCGTAAATGCCGCTCTTACAAATCTGGAGGATGAAGATAGGTCGCCCGGCAGACCAATACCACCCATGCCTCTACTATAGGGCAGCAGTTCCACGGAATCGGCAAAACGGTTTATAGGTTCTGCAGCGGTAACGTTCAGATAGTTTTGCAGGTTGTAGAGGTGGTAGGGGAACGGAGGATTGTTGGTGAGAACACCGACATGGTTGTCATAGACTTTGAGACCGTTCTTCGTTTGTTCGACTACGATGGATGCAGTTTTGTGGGATACCATCCAATGCAGGGGAGAAAGGGGGTATCTTTCGCTAAATGGGATATCTGCGATATTGATCGCTTGGAGTTTCTCTTTTGCATCCGTCAGGTCTTTGCATTGTCCCAGTATCCAGGGAATCAGTTCAAAAGGAGCAATATTATCTCTGTCTTCCGCTGGCGGAAAATACCACGCATTTCCCGGGAAATTCAATCCAGCCATGCTAAGGCCCGTTTCGTTGGTTGCTTCATAATACAGGGGATAGCCGTTTTCCACAACCGCCATACCAATCATGGCATAATGTGTTTCCATTTCCCCGGCACATCGGAATGTAAACGGGTAATTCCTTGGCGTGACTGCAACTGTCTCATTATAGTGATATTCCAGATCTAAGTTTCTGCCAAAATAGTGGTGGTTTGTTTTATAAGTGACTGCGGTACACATAGAACCTCCGGTGTTTTTTCATAGTATATGCAAATCTTATATAAAAAAACGGAGACCGAATGATCGGTCTCCGTTTGAGAATTACAGGTTGTAGTATTTGTCGAACTCTGCGGGGTGGGGGATCTTTGCCAGCTCTGCACACTCGGCACGCTTGGTCTTGATGAAGTTCTTCAGCAGCTCTTCGGGGAAGACACCGCCAACGGTCAGGTAATCGTGATCAGCCTCCAGCGCATCCAGGGCGCCTTCCAGGGAGGTGGGCAGGCCCTTTAGCTTTGCCTTTTCCTCGTCGGACAGGTGGTACAGGTTGAAATCGTAGGGGCCCCAGCCGTTCTCGTGGGGGACGATCTTGTTCTTGATGCCGTCCAGACCGGCCATCAGGATAGGGGCGTAGCAGAAATAGGGGTTGCAGGTAGCGTCGGGGTTGCGCAGCGCGAAGCGGCGCAGCTCGCGCGCCTTGGCATAAGCGGGGATGCGGATAACCGCACTTCTGTTGGAGGTAGCATAGCCAACGGTAACAGGGGCTTCGAAACCAGGCACCAGGCGCTTGAAGGAGTTGGTGCTGGGGTTGGTGATGGCACACAGAGAGCCAATGTGTTTCAGCAGACCGCCCATGAAGTAGTGGGCTTCCTTGCTCAGGTTGGAGTAGCCGTTATCGTCGGAGAATACAGGCTCGCCATCCTTCAGAAGGAGCATATGCACGTGCATGCCGGAGCCAGCCTCACCGTAAATGGGCTTGGGCATGAAGGTTGCGGACTTGCCGTACTTCAAAGCGGTGTTGTGGATGATATACTTGATCATCATGGTAGCGTCTGCCATGTGGACGACTTCGCCCAGCTGGGGCTCGATCTCAAACTGACCGGAAGCGGCAACCTCAGGATGGTGGTAGTTGATCTCAATGCCCATCTCTTCCATGAGCATGCACATCTCGCTGCGGCACTCGTAGGAAATGTCGAAGGGCTTGGCGATGTGGTAGTTCTTCTGCTTGGGCACGATCACACCCTTGCCTTCCACATCAGAGTTCCAGTAGGACTGCTTTGCATCCACGGTAGCGCTGATGTGATCGCCGGCTATACCCCAGGTCACATCGTCAAAGAGATAGAACTCGAACTCGGGCAGGATCTTCATGGTATCAGCAATGCCCAGATCACGCATGTACTGCACAGCAGCACGGATGATGTTACGGGGATACTGTGCCAGAGGACGGTTCTCGGGGTTGTCGATGATCATGGCGTTGCCGGTCATGGACAGGGTGGGAATAGAGCAGAAGGGATCGATGACAGCAGTGTCGGGATCGGGGATGAAGACCATGTCGCTCTTCTCCACCACGGCGTAGCCATAGTTGGAAGCATCAAAGCCGATGCCGTTCTGCATAGTCTTTTCGTTAAAGTTCTTGGCGGGGATAGTGACGTGACGGTACTGACCGTTAATATCCACCATCTTGAAGTCTACCATTTCGATGTTATTGGCCTTGATCAGTTCCATAACATCCTGTACGGTTTTTGCCACTTGAAACACTTCCTTTTTTGAAATATGAGTAATTATAACAGGGAAATCGGTTGGAGTCAATGTGACAGAAAATAAAAAGTAAAATTTTGTTATTATTTTTCGTTTGACTGCTGTCGTTTCGGCTTTTGGGGAGTAACAATCCTGAGTAAGCCGCCCAAAAGGCTGTATACAAACGGTTGCTTGAGGGTCAGAGACAGAATGAAGAAGGCAATCTCCTGATATATAGGTATATAGCTCGTTCTCAGTGATGTGCTCGTGTATAGGGTTGTATGTATAATGCCGATTACAGTGTATACGATAAAGGGAATCGGGAATACAATCATAATACCCAATATCGTCCAAAGGACGTACCTTACAATCTTCAGCCACCGGCTGCTCAAGAATTGCCAGTTGCAGAATAGTCCAATAACACTGAATATGACCCACCCCAGTAAGAACATTACCACAGGTCGCAAGGTCATATTTGTGAGATATTTTGGTAGAACTAATTCATATCGAACGCTTACATCTCTAAAGATAACACTCAAAACGATATAGATGCTACCCAATACGATAAGTAAAATGATAGGGAAGATCAATTTTCTGATATTTTGACTTTTCGCCTCTGATTGAGGAGGACCGTAGAGGATAGCGTTCGTGTCGATCTCCAACACCTCTGCTAACTTAATTACTGTATCAATATCCGGTCTTGAGCGACCGTTTTCGTAGTTGGAAATAGTCTGTCTGGTGACAAACAGCTTCTCCGCAAGTTCATCCTGGGTCATTGACTTTGTCACACGGATTTCTTTGATATTTTTGCCGATGTCTTTCATAGGATCACCTCACGGCTATTATAACAACGAGCGGTTATATTGTCGAGCAAAGATGCTTTTACATCGGTGTATCGGTAAATATGGGACCAAACAAAAAGAGGGTGCTGATGCACCCTCTTTTTGTTTGGTCGGAGTATCGGGATTCGAACCCGAGGCCTCTTGGACCCGAACCAAGCGCGATACCAAACTTCGCCATACCCCGTTAGCTATGCCATTATAAATAAATATCCAAGTCTTGTCAAGACCTCGTAACTCCCTGCGTAAACTTGTCTGAGGTGAAAGTATGGGGTATCGTATGGAGTACGGGACTGGCAACAATGATGCGTGTTTCCGTAGGATTGGAAACAAAAATATCAAACTTTGGACGGTGACCGTGATAGCGGCAGTTCTGTTGATCGTAGGATTGGTGTGCCGCGACCAGATGGTGGATCTTTTGTTACCTGGTGATCCGGTTGTGACAAAGAGGGCAATCGGCGTATTTGTAGAGGGACTCAAAGAAGGGGAGCGGGCGACAGATGCTTTTGCGGCCTTTTGCAAGGTAATCGTGGATGAAGCGCATATTTCTTGAGGTGCAACCTCTCTGCTGGATGATTGCAGTCTTTGGGATGGTGGTTCTACCGTTTAAATGGGTGATTGCTTGGGTATTTGCGGTCGCATTTCATGAGCTTGGACATTATATTGCATTGAAGGCGCTGCGCATCCCGGTTCATTTTGTGTCCATCAAGCTCACAGGAGCATATATGCACACAGCGCCTATGACTGTGAGACAGGAAATGCTCGTTGCGGCTATGGGTCCTGTATTTAGCTTGCTGCTGGTACTATTTTCGCAATGGATGCCCTATACGGCATGCTGCGCATTTTTTCAGTTGTTGTTTAACCTATTGCCCTTGGTTCCGTTTGACGGCGGAAGAATTCTTTGGAATGTTCTGCGGGCAGTCCTGTCTGAAACACATGCGCGCACAGCTATGGGGTGTCTGCGGTACGTTCTTCTGATTGCTATGGGAGTCATAGCAGTGTATATGGGGTGGGGGAGTTTACTAATTTTAGCCATAACACTGTTACTTGCACGTTGGACTTGCGTAACTTTTCCTTGCAAAGCAGGCAAACAAATAGTACAATGGAGCAAATGCTTCAAAAGAGGAAATTGCAATGAACGAACTGCTCCAAAGGATCCTGCCTACAGTGCAGAAGCCTGCCCGTTACACAGGCGGCGAATTTAACGAGATACAGAAGGACCCGACCCAGGTGCGGGTGCGGGTTGCGTTCTGTTTCCCGGATACTTATGAGATCGGTATGTCCAATGTGGGTATGCGGATTCTGTATGGCGTGATGAATGAGATGGATGGCGTTTGGTGCGAACGTGTCTTTGCACCTTGGGCCGATATGGAAGATGCCACGCGTAAGTACAACCTGCCGTTGTGGGCGCTGGAGAGCCAGGACCCTGTGCGGGATTTCGATATGGTGGCATTTACCATCGGCTATGAGATGTGCTACACCAATATCCTCAATATGCTGAATTTGGCAAAGATTCCTCTTCGCTCCGCAGACAGGAAGGATCTTAAGAATATGGTCTTTGCAGGTGGTGTGTGCGCGTTCAACCCGGAGCCCCTGGCAGACTTTGTAGACTTCTTTTCTTTAGGTGAGGGTGAGGAAATCACCACCGAAATCGTGTCCCTCTATGACCGTGCAAAGACCGAGGGTTGGGAGAAAGATACCTTCCTGCGGGAAGTCTCCAAAATTCCCGGTGTGTATGTGCCCTCTTTTTATGAGCACACATATAATGAGGATGGAACGCTGAAAGCAATCGTACCCACAAACGGCGCGCCGGAAACTGTTACCAAGCGCATTATCGAAAATTTGGACACCGCCTACTATCCTACTAAAATGATCGTGCCTTCCACAGAGATCGTCCACGATCGTGCAAATCTGGAGGTGTTCCGCGGTTGTATTCGTGGCTGCCGTTTCTGCCAGGCGGGATTCTCCTGCCGCCCTGTGCGGAAAAAGAGTGCAGAAGTGCTCTACAGGCAGGCTGTTGAGACTTTGGAGAACTCCGGACATAACGAGATCACGCTGTCTAGTCTTTCTACTTCCGACTACCGGGAACTGAAGGAATTGACGGATGTAATGATCCCGTACTGTAAAGAAAATAAAATTAATCTGTCTGTGCCCTCCTTGCGGGCAGATAATTTCTCCAGAGAACTGATGCAAAAGCTGCAGACGCTCCGCAAAAGTGGCCTTACTTTTGCACCGGAAGCCGGCAGCCAGCGGTTGCGGGATGTTATTAACAAGAACCTAACAGAAGAAGAGATCCTCTCCACCTGTCAGATCGCATTCTCCGGCGGCTGGAGTAATGTGAAGCTTTATTTCATGCTGGGTCTGCCCACAGAGACGGACGAAGACGTGCTGGCCATTGCGGAGTTGGTCTATAAGATCATTCAGACCTGGAAGGAGCATGCTTCCAATAAGAAGCGCGGCCTTCGCGTCCATGTGGCAACTGCTTACTTTGTTCCCAAGCCCCATACGCCGTTCCAGTGGGAGCAGCAGATCACTCAAGAGGAATACCTGCGGCGGTGCAAATTGCTCAAGAGCCATTTTTATTCCAAGTCTATTGAGTATAACTACCATGAGCCGGACCTCAGCCGCCTGGAAGCCGTTTTTGCAAGGGGTGACCGGCGTGTAGGCAAGGTGATTGAAGAAGCCTTAAATCAGGGTGCTCGTCTTGACGGATGGGATGAACATTTTCGTTACGACATCTGGTTGGATGCCTTTAAAGCCTGTGGCATTGACCCTAACTTCTATACTGTTCGTGGTTATGGGGAAGAGGAAGTGCTGCCTTGGGATACTATAGATGTAGGTGTGTCCAAGAAGTTCCTTCTTAGGGAGCGACGCCGCGCTTACGAAGGCGTGATCACCCCAGACTGCCGTCATGGCTGTGCCGGGTGCGGCGCCAACTGTCTGTTAGAGGAGGTGGCCTGCGATGCATAGACTGCTGTTTCAGAAGACCGGGAATGCGGTTTGGATCTCCCATCTTGATCTGATGCGTTTGTTCCAGCGGGCCTTTAAGCGGGCAGGTCTGCGCCTAAAACATACCCAAGGTTTTAACCCCAGACCCTCTGTGTCCATTGCGCTGCCCCTGTCTGTGGGGGTAAAGAGTGAGTGTGAGCTTTTGGAGTTTGAACTGGACGGCCAGGAATTGCCTTGCCAGGAGATTAAGGCTCGGCTGAATCCTGCACTCACCGCGGGAATCACCGTTTTAGATGTCTACGAGGGCGGCAGAAAGTATAGAGATCTATCTTTGCTTCTGTGTGAGATCTTCATGAAATATGACGGTGGTGCGCCCGAAAATATCATTGATCGGTTGAATGCACTCTTTGCAGAGCCTGCGTTGGTACTGCCCAAGAAGACCAAAAGTGGCATCCAAGATCAGGATATCATTCCCATGATCCGCCGTATTGACTTTTCTTTGGTAGATATGCATACTGTAAAGGCAACGGCACTCATTTGCTGTCAAAATCCCACCTTAAATCCCGGTCAGATCCCGCTGGCGATCAGCACATATCTGCCGGAACTGGCACCGTCTTATCATAAGTGCCGCCGTCTGGAGATCTTTGATCCCCAGGAAAATGTGTTTCGATAAGGAGTATCGTTATGGAAGTCAATCCCAATTTTGTTCTTGAAGATTGCCCAGTCTGCCGGGGCAACGGCTTTGTTGTCCATGAGGGTGGCTGGAATGTCCAGGTAGAATGCGCTGATTGCAGCGCTCACACAGTTTATGTGGAATATTCCAATGAAAATGAGAAACAAGAGGCTGAACAGCATGTGGTTTCTCTTTGGAATTTGGGCAAAGTGATCAAGGCCGACATGGGCGGTTAAAAAATTTTCAAAAAACCAAAAATAATGCTTGCATTTTCTGACAATGTATGCTACTATACTGTGGCGTTGAGGAAACGCAAGCATAAATCCGGGTGTGGCGAAGTTTGGTATCGCGCTTGAATGGGGTTCAAGAGGCCTCGAGTTCGAATCTCGACACTCGGACCAAAAAGACCGAAACAACATTAGTTGTTTCGGTCTTTTTCAGTCTTATGGAGAGATTCGAATAATCTAAATGCAACAGTCCGTTGGACTGTTGCTGTGACCAGTGCAAACACTGGTCACTACAATAATTTTTGCCGCAGGCAAAAATGTAAACGAATCTCGACACTCGGGTTATAAATTCCCCAAAAATAGTTGAAAAATCTGTAAAATAATGCTTGATTTTCT